>CANHBJ010000111.1 GCA_947459075.1 Bacteroidota bacterium
ATGATTGTAATTGCCGAACTCTCAATGACAGGAAATGCACACGTTGAGTTTAATGCTGCATTTTTACATGTTTGTCCTTTTAACGACAGTAAACAAATTACTTTCTTTAGTGAAAATAAACATGCACATGCTGTTCGGGAAAAATTAAATGACAGTAATTTACATGTAAACTATGAGCCTTTTAATGCGCCTTCAGTTAAAGGTAATGCTATAAGTAGGGCCATTGCTATTGTGTTAAAAGAAATTATTGGTGTATTTGTTTTGTTAAAAGTTTTAAACTACAGTAAAAAACACAAAGTAGCACATGTAATCATTACCTCAGCTTTGCCATTTACTCATTGGGTTCTTAAACAGTTGTTTTTAAAATGGTTCCCTAATATAAAGGTGTTTTTAGTTTTACATGGCGAGTTAGAGCACATCACACACAAACCCAATGTTTATTATAAATTGTTGGCAAAGGCACTTAATATTAATCCTCCTAATTTTAAATATATAACATTGGGTGAGGTATGTAAAAACAACATAATTGCCTATTTTAATTTAAATCCAGAGCATTTTATTTCCATTCACCATCCATACATATATCCGCCAAGTAATAAAAAAATGGTGATGAACAATAGGGGGATTATACTGGCAACAGTGGGTGTTCATAATGCTGGGTTTAAAAATGCGCACTTAATTTTTGATGTTGCCTCGTCTTTGTCATTGCAAAACATCTCATTTAAAACTATTGGTAAATTTGAGTCCGATATGTTGCCCTATTTGAATGATAGTGTTGATTATTCAATCTCTTCAAATGATATGATTCCTAATGATATTTTTGAGCAGGAATTAGCGCAGGTAAATTATATATTGATGTTTTATCCTAAAGATGCCTATCAATTTATGCCTAGCGGTGTGTTTTTTGATGCCATAAAGCTCGAAAAGCCTATAATTGCCATCAGAAATAGTTTTTTTGAACACTATTTTAAGCTATTGGGAAATATTGGCTTTTTGGTTGATGATCTTGTTGAGATGAAATTATTAATTGGTAAGTTGGATAGAGGTGAAATTGATTGTTATGAAGAGCAGTTAAATCAACTACATCATGCCAAAGATACATTATCTATAGCCAACATTAAAAAGCAATTATCTGAACAGTTAACTTAGGTTACTCATGCTCGAAAATATACTCGTATCAGTTGTTATACCCATGTACAACGCTCAAAATGATATTTTGAGGTGCTTAACATCTGTGCTCAATCAAACCTATAAACACTTAGAGGTAATTGTTGTAAACGATGGTTCAAAAGATAACTCAGAATCGCTGGTTAATGAATTCATTAATAAACATCCCGCGTTGAAAATAACGCTGATTAATAAACCAAATGGTGGTGTTTCATCAGCACGAAATATAGGTTTAAAAATAGCTAAGGGTGATTTTATTGCTTTGTTAGATTCGGATGATGATTGGTATCCTAATAAAATAGAAACCCAACTCAACTTTTTAAATCAATACCCAACCATAGATTTTTTGGCTTGTAACCCCATTAATGAAAGGATTGATAGGTTTTTATTTAAAAAGTTTGGGGAGCTGAACTACATTAAGGTTAGCGATTTGATTTATAAAAATTATTTCCAGCCATCAACCGTAATTTTTAAGCGAGAAATAGTGGAGCGTATTGGATTGTTTGACGAAAACCAGCGTTATGCCGAGGAGGGCAATTATTTTATGCGTATTGCCCATCAATACCAATGCGTTTTGGTGAACCATAAATTAATAGGTTATGGCCAAGGTAAAGCAGGATTTGGACACTCTGGATTGTCTGGTAATATTGTTGAAATGGAAAAAGGCGAATTAAAAAATCTGTTTTTTGCCCATAAAAGTGGTTTTATCAATGTATTTCAGTTATTATTGGCGTTATTGTTTTCATTGTTTAAGTTCAGCATTAGAGTAATTAGGGTTAAAATTTTAAAATGAAAAGTTTCATCAGCAGATATGGAATAATGGGCTCGTTCAGGGTATTGTATTATCTGCTATATACCAAATTGTTTTTTGCCGGAGCGCGATTGGTGCGCTTACCCATTGATGTAAGAAATAAGAAAAACATCAATTTTGGTAAAGGACTAACCACGGGTGTAGGTTGTCGTTTAGAAGCTTATCCTATTGATACATCAAAAATTTGCCTAACAATTGGTAACCATGTAGAGATGAATGATTATGTACACATTACCGCAATGGAAAGTGTAATCATAGGTAATGATGTACTTTTGGCAAGTAAAATTTATATATCAGATTGCTCGCACGGAAGTTACTCAGGTAATGAATTAGACGATTCTCCGCTTACTGCTCCTAATAGTAGGAAAATGGTTACAAAACCAGTAATCATAGAAGATCATGTTTGGATAGGTGAATTTGTGAGCATACTGCCTGGTTCTTATATAGGTAAAGGTTCGATAATTGGTACCATGTCGGTGGTAACAGGGCATATACCTGAATACAGTATTGCAGTGGGTTCTCCAGCAAAAGTGATAAAAAAGTTTAATTTCGAAACCCAAATGTGGGAACGTGTGTAACGTTATTAAAATCTATGAGTAAAATATTAATTACAGGTGGTGCAGGATTTATTGGGTCTAATTTAAGTTTAGCACTTATAAATAGGGGACACGAAGTTGTGGTTTTAGATAATTTATCACCACAAATACATGGTGAAATTCCAGAGCACTCTGTATTGCTAAACTCCATCATTGATAAAGTAAAATTTATAAGAGGTTCTATAACTGATGTAGCATTGCTAAAACAGGCATTATTAGGAGTTGATGTGGTGGTTCATTTTGCAGCCGAAACAGGCACTGGCCAATCAATGTATGAAATCCAACGCTATGTAGATGTAAATATTGGTGGTACAGCCAAATTACTTGATGTTTTAGTAAATCAGTCTCACCAAGTTAAAAAAGTAGTTATAGCTTCATCACGTTCTATTTATGGCGAGGGTAAATACAACTCTCAAAAATATGGAATAGTATTTCCTGGTCATAGAAATGATAACGATTTACAGCAAGGTAAATTTGAGGTAAGTTATATGGATGATAATGACTTGGAATTACTTGCTACCAGCGAAGATTCCAAAATACATCCATCATCTGTTTATGGTATAACCAAACAAAATCAAGAGCAAATGATTATGACTGTTTGCCCAACTATTGGCATTGCTCCTGTTGCATTTAGGTATCAAAATGTGTATGGTCCTGGTCAATCATTAAGCAATCCATACACCGGTATACTCTCTATATTTTCAACCCAAATAAGAAATAATAAATCTATAAATATTTTTGAAGATGGCCATGAGAGTAGAGATTTTGTATTTATTGATGATGTAGTAAATGCTACTGTTTTAGGAATTGAACATGATGAGGCTAACGGACAAATTTTTAATGTTGGAAGTGGTGTTGCTACAAGTGTATTAAAAGTAGCGCAAACGTTAATTGCCAAACTTGGTATTGATGTTGATTTAAATATAACTGGTAATTACCGTTTAGGCGATATCAGACATAATTTTGCAGACTTAACACATATAAAAAATAAGTTAGGTTTTGAACCTAAACACAATTTTGATAGCGGAATTTCTGCATTTACCAATTGGGTAACACAACAAGAAATTAAAACAAGTAATTACGAGCGGTCTATTAACGAAATGAAGGCCCGTGGGCTATATAAATGATTACCATTAAGCCATTAGAAGGTAAAAAGGTTTTGTTTTTTGCACCCAAGTTTTTTGGGTATGACCTTGCTATTGCCCAAAAAATGATTGAGTTGGGGGCAGATGTTTTACAATTTGATGAGCGACCAAAAAATAATTTTTTGACTAAAGCGCTTATCAGAATTGATAGAAACATTATTAAGCAAACCATCATTAAATACTACAAAGAAATACTTAACTCAACTCAAAACGAAAAATTTGACTTTGTATTTGTAGTTAATTTAGAAGCTATGACACCCGAAATAGTTGAACTATTAAGGAAACAGCAACCGCAAGCAAAGTTTATTTTGTACATGTGGGATTCTATCAAAAATAAAAAATCGGCACAACTTGCTTTTAAACTTTTTGATTGGTGTTATTCTTTTGATAAAAACGATTCGAAAACATTGCCAAATGTTGGCTTCAGGCCATTGTTTTTTATTGATGAGTTTGATTCTAGAAAATGGGGTCAAAGTATACCAAACATATACGACCTATGTTTTATTGGTACAGTGCACAGCGATAGGTATAATTTTGTCAATAGCATAAAAAAACAAGCTGAAAACTTAGGGTTAAAAACGTATTTCTACCTTTATTTCCATAATAAAATATTGTTTTTTTATAAAAAAATAAGAGACATTAAGTTTTATAATGCACGTTTCAGCGCATTTCAGTTTAAGCCAATATTAGCAGGTGATTTAGCACAAAAAATTAAAGAATCAGGAGCGGTTTTAGATATACAACATCCTAATCAAACTGGTTTAACCATGCGTACATTAGAAATGTTGGGCGCATCAAAAAAACTGGTAACCACCAATACGCATATAGTAGAGTATGATTTTTTCCATCCGCAAAATATTATTGTTATTGATAGAGAAAATCCTGTAATTAATTTTTCTTTTTTTAAAACAGATTTTGTTGAAGTTGAAGATTTGATAAGGGATAAATATGCCTTACGTGGATGGATATTAGATATTTTTAAAATAAATCAACCTTGAACATAACCATCATAACAGTAGTGTTAGATAATATGGCCTTTATTAAAGATGCCATAGAAAGTGTAGTGTGTCAAGAAAACAGCAACATACAATACATTATTATTGATGGAGGATCTAATGATGGTAGTTTAGATATAATAAATTCTTTTGGCGATAAAATTTCTATTGTAATTAGCGAGCCTGATGAAGGTATTTATGATGCCATGAACAAAGGACTTGCACTAGCAACAGGTGATATAATTGGCTTTTTAAATGCAGACGATTTTTATGCCCATAACTTAGTTATACAGCAAGTTGTAGAGCATTTTAATGTAGATAAATGTGATGCTTTATATGCTGATTTGGACTATGTAAGTAGGACAGATAAAAATAAAATTGTTCGCAAATGGAGATCAGGTTTTTTTGATAAAAAGCGATTTGTAAAAGGATGGATGCCGCCTCATCCCACTTTTTTTGTGCGCAAAGAAGTTTATCAAAAACTGGGCGGTTTTAATAAACAACTACACATGGCTGCCGATTACGAATTGATGTTACGTTTCTGTTACTTCAATAACATAAAAGTATCTTATTTGCCAGCTGTAATCATAAAAATGCGCCTTGGTGGCCAAAGTAATAGGAGCTTTAAAAATAGGATTAAAGCCAATATACAAGACCGCAATGCTTGGATAATGAATGGTGTTAATCCCAAATGGTACACCCTTTTGCTTAAGCCACTTTCTAAAATAAAGCAATACTTTTTGTAACCGATTTTTTACTGCTATGTTTAGCCTATAATGTGTAAATTAGCCGCATTATACTATTTGTAAGAAAAAAGTCGTTTAGCACATATGCCTTTTAAAATATTTCGTTTTTTACTCATCATACCTATGTTGTTTTTAGCTCATCTCTCAATGGCTCAACAGTATGGTTTCGAGTGGATTAAAACATATCAGCCTTATTATAAATTCTTGGTAGGTAAAACAGCTACATATCGAATTGGTTATGCTGCTTTGCAAAATGCGGGTGTTAATATTTCAGGAATCAACCCAAAACGCATACAACTCTTTTATCAGGGGAAGGAAGTACCAATATACATTTCAGGTGAAGCGGACAATATATTTAATAACAATGATTTTGTGGAGTTTATTGGTTTTAAAAATACTGGTGAAATAGATGAAGATTTATATGATAATCCTACTTGGCAACCAAATTCTTTTAATGGCTTGTTTACCGATACATCTGCATATTTCTTAACCATATTACCAGATTCTACGGTACAAGTACCACTACGTTTTGTTCAAGATAATGATTATAATTTTACCGGTTTGCAGCCCGAGTTGTATTTTAATGATACGGTTATTTTGGCTCCAACTGAAGAGTATTTGGATGGGCCTGATTTGATGAACGCAAGTGAAAAGTATGTTAGTTCTGAATACCAAGATGGAGAAGGTTGGGCGAGTGAGCGAATTGGGTGGTTTAATCCTCGAACCTTTTTATTGAATACTCCAGCTTTTTACCAAAGTGGTCCTGCACCCACACTTGAGATGAAAGTTATTGGAGGCTCTAATGCTCAATATACAGGACTATACAACCACCATGTGCAAATAGGCTTAAGCACCGATAATGTTTCCTTTACAACAATTGTTGATCAAAAATACACTGGATATGATGATTTAGTTTTTAATCCAACTATCTCATCTGCCAATATAGGTACAACTACTTACCTTAAAATGAGTGCTATTAATGATTTGTCAATACCTTCTGATTTTAATTGTTTGTCATATGCTTTCCTTTCTTATCCTCGAGCCTATAATTTGGCAAATGGCAATCAAAAATTGTTTGAGGTTACCCATCAGCGTGGAGGCACAAAATCATATTTGCAAATAACCAATGTTGGCATTAGCCCCGGAAATGCATATGTATATGATTTAACAGCGAATAAACGTATTCGAACCCTTTTAACTAATGGAACATCAGAGTTTGTTGTAAATAATGATGGCCGCTCTCACCTAATGTGGTTATTTGATAGTAGCCAAACAATTAATATTAATAATATAAAATTGGTTCAATTCCCATCAATAAATCCGTCATCAAACTATGAATATATTATTGTTAGTCACCCGGTTTTAGAACCTGCTGCAAATAATTACAAAGATTATAGATCGCAAAAATATACTACACTTAAGGTATATAGCGAACAACTTTACGATTATTATTTTTTTGGTAATCAGCATCCACTTGCTATACGCAGATTGATGAAGCACTTGGTTAATGAACAAAATGTAGCACCAAATTATTTGTTAATGGCTGGTAGGGGATATCAAAATGATAAGGCTCGATTTTATAGTATTTCATCGCAAAATCCTGTAACGTACTACAATAAAAATTTAGTTCCTGCAATAGGTGTTCCTGGTGCAGATGCTTTGTATAGTTTTAAAATTAAAGGAGATGGATTTTATGCCGAAGTTCCTACAGGCAGAGTACCTGCATCAAACAACCTTGAATTACAGAATTACTTAAATAAGGTTATAGCATACGAAAATAATCCTGATAGTATACAGCCTTGGCGCAAAAATGTGTTGCATGTAAGTGGTGGTTCAAAAGAAAGCGAACAATCATATTTTAGAGCAATACTTAATTACAACGAAGGAGTAATTAAAGGGGAAAATATTGGAGCAAAAGTTTCTGTTTACGGAAAATCTACTAATACACCTACACAAGATGATTTGAAAGAACGAATTGTTGCGGAACAAAATGCGGGTGTTAATTTTATTTCTTTTTTAGGCCACGCATCACTCACCATACTTGATGTTGATATGGGCAATGTAGATGATCTAAAAAACACCGACAAGTATCCATTTTACTATTTTAGCGGTTGTAATGTAGGTAACGCAACAGAGGTTGATGCGCAAACAGGTGGCGGAATAAATGCTAAAAATTATATATGCTCAGCAAATAAAGGTGCTATAGGTTGGTTGGCACATTCTAATTTTACATTTGATGGTTTTTTGCCTCCTTTAATTAATAACTTTTATGCGCAATATTGCCAAGTTAACTATGGTGCTTCTGTTGGTAAAATTATGTATGAGGTAACAAAAATGTTGTCTAATAACAATGTAACTACCAAGTCGCATAATTTACAATGGGTACTTCAAGGAGATCCTGCAGTTGTTATATACAGTCCCTCAGCACCTGATTACACAATAGGTAACAGTGATGTGTTTGTGAAAAACTCAAGCTTATCTATTCAAGATGAGTTTATTGATTTAGGATTTATGGTTAACAATTATGCTAAAACTTCCCTCGATTCATTTTCGGTAAGTGTTAGCAGGAGGTTGCCCAATAACCAGTTAATAACCTATCCGAGTATACGTTGTGGAAGGGTGTTTAATAAAGATACTTTTTATTTAAGGGTTGAAACTTTAGGAGAATTGGCCCTTGGTAATAATATTTTCGAA
>CANHBJ010000112.1 GCA_947459075.1 Bacteroidota bacterium
AAGTTAATTATTTTGGATGAACCTTTTAGTGGTTTTGACCCCATAAATGCTGATTTGATTACGCAAGAAATTTTAAAATTAAAGCAACAAGGAAGCAGTATTATTTTTAGCACGCACCGCATGGAAAGTGTGGAGCAATTGTGTGATGATATTGCATTGATTAATAAATCGGAGAAGGTTTTGGAAGGCAGTGTAAAACAAGTACGCGAGCAATTTAGAACCCACATTTTTAATGTAGAGTGCACAGGATCAAATATTATTTTACCTGATTCTTATCAATTGGTAAGTAGTAAACAGCTTGATAACAAACATTTTGTATACGAAATTAAAAAGCCCGAATATGAAGCGAACAACATTTTACTTAAGGAGTTGTTAAACCAAACAGAAATTATAAGATTTGCCGAGATGCTTCCTACCATGTCGCAAATATTTATTGATGTGGTGAATGCGCATCAACCCAATAAAATTTTAACAGTACAATAACAAACATATTATGAGTGATATTAAACAGTACATTGAACAAAACAAACAACGTTTTTTAGACGAACTTTTTGCGTTATTACGTATTCCATCAATTAGTGCCGATAGTGCATTTGCAGGAGATGTAGCAAAGGCTGCTGATTTTGTGGCTGAAAGCATGCGCGCTGCAGGTGCAGATAAGGTAGAGGTTTGCAAAACACCCGGACACCCAATTGTGTATGGTGAAAAAATAATTGACCCAAGTTTACCAACCGTTTTGGTATACGGCCATTATGATGTACAACCTGCTGTACCGCTAGAATTGTGGGATACACCTCCATTTGAACCTACGATTAAGAAAACTGAATTACACCCTGAAGGTGCTATTTATGCCCGTGGTTCGGCTGATGATAAAGGACAGTTTTACATGCATGTAAAAGCATTTGAATACATGATGAAAAACAATGCATTGCCTTGTAACATTAAAATGATGATTGAAGGTGAGGAAGAAGTTGGTAGCAATAACTTAGCTGATTTTTGTATTGCCAATAAAGAGCGGTTGAAAGCTGATGTGGTATTAATTTCTGATACTTCAATTATTGCTAACGATTGCCCAAGTATTGACACAGGTTTACGTGGTTTAAGTTATGTAGAGGTTGAAATTACTGGTCCAAATCGCGATTTACACTCTGGTGTATATGGTGGAGCAGTAGCTAATCCAATTAACATATTGGCTAAAATGATTGCCAGTATGCATGATGAAAACAACCACATTACCATCCCCGGTTTTTATGATAAAGTAGCCGAGTTAACAGCTGCCGAACGTGAGGATTTAAATAAAGCTCCGTTTGATTTAGATGTATACAAAAAGGATTTAAATGTGGGTGATGTTTGGGGTGAAAAAGGATATACTGTTTTAGAACGCACAGGCATTCGCCCAACGTTAGATGTAAATGGTATTTGGGGCGGTTACATTGGCGAAGGTGCTAAAACCGTTTTACCAAGTAAAGCATTTGCAAAAATTAGCATGCGTTTGGTACCACACCAAGTAAGCGATGAAATTACCGAGTTGTTTAAAAAACACTTTGAAAGTATAGCACCTGCAGGTGTAAAAGTAGAGGTACGACCCCATCATGGAGGTGAGCCTGTAGTAACACCAACCGATAGTGTAGCATACAGAGCAGCATCTAAAGCTATGGAAACCACTTTTGGTAAAACACCAGTGCCAACGCGTGGCGGAGGAAGTATTCCGATTGTAGCCATGTTTGAAAAAGAATTAGGTTTAAAATCAGTTTTAATGGGCTTTGGTTTAGATAGTGATGCACTTCACTCACCAAACGAACATTATGGTATTGTAAACTATTTAAAAGGCATAGAAACCATTCCTTATTTCTTTAAGTATTACGCTGAAGGAAGTAAATAAATATTGCTCATCGTATAAAAAAAACGCCTTCGAGAAAATCTTCGGAGGCGTTTTTTATGAAATAAATGTTCTAATCAAATCGCAACACCAGAGCACCGAAGCTAACACCTGCCCCCGAACCAAAGAGCAGGATGTTTTTATTTTTCAATTGTTTTTCCTCTTGGTAATAATGCGCCAATCCTAAGGGGATACTCGCTGATATGCAGTTGCCGTATATGTTTAGTGTTTCAACAACTTTACTTTTATCAATACCAAAATGACTGATAAAATATTCATTTCCCATTTTACTGGTTTGATGCGTGATGATTTTATCAAACTCGTTTAGTTTTAGTTGAGTTTGCGTCTCCAATTTTACTACAAATTCATCCAAATGTTTAGTGGTTAATCGAAACAAGCTCTTACCTTTCATTTGAAAATAATATCCTACATCAGATGGTGAGGACTTAATCCCACGATTAATAGCACCACCTATTGGTACATGAGCAAATAGAGCCCCAGATGGATAGTTAACAAAATCAATATATGATTGGTAGTATCCATTTTCGCTACTCTTTTCAAGAATAAGCGCGACAGCTGCATCGCCAAATAGTCCAAATACTTTTTCATCGTGTGGTGATAATGCACGCGAAGAAACTTCAGCACACACTAAAGCAATAGTTTTATATCTACCCGATTCTAGGTACATATTCACCACGTCTAATGCATTTAAAAAGCTTAAGCAAGTAGAGTTGATGTCTATACAATGAAAGTTGACTTGATCGTCAGCAATTAAAGCTTTAATGATTGCAGAATTATGAGGAATGGGATAATCAAAGCTTGCTCCTGAAAAGACTAAAAGGTCTATTTCACCAACCTGCATATTGGCACTTTTTAATGCTTTTTTAAGAGCATCAGCACCTAATGTAGTAACTGATTCGTCTCCTGAAATATGGTGTCTATATTCAACACCAGTATACTTTTCAATTCTGCCCATAAAACCGTTTGCCAATTTATCCATGGTAGTTGAATGAATTCGGTTTTGAGGTAATTGAGTTTCTATTGCTCTGATATTTATGCTCATATTGCTCTAATTATTTTTCTGAGTTTGTTACCCGGTACTCTTACTTGCTGCATTTTAAATTCCAATGAAACACTATATATGCCATGCTCTTTTAATAGTTCAGTGATGGCTTTTTTAAAAGCATCTTGTGTTATTGCCGCATCTTTTTCCTCACATTCTAGTTTAATTTCTAATGCTTGTTGTTCGATTTGTGTGATGGAATAGTTTTGAAAATTATTGGTTTGAATAGCTATTCTGCGTGCAATTAAATCTGGATAAATTTTTTGTTCATTTATCACTAAAATATCATCATCTCTGCCCATTATTTTTTCTAGTGCTAATAGAGGTGAACCGCAAGCGCATGGAGTAGATTTTATTTGTAGCACATCATTCAGTTTGTATTTTACCACCGGTTGACTTCTTCTAGAGAAATCGGTGATAATGGGATAAAACTTATCATCATCAATCCATTCCTTTTCAAAACGAATAAAATCTTCATTTAAATGCATGGTTCCGTGTTGGCAGGAAACGCCTAAAAAACCTTCAGTGCACTGATAAACTTCTGTAATACTGGCTTGCAGCTTTTGTGAGATAAATGCTTTATCGTGTGCATGTAACACCTCAGCAAATGATATAATCTGATTAGGATTGATTTGAATAATTTGTTGATGTTGAGCTTGTGCAATATCAACCAATAAAGAAGGTTGTGCCGCTAAAATATGCGGTGAGAACGTTTGAAGTTCTTGTAATAAATCTGTTAGGGGTTTGAAAATATCGAAATACTTGAACTCAAATAATGAAGAGGATACAGATGCATATAAATTGCTATTAGCTCTCAAGAAGAAAGCGATTTTTTGTTTTTTGAATAAGCGAGGTTTAATAACGCGCGACATAACTAATGCAACCCATAATGCTCTTTCGTTTTCAGATACTAAAAACAGACCACGTTTACCACTGGTTCCTGTTGATAAGCCTATCGTTATTCCATTCAATTCTTGGTTAAATGATCTGCTCGTTTCGGCATCCAATGCAATTTGCATGGCATCATTCAGCTTTATGCCACATGTATTTATCTCATTAAAAGCATCCATAAATGTTGCTTTAGAAATGTGAGGCACTTTGTTCCAATCCATGTGAGGCTTTATGTAGGGCTTGTAAAAAGGAGATTTTACCAGCACTTGCTCAGCAAAAAGCTGAAGTTTTTTTTGCTGATAAACTTCAATATGCTCTTGTGAAGAGAATACCTTTCTGCTCTTTAGTTTAAGCCACTGAAAAACTATTTTAAGTTTAAATAACACGTTGAGTATGATCTAATGTTTTTGGACAATGTGTGAATAAAATTGTAATGCCTGGGTGTGCAACTTCGTAAGCTCTCAACTTATCAAGTGTTTCCGTATACTCATCCCAAGAGTCAAAGAATAACTTCACTATTTTTCTTGGCAATATGCCTTGTTTAAAGCAATCGTAACTCCACGATGCATCGGTAGCATAAAGTATATGCTGATTGGGTTGTTTCACTTCAAATCCTAACATACCTTTGGCATGACCGGGTAATAACAACAGCTTAAAATCTTGAAGTCCCCATAATTGATATTCGGTTATACCGAAATTGTTTACATGAATACGTTCTGCAATATCCTCCACATAGAGTAGTCTTTTTTCATAGCCAATTGGTAACAAGCCATGCAAAATACCCTTACTCACTGCTTTAAAACTTTTAATGGCTAATACTTCTTGGTGGGCTGATTTGCTACAAATTATTTTTGCTTTTGGGAAATCTTTTAAACCCGCAATGTGGTCAGCATGGAAGTGCGATAGAATAACATAGTCAATATTATTTGGGGTAAGATTTAACTGTTGCAACATACTTGCAGCTGATTCCTTTTCATCAAGAAAAAAGGGCGTAACCCATCGATAAAATCGAGCAGGGAACTTTATAGTGGCATCGGTAAAAGCACTGCTATATCCCGTATCAAAAAGTATATTGCCAACTTGAGGTAGTTGAAGTAACGCCCAAACTGCGTAAAACTTACCTTTACCTTTACCGTGCTTTGGATTTACAATATTTTCATGCGAAACACAATAACCCGATTTTAAAAAGTGAACTCTTATCGATTCTGTTTGTGCCATAAGATATATTCATTAATGCCCTCGTAAGTAGTCATAATTGGTTTGTAACGAAGTAGTTTATTTGCTTTTTCAATGCTAAGCGTGAAGCTATGACTCAAGATGCCGATTCCGTATTTGGTAAGCGTTGGTTCTTTTTTAGAAAATAATTTTGCCTTTTGTTCCATTACTGTTGCAGCAAGTTTGGCAAGTGCCTGGGGAACTTTACGTTCCACCGGCTCATAATCTAAAGAGGTAAGTGCGTAATTTACAGCATCCCAAAACTTAACATAAGCGCCATCTGTAATGTTATATGCCTCACCGTATGCCTCATCGCTAGCTTGTAAAGCACAACTTATGGCTTCAATAACGTTGTAGGCACAAGTCATATCGCACACATTTTGCCCATCACCAATAATACGTAATCTATTTTGGTTGTATGCTTCCAACACGCGTGGGAAAATAACAGTATCCTCTGCTCCGATAATAGCTCTAGGTCGTAGTGCTATAGTTTTAAAATCAGCAGTGTTTTGAGCCAATACAAATTGCTCTGCTTTTAGTTTGGTAGCCGCATAAGCATTTACCATTTTTAAAGGTAAAGGGTCGCTTTCTTTCACATCAAACCTATCGGAGTGGTTAAAGTATATACTTGGGGTTGATATGAATATGAATTTTTTCACTCCATTTTTTATACTTGAACTTAAAAGTGATTGAGTAGCCAATACATTAGATTGATGAAAGTTTTGGTAGTTACCATATGGTGCAGATAAAGCAGCACAATGAATAACCGTATTTACTTGTTGTGTTATCTTATCGCAAAATTCGTTATCACACAAGTCCCCTGCTATAAATTCGCAGCCATGGTTTTCCAATTCATTTTTTCGTTCTGTTCTTCTAGATGTGGCAATAACGGTGAATTGTTCACTAAGTTGAGCAAAATGCTTGGCAACTCTTCCTCCCAAAAAGCCAGCTGAACCAGTAACTAAAATCGTATTCTTCATATTACCAATATACATTAAATGTTACCTCATTTGGAAGTTCATGGTTCTTGGCATTTTGCCATGCATAAATGTATTTACCTACCATGTCTGTGTCGTCAGTTACAAACTTTTTTACATTAAATAAACGTAGATTTTGCTGTTGTAACTCCAATATGTTTTTATCTTGTTCTATGATGCGTTTAAATAAGAAACGAGCAAAGGGCTTCAAAAAAAATCCTAATGGCCCAATATGCATGTATACTCTTGCTGAATAATGAATATATTCTTCCTTGTTACTCAAAATAGCTTCGAATCGAGCCACCTCTTTTTGTTCGTGATTGATATAAGTAAGTATGGCTACACCGGAATGTAAATAGGTGGAAACTGGTTTTAATGAACGATACTTTTTAGGTAGAATTTGAGTTAATAAACCTTTTGCTGGCTCGCTTTGGTAGGTAACGGTAAAGCCACTGGTTGTTTGAATTAGTTTTGCGTTAATTTCATTCCGCTTTTTATTTTTTGTTCTCACCAAACCATTGTGCACGTAGTGTGTATGACTACCTTCTAAAAAATTCTCCAACACATGAGTCATCTCTGCATTTATCTTCCCCGTAATGTAAATATGAGCTTTATTAGGATTTAACTCAGGTATCAATGCTTCAGGTTGCGTGCTTAACCAAATCTGCTCGTATTTTTCTATAACATGTATAGGTTTTAGTTTACATGATACCTTATTATTTTTAACAGGAACGAATGTATTTTCTCCACTCCCAATACTGAAACTCCAACCATGATACTTGCAATGCAGTTGATTATCATAGAAAAAACCTTCCGATAGGGCTAAACCACGGTGAGGACAAAAATCCTCGAATGCAGTAATCTTCGATTGTGTTTTAATTAATACTATAGGAATATCATTAAGCCATACTCGAGTTGGCTTATTTAATAGCAAGCTTTTAACACTAATAACCGGGGTATAATAATTAGAGCTCATATTTTTGGGTTAAAGGAATTCCTATTTTGTTTGAAACGAAAATGAGAAAATACCAAACTAACTTTCGATAGCTTGGTAGATGTCTTAGATAAATTACAGAGTATTCAACGTATGGCACACCGCCTCTAAATCGCTTAAATTGTGATGCACCTGAACTTAGATTTAAAATCTTACCACTTTCAAATTTGTATTTGAATATAAGATTGATGGCATGTATGTATAGGCCATCTTTTTGTGGGGCTTTAGTATCATAACCAACAAGAGGAGAAGTTATGGTTTGATCAAGAATAAACAAACCAGAGAATGCTCTAAGTTTACCTTGATCATCTGCATATCCTTGAAAATGCATAAGGTTATTTCGATGACACGCTTGGAAATAGTTTATACTGAATTGCGGATTGTATTTAGAGTATTTTTGGAGGTACAATAAATTATAAAGTGCTAACGCCTCATCCAAATAACTACCCATTTCTTGATGGGATAGGTACCTTAGTTTTTGCTTTTTTATGAGCCTTAAGTCGTTTTTATTGTTGTTATGTTTGAGCCAACTTTCGTATGGCATTTCATATATATAAACTTGTCGGCTGCCAACTTTATGGTACCCGTTTAACTCAAACGAGTTGATTAAGTTTTGATGTTGTTGCAAATTCAACGACCTGAAAATAATGGCATGTTTTGGATATTTTAGCAAAATAGCATCTGTGATCTTAGCTATCTCTTTACCATCCCATTCTTGATAAGGATTTGTAGATAACAGAAAATTATTGACGTGTACATTACGGTCGATACGCCCAATTTTAAATAAAAGTCCAAGCAGTTTTATAATCCATAAAACGGAATACTGAAGTAACTTATTAGGCACCTTAGCCTTCAACTCGTCTTGGGCATATAATGCGTACGCGGTGTATGGCGAACAAACAAAAGAGTTTTCAATTGCAGCATCATTTATTGTAGTGGTAAACAATAAATGCTCATTTACTTGTAATGTTTCTATATGCGTAGATACATTATGAATAAGTTTACTAGATGGCGCATGAGCGAACATGGTGGCAAATTTTTTATGCAAACCATCAGGTAGTTCATGATATGATAACCAGTTAATTGCCATTCCATTCTATATCAGAAGTAGTGGCTTCCAACCAACTTGTCT
>CANHBJ010000113.1 GCA_947459075.1 Bacteroidota bacterium
CTATAAGTACTTAAATCGTTTTCAATACTTTGTTCATCACCAATATCAACCATTAAATCGTTAAACACACTCATTTGCGAATGACTTTTACAAGGCACAAGTAAACCGCATTGCAACATATATTGCACCAAACCAATGGTTTTTAGCGCTACTGATTTCCCCCCAGCATTAGGTCCCGAAATAACCAATATTCTGCCATCGCGGTTTAAATTTAAACTAAGTGGTATAACAGGTAATCCTTGCTTTTGGTGACTTAGTTTAAGCAAGGGATGATAAGCATCAACCAAGCTTACAACAATGTGTTTACTAAGTATGGGCATATCAGCATCAAGCTCAATGGCCAATAAAGCTTTAGCCCTAATAAAATCAATGATGCCCATGCGTTGCAAATATTTTTCCAACTCGGGTAGTACGGGCCTAAGTTTATCGGTAACCTCAATTAAAATGCGTTCTCGCTCCCGCTTATAGTGTATCTGTAACTCTCGAATAATGTTGTTTGTTTCAAAAATCTCGGCAGGCTCTATATACACCGTTTGTCCCGTTGCCGATTCATCATGAACCAAACCTGTAATTTGTCTTTTGTGTTCGGCTAAAATTGGCAATACCAAACGGCCATCACGCACGGTAATTCCGCTATTAGCAAGCCAACCTTGCGCTTGCGCCTTATCAAATATCTGACTCATGCGTTTACGCACTTCCTTTTCGCGGTCTTGTATTTTGGCTGATATTTTTGAGAGCTCAGTTGAAGCATTTGGCTTTAACAATCCTTCATTATCCAATATACGCTCTATGTATTTAACCACTTGTTGGTTGTACACAATGCCAGCAAACAAAGCCGCTGCATGAGGATATTTATCATTACGTTCTTCAAAATATTTGCATATAGATGCAAAGGTTTGCATTAACAACCTAATTTGGTGTAACTCGTCTTCTACCAAAAAAGTTCCTTCAATAGCTGCTTTACGCAAATAGGGTTGAATGTTATAATAATGCTCGGCTGGAAATGGATTATCTTCTGTTAGTATGCGTTTAAACTCTTGGGTTTGAAAAAGCATTTTTTCAACTATGTCAAATCTGTTGGCAAAACGCATTTTACCAACATACTCCGCACCAACTTCGCTAATACACTTACTAATGAGTAGCTGCTTTATCTGGTCGAACTCTAACTTTTGCTCTATATGTTTTGGGTATGGCATTATTTCCTTAAAATACTTTCTTGTACACTTAATCGCTCAATAATTTTATTGTACACACTATCTAAAACCAAAGGGTTATTGGTGTAATATT
Source organism: Bacteroidota bacterium (assembly GCA_947459075.1). Taxonomy (GTDB): domain Bacteria; phylum Bacteroidota; class Bacteroidia; order UKL13-3; family UKL13-3; genus UBA6183. Next base: position 1,288 of record CANHBJ010000113.1, read on the forward strand.
GGTAACTTAACTTAAACGCTTCTTGGTTGGTATTGTGTTTTTTATAAATCTGTTCGTAAATACCTAAAGCCATTCTTGCTGTAGTATCGCCTCCTTTAGGCTCTAAAATTAAAAGGCCCTCGGCCAAATGCATATCATACAAAATAGCCTCCATTTGTTGTTGTGTTAACACGTTGGCGGGCAATTGGTTTTGGTTTGAGTTTGAACAAGCCGAAAACATTACTGCACAAATTGCTATGAAAAGATATTTTTGCATGATAGATTGTTTAAATTATGATAGCTGCAAATATTGAAAAAATAAGGCAACAATTACCGAGCCATGTAAAACTTATTGCGGTAAGTAAAACTAAGCCCATCGAAATGTTGCACGAAGCATATGCAGCGCAACAGCGTGCTTTTGGCGAAAATAAGGTACAAGAAGTGGTAAATAAGTACCCACTTATGCCATCAGATACCGAGTGGCATTTAATTGGCCACTTACAAACCAACAAGGTAAAATACATTGCACCGTTTATACACTTAATACATGCCGTTGATAGCATTAAATTGCTTGAAACCATTAATAAAGAAGCCCTTAAAAACAACAGAGTAATAAATGTATTGCTGCAAGTATACATTGCAAAAGAAGAAACTAAGTTTGGTTTAAGTAATGAGGAAGTGTTTGAATTATTAAATCACGCAACTACTCATCAATTAAATAATGTAAATATTTGCGGGTTGATGGGCATGGCTACTTACACTGAAAACACGCAACAAATTGAACAAGAATTTGAAAACTTGCATCAGGTTTTTAACACCCTAAGACAAGAAATAAATAAGTACCCTATTTTAAAACTGGAAAGTTTTACAGAATTAAGCATGGGCATGAGCAGCGATTATGAATTAGCCATAAAACACGGATCAACTATGATAAGAGTTGGAAGCAATATATTTGGCGAAAGATGAGTTGTAGGTAATGTTAAAATTAGCTATACTTAACTGCGTTTCGAAAAATCGAATTATGAATATTGAATGCCGAACATCGAAGTTTTGATTTGCGTTAACAATGAACTAAACATTAAAAAAAAGTACGTAACAATTAGAATTTGAAAATTAATCAACATACAAACGAAAATCAAGCGTCTTCCTTTGAAGGAAGATAAGAGATGGATGTTAAACCATGAACTATAAACCACAAACTTTAAACGAATAAACTAATAACTAAACAATGAACTATACAGTAGCTGAGCGCTTAATGCGTTATGTACAAATTGATACGGAAGCAGATCCTGAATCAAATAGTACACCGTCATCATTAAAACAAAAAAACTTAAGCACGCTTTTGGTTGAAGAACTAAAAGCCATGGGTATTAACGATGCCGAGATGGATGAGTTTGGTTATGTGTATGCCACAGTAAAATCAAACATAGATAACAAAGTGCCAACCGTTTGTTTTTGCAGCCATATTGATACAGCACCAGATTGCAGTGGCAAAGATGTGAAACCTATTTTGCATAAAAATTGGGATGGCAGTGATCTTGTTTTACCTGACGACAACACACAAGTATTAAGTAAAATGAATCATAAGTATTTGAATGAGCGTATTGGCGATGATATCATTACAGCAAGTGGAAAAACATTATTAGGTGCCGATGATAAAGCAGGTGTAGCAATTATTATGAATGTGGCGCAAGCTTTACAAGAAAACCCCGAAATTAAACATGGTGACATCAGAATTTTATTTACCCCCGATGAAGAAATTGGCCGTGGCGTAGATAAAGCAGATATGAAAAAACTAAATGCCGATTTCGGTTATACACTTGATGGTGGCGAACGCGGACATTTAGAAGGCGAAAACTTTAGCGCGGATGCATGTACCATTATTTTTAATGGAATAAGTGCACACCCCGGTTACGCAAAAGGCAAAATGGTTAATTCACAAAAGGTAGCTGCGTATTTTATCAATAGTTTACCAAACGATAAACTTACACCTGAAGTAACCGAAGGTTATGAAGGATTTGTTCATCCAGTTGCGGTAAGTGGCGGATTAGAGCAAACCAAAGTGCAATTTATTATCCGCGATTTTGTTACTGCTAAATTAGCCGAACATGAAAACATGTTAAACGAATTGGCACAAAAAGCAGTTGATGCATTTCCTGGTGCTCGTTTTGAGTTTGCCGTAAAAGAACAATACCGCAACATGAAAGAAATTTTAGATGGCCAAACACATGTGATGCAAATTGCAGAACAAGCCTATAAAAATGTAGGTTTAACACCTGTAGTTACCAATATTAGAGGCGGAACAGATGGTAGCCGACTTAGTTTTATGGGCTTACCTTGCCCTAATATTTTTACGGGCGAAATGGCCATACACAGTAAGCTGGAATATGTGAGCGTACAAGACATGCAAAAAGCTGTTGATGTATGTATAGAAATATCGAAGCTTGTAGCTGAGAAATAATTATCGTTTGAGCTTGATGATATAAACTGCCTTGAGTGATACTTAAGGCAGTTTTTTTTACGCTATTCTCGCGAATAATAAACCCCAATTACTTGGCAATATTTATACAAAAAAAACCGGTTTTGTAACTAAACAGCTTTTAAAAGAGAACAGCTTTTATATTAGTTAGCGCATGAAGGACTCTATCGGCCTACGAGAATTTTACTTAACAATCAATGAGGACGTTTGTGAAACGGCCATTGCTAGCAATCCCGAAACGCAGTGGCTTGGATTGCGCGGAAAAAATGTGCTCAGTAGATTGTTGTAAAATTCTCGTAAGCCTTGATTTTTTGTTTACTTTTTTATCAAGAAAAAAGTGAAGGCGGTTTGGGTGCCAACCCAAAAGGAGAATAATTTTTATTTTTAAACGGGTTCTAAAATGGCACACACATTATTATCAAAATTAGAAAATAGCCATGAATAATAGGTTACTCGGCAATCATAAAGTTTATTGGTAAACTAACGGATAATAAATATTTGGCAATAACACCAGTCATCCTTACTTTTACTTAAACCAAATTGTATGAAACAAACTGCTATTGTATTTACGTTACTATTAACTTTTGCCTTTACAAGCTGCAAGGACAAATGTTTTGACGATATGCCCGTTTACAGAAGTAATGATTATGGCAAAACATTATCCATTAACATCACCCAAAACAACAACCCCGTTAGTTTTGATAGCGTAACCGTTATTTATCCGCAAATAAAAAATATTTCGTTAAGCAAAACGCCACTTAGCCTAAACGATAACCACATTACCTTGGTTTTAAAAAACACCAACACACCTGCTGATACATTAACTATTAGTTACGGGGTGAGTAATATTTATGAATTTGAGTGTGAACAATCATACTTAAGTACGAACAATCACAACGTAAGTTACAGCACGTTTGATTCAAATTATTTTATTAAGCTAACACCGGCAAAATGAAAAAATTAGCATTAATATTCATGTGTTTAATGGGTGGTATCAATCTCACTGCACAACATCAATTTTCGGTGGGTTTTGGATTAGGTAATGCCTCAAAAACAACTGCCACACAATTATCCGAGTCTTTGAGTAAAAAACACTTAGGATTTGATGTGAGTTTACGTTACGCAAAAATAAACCATTATGCCGCATATTTAGAATATACGTTTGCCAGAGTTACTTCTTCCGAAGGCGCATCAAACCACCATGTAAATTGGTTAGATGTGGTGCATCAACCCAAATTTAAACTAATGTATGCACCAATAACCCATAGCATTTTACACCACGAAATTGGTGGAAGTTTAACTTCTAATTTTTCGAACAACACGCGCACCATTGCTACAACCGATGCTTTTGGCGGCAGTTATAAAAAAGATCATATCCAACAATTAAACACGTTTGGGCTTGGTGCTACTTATCGCCTAAATTTAAAATTAAATAGATTTACGTTGGTATGGGAAACTGAATTTGGTAAAGTGTTGGATGATGATGCCATGAACTATTCTCATTTCATACACGGTTATGGTTTACCGGTTGGTGAACATGGTTTTTATATAAACATGGATATTGAATTGTATTACTCCTTAAATAAAATAGCGAGCGATAACCAACCCCGAAAAAGCGGCAGCAAAACATACGAGTTTGAATAACGATAGAGCTATTAATCCAACACGTTTTTAAGTTTTGTTAAGAAAAAGTTGTCACCGTGACAACTTTTTCTATTTTTGTTACTATGGGTTTAGAAAGTGATATCAAACAAAAGAAATTTGACAACGAACAAGAGAAGGCGGCCATTAATATCCTATATACTGCCAGTTGGATTGAGGCAAGCAACCTAAGAAGATTAAAGCCTCATGGCATTACACCTCAACAATTTAATGTGTTGCGCATCTTACGTGGTTCTCATCCCAAAAAGTTAATGTTGTTTGATATTGCATCTCGCATGATTGATAAAAGCTCAAATGCCACAAGATTGGTAGAAAAATTAAGGGCAAACAATTTAGTAACCCGCGAACAATGTCCTGATAACAGAAGACAAGTTGATATTAATATAACCCAAAAGGGATTAAACCTTTTAACTTTAATAGACAACGAAAATGAAAAATGGTTAAAAACGTTCAAAAACCTAACTAATAAGGAGTTTAAAAGCTTAAACACATTACTTGATAAACTAAGAGGATAAATTTTTTATACTGATATTTGTATATACATATATTGTTTATACATTTGTATGGAATTTGATATTAATAACCTATCAAATTATATTTATAATAAATGAAAACACTTATTCATAAAGCAGAAAACAGAGGCCATGCAAATCATGGTTGGCTTAACGCTAAACACTCATTTAGTTTTGCAAGTTGGTACGATCCCTCTAAAATACACTTTGGTGCATTGCGCGTTTTAAACGATGACGAGGTAGCACAAGGTATGGGCTTTGGCAAACACCCACATGATAACATGGAAATTATCACCTTGGTGCAAGAAGGTTCTTTAGAACATAAAGACAGTATGGGCAATGGAAGCATAATGAAACCTAATGATGTGCAAGTGATGAGTGCTGGTACAGGAGTCTTTCACTCGGAAATGAACCCCGATAAAAACAACCCAGTTAAGTTGTTTCAAATTTGGGTTTTCCCTGACAAAGGCAACGTTACACCCCGTTACGATCAAAAAACTTTTTTACCTGAAGACAGAAAAAACAAATGGCAGGAAATTGTTAAACCAGATACACAACAAGAAGGCGATGCCATATTTATTCATCAACAAGCATGGTTTAATTTAACCGATATGGATGCCAACAATGAAATAATGTACACCAATAAAAAAACAGCTAATGGTGCTTACGTATTTGTAATTGATGGGGAAGTGGAAGTTAATGGAGAAAAGCTAGAAAGAAGAGATGCAATGGGCATTACAGAGTATACCAATTTTAATATCAAAGCGCTCTCCAATGCACGCATTTTGGTAATGGATTTACCTATGATTGAATTAGAATACTAAACAATAGTTGCCTGACAGAAGCATATTAATTTGATCGAGTTACTCCCCTATCAATTGCTAAAAAAATACAAGTTAACTTTCGTAATTAATATTTATGTTAGTTAGTATGAAAGTGGGACAAAAATTCAATTGAGTTGAAAATCTAAATTGTACCACAACTTTTAATTATGGAAAAAGATAAAATAATTTACGTTTCAGACCCAATGTGTGGATGGTGTTTTGGTTTTGGAAAAGTAATGGGTGATTTTTATTCAGCATATAAGGACACATATGAATTTGATGTTGTAAGTGGCGGAATGGTAGTTGGTGATAGAGAAGGACCAATTGGCGATTTTGCGGAATACATTCTTGGTGCATACAAAAAAGTGGAAGAATATTCGGGCATGCAATACGGCCAACCTTATCTTGATCAATTAAAAACAAAAACGCTTTGGTCATCCTCTATTAAACCAGCTATTGCTATAGAAACATTTAAACAATTTAACCCTGAAGAAGTGGTTGGATTTTCGCATGCAGTTCAAATAGCCTATTTTGTTGATGGAAAAGATTTGAGAGATGAAGAAGTATATAAGGAATTAATTAAACCATATGGCATTAATGAAGCGGAGTTTATTGAAAAATTAAACAGCGAAGAAATGCGTAAACAAACCAATGATTGGTTTCAAACCACAGCAAACTGGGGTGTAACAGGATACCCAATGGTTATTTTAGTACGTAATAATAAATACTATGCCATTGCAAAAGGCTTTACCGATTTAGAAACATTGAAAAAAAATGCAGCGTCTGTTATTGAACAAAACTAATTAGTATCTAAAAGTATTCGTGTTTATTTCACATTAATTGAAGTTGTGAACAAAACCCAATCAAATATTTTAAAAGGCAATGTATTTTCGCAACATGAAAATAGTTGCCTTTCCTTTTATAGATGTATTTTTATCTCCCATAGGTAAAATAGTCATTAAGGCTACTAAAACGCATATTCATCAAATTTACTTCGATGACGAATTTTCTTCTATAATTAGTGAATCGGCCCTAACATTAAAAACAAAACAGCAATTGACTGAATTTTTTGATGGCAAAAGAACCCATTTTGATTTACCATTAATACAAGAAGGCACTGCATTTCAACAACAAGTGTGGGAGCAAATTTTATTGGTACCTTATGGCGAAACCATTAGCTATTTAGAATTGGCACAAAAATTTAATGACGAAAATTTAGTAAGGGCAGTAGCTAGTGCAAATGCGAAAAACAGATTGGCCATTGTTGTTCCTTGCCACAGAATTGTTGCAGCCAATGGAGAACTCGCTGGTTACGCTTGGGGCCTTAAAAGAAAAAGTGTATTGTTAGA
>CANHBJ010000114.1 GCA_947459075.1 Bacteroidota bacterium
ATTGTTTCGCTACCCAAGCTATCAATATTCATGGCTTTTCTACCAATAAAATGCTCTATTTTACCAATTAATTGGGGGGCACATCCACTTTCATTTGGACAATAATGAACTACTTCGCCTTCTCGCCTAACCAATGTAGTATTGCATTCAGGACAAACATTTGTATATTTTATTTTTTCGGAAAACAAGCCTCTTTTAGAAGTATCTACTGAGGTTACTTTGGGTATTATCTCTCCTCCTTTTTCTACAAAAACCCAATCGTTTTCGAACAAATCCAAACGCTCTATTTCATCTGCATTGTATAGACTTGCACGTTTAACAGTAGTTCCGGCCAATTGTACAGGTTTTAAATTAGCTACAGGAGTTATTGCACCAGTGCGTCCAACCTGATAAGTAACTTTTAACAATTGAGTTAATGCACTTTGAGCTTTATATTTATAGGAAATTGCCCAACGCGGATTCTTGGCTGTAAAACCTAACTCACGTTGTTGAGCATAGCTATTTACCTTAATTACTACACCATCAATTTCGTAACTTAAATGTTCGCGTTGTTTTTCGAAATGATGAATAAACGCCATTACTTCAGTTATGTTTTTGCATAAGCGGTAATGGTCACTTACCTGAAACCCCCATTGCTTGGCCTTTTCTAAGCTTTCAAAATGGGTTTGAGTAACTTGGTTATCTGCATAAATAAAGTACAAAAAACAATCTAAAGGTCGTTTAGATACCTCAGCGCTATCTTGCATTTTTAATGTACCTGATGCAAAGTTGCGTGGGTTTTTATACAATTTTTCTTTTATCTCATCCTCATCATATCCCTTTTCTTCAAGCTCTTTTCTATACTCATTGTTTAACTTTTCAAAAGTTTTACGGTGCATAAAAATTTCACCTCGTATATCAAAAGTATCTGGGTAATCTGCTTCAGGTAACTGAATTGGAATGCTTTTAATGGTTTTCAAATTGGCTGTTACATCATCTCCCTGAACACCATCTCCTCTTGTTACGGCCCTCAATAAATTACCGTTTTCATATGTAATGCTTATGGCTAACCCATCAAACTTTAATTCTACAACATACTCAAAATTATCCCCAATACTTTTTCTAACCCGCTCATCAAAGTCCTTTAGTTCTTCCTCGCTATAGGTATTACCTAAACTTAGCATGGGGTATTTGTGTTTTACTTGTATAAAATTTTTGGTGATATGGCCACCAACTTTTTGTGTAGGAGAATTGGGCTCTGCATAAGCAGGATATTGCTGTTCAAGTTTCTCCAACTCCTTTAGCATCATGTCAAAATCAAAGTCGCTAACTGTTGGTTGAGACAGTGTATAATAATTATAGTTGTACTGATTAATTAAATCTGTTAACTCTTTAATTCGTATTTTAACTTCTTGCTCGTTCATTGCCGCTAAATAAATTATTTTAACTCAATTGTTATTCACCAATGCATTAAAATAAAAAATGCATATTTGCCTTATGAGATATTTGTTAATTTGTATTCTCTCCTTTTTATTGGTCAATCACTCCTATGGCCAAGGTGCTTATGTACCTTTAGGCTCTTATGGGATGCACTTTATTGATAGACTAGAAATAAAATCTGGAGTAATTGCTACCCCAAAACAATTTAATACTACAGCTAAAGCATACGCTAGAAGTAGAATTGCAGATTATGCAAATCAATATGATAGCAGTAATCTAAGTGTGCAAGATAGGTTTAACCTACAATACTTAAAAAACGACAATTTCGAATTTAGTTTAGACCCAAATAGTAAATCGAAAAAACACTTTAAGAATACCGGTTTGTTCAAGTATAAAGCGGCAATGTATTCTGTTCTTATCCCCGATTTTGAATTAATAGTTAATCCTGTAATTTATTTAAGAGGCGAATACGATACCAAACGAAATGACAGATTGCCATATTTTGTAAACAGAGGAATAAATATTAGGGGTAGAATTGGTAAAAACTTTAGTTTTTTTACTGAAACTGCCGAGGAAATTCAAAGTTTAAACGGATGGAATTTAGATTACTACAATCAATATAACGTACTTGCAGGTCAAAATTTTATTAATACAAATACCTACAAACCAAATGACAAGTACCTATTTAGTTACTGGAACGCATCAGGTTATGTGGCTTATCAGGCAGGTAAATATGTTGATATGCAATTCGGGCATGGGAAGAATTTTATTGGTAATGGTTACCGCTCATTAATGCGTTCAGACTTCTCAACAAATAATTTATTTTTACGCTTAAACACCCGTATTTGGAAAATTAACTATACCAACATTTATGGTTATTTGTATGATTATACACCATTTGCAAACCGGTCTAGCATCATAAAACGCCATTATTATGCAACAACTCATGCGAGTATTAACATCACTAAAAATCTTAATATCGGATTGTTTGAAACCACTGTTTTCCAACGTGATTCTGGCCACGAAAGCCGTGGTTATGATTTACAATATTTAAATCCGGTAATGTTCTATAATGCTGTAGACAATACCTTAAATAGTCCTGACAAAAACATACTTGGCCTTGATTTTAAATACAACTTTGCCAAACGCTTTCAATTATATGGGCAATTTGTTTTATCAGAAATGAACATTAACAAACGTCTAACAACTGTTGGTTGGTGGGGAAATAAAGAAGCTTACCAAATTGGATTAAAATGCATTGATTTATTTAACATATCAAATTTGGATTTACAATTAGAATATAATCAAGCAAGGCCTTATTCGTATACCTCATTTAACCCCAAAAATGCTTATGTAAATTATAACCAAAGTATGGCTCATCCATTAGGGGCTAATTTTAGGGAGGGATTAATTATTGTTAAATATCAACCCACCGAAAAACTCTTTATAAATACTTTATTTACCTTAAGTTCTTTTGGTAATGATACAAATGGTAGTAATTGGGGAAGGAATATCTCCTTAAGCTACGATTCAAGGATTAAAGAATTTGGAAATTATATTGGACAAGGCGTAAAAACTAACTTACTAATTTTAGCACCTACTATAAGTTATATGCTGAAGCATAACCTATTTGCCGAGTTACAAATTTCTTACCGAAACCAGACCAGCGAATTAAATATTTTTAAATCAGAGATGTTTAATGTAGGACTTGGCTTAAGGTGGAACATGAACACCAGAGATTGTAATTTTTAATTTAGCATTTAATGAAACATTTATATACATTTTTAATATTCTGTTTTACGATTACACAAGCTATTGCTCAGGGTACATACATCCCTTTAAATGCTTATTCTCAACATATACTTGATAGGTTTGAAATTAAATCAGGTAGGTTAGCATTGCCTCAAGAATTTAATACTACTGCCAAAGCATACCAACGAAACCGCATAGCTAATTACACTGATAGTTTTAATATTACGGGTACTAAATTAAGTAAGGTTGATTACTTTAATCTAGACTACTTACAAAGTGACAACTTCGAGTTTACTAAGGCAGAATCAGGTTTAAGTAAAACTCAACTATTTGGAATATACAAATACAAACCAGCATTTTATGGCTTAAAACACCCAGATTTCAACTTAATAATTAACCCTGTTACCATCCTACAAGGCGGATTTGACACCAAATTGGATCATATCATTAGAATAAACAATAGAGGTGTAGAATTGCGAGGAAATATTGGCAAATCACTTGGTTTTTATACCACATTTAGCAACGAAATTATAGCACTTAATAGCTGGACAAAAGAATACTACACAAAAAATTATGTTTTACCGGGAGCATCATTTTTAAAAGCATACTCAGATACCAATATTTTAACAATTAATCATAATACTGCAAGTGGTTATATTGTATATCAACCTAATAAATTTATTGATGTACAAATGGGGCATGGCCGTAATTTCTTGGGCAATGGATTCCGTACTTTTTACTTAAGTGATTTTAGTAGAGATCACTTTTTTGTACGTGCAAACACACGTTTTTGGCGTATTAACTATTCAAATATTTGGGGGCAGGTATATGATTGGAATCCGGCTAACCAACGTAACCTACCAAAGCGACACTATTATGCAACCACCTATGGCAATATTAACTTAAGTAAGAATTTCAATTTTGGTTTATTTCAAACTGTTTCATTTCAGCGAGACAGCGGCTACAGCAATAAAGGTTATGATTTAGAATATTTAAATCCTATAATATTTTATAAACCAATTGAAAACGGATTGAACAGCCCAGATAAAGTTATTTTAGGAGCAGATTTTAAATACAACTTTGCCCGACATTTTCAATTATACGGGCAAGGTGTAATTAGTGAATTTAGAATTAAAGACATGATTGCACGTAACGGTTGGTTTGGCAACAAGTGGGCCACCCAAGTTGGATTAAAATACATTGATGTATTTGGTGCAAAAAACTTAGATGCGCAATATGAGTTAAATATAGCCCGACCATACATGTATACTTCGTTTAATGCACTTAACGCATATGTTAATTACAACCAAAATATGGCGCATCCTTTAGGTGCAAATTTTATAGAGCATGTGGCTATTTTAAGATATCAACCGGCAAACAGAATTAGCCTAAAAGGCACATTTATTTTTGCTACATATGGCAACGATACCAACGGAAGTAATTGGGGCAAAAACATTGCACTCGCATATAATTCCAAAACAATTCCAAAAGAATACGGAAACGAAATTACTCAAGGCGTAAAAACAACACTATTAATATCTGATTTATTAATAAGTTACATGATTAAACATAACTTATTTATAGATTTACAAATTGCATATCGCAAAACCAATAGTGAATTAAATCAATTTAAAACAGAGGCATTAATAGTTAACGGCACAATTAGATGGAATTTTAACGAACGTAGATGGGATTTTTAAACACTTGCGCTTTAAGTTTAATTTGCCGAAAATTGCAACTCATTTATTAAAATAATAAACAGCATGGGACGCGTATTTGAGAAACGTAAACATAAAATGTTCGCTCGTTACAATAAAATGAGTCGAGCATTTACTAAAATAGGTAAAGAGATTGCAATTGCTGTTAAAGCAGGCGGAGGCGACCCCGATGGCAACTCTAGATTACGTGCCATTATTGCTAACGCTAAGGCCTTAAACATGCCTAAGGTAAATATTGATGCGGCAATTTCAAGAGCAACAAGTAAACAAGATAAAGATTTTGAAGAGGTTGTATACGAAGGAAAAGGTCCGCATGGTGTTGTAATGGTAATTGAAACAGCTACTGATAATCCAACACGTACGGTAGCTAACTTAAGAAGCTATTTTAATAAAAAAGGTGGTCAGTTAATGGTTAGCGGATCACTAGATTTTATGTTTGAACGTAAAGGTATTTTCCGCATTCCAAGTAATAATATAAATTTAGAGGAATTGGAACTTGAACTAATTGATTACGGCATGGAAGAAATGGAAGATGACGGTGAAGGCCACATCGCTATTTCGGTTCCGTTTACAGAATTTGGATCGATGCAAAAAGCATTAGAGGATAGAAAGTTTGAAATTACCAATGCTGAGCTACAACGGATACCAACAACAACTATTGAGCTAAACGAAGAGCAAGAGCATGAGGTTCATTTACTATTAGATTTGATTGAAGACGATGACGATATTACCAATGTTTGGACAAACATTAAATAATAAAAAAAGCGACCGATGGTCGCTTTTTTTATGCAGAAGCTTTACTATTTTATTTAAAAGTTTAACTGAGCTTGTAAACGCAATAAATTACCAGTTTGGAAATTATTTTGTAACCTAAAATCTTCAAATCTTCTCTCGGAAATCGTATACATTGCCACTAATTCAAAATTCTTATTAGGTTGCCACTCTACTCCTATTTCAAACTCACTTACATGATAGCTGCGCGCATCTAATTCATGTTTTTTACCACCGTGGTAGTAGTGATAGCGGCTAAAAGGAATGATTGTTTGTTGGCCAAAATCTTTTTTGTATGAGGCAGTAATATACCCTCCATGTAAATTACGTACCTCTATTGAATCTGTTACTTTGTTAAACTCAGGGCCTTTACCAATATTATACTCGGCTTGTATACCAAATGGTTTGGGATATAAAATAAATGTTGCAGCAATACGCTGATCTAAATATGACTTATTGGTATTTGTTTTAACACCTGCACTAAGCTGATCAGTTGTTATCACATAATTACCTGTATAACCTTGTATACCCATCTCCACAATTTGATTCTTAATTTGTAATGGATAGGTTAAACGTGCAACAATATGTGGTTCATTGTTTTGTTCAGGTTTATTAGCAGTTTGACCATTAAAAGCACCAAAACCAAATACACCATAATCTCCCGAACCTTTTAAACCATCATTAATTAAACTAGCATATAACTTACGAACGTTTGCTGGTGCCCAATAAAAAAATACACCTAAATCTCGTTCATTAGTTACCGCACTATTTAGTGCATCATTTCTATCCAATGGTAAACGGTTTTGGCTTGATTGCATGTTTTCAAAACCATATGGAATTTTACTTTGTCCGATTCTAAAACGAAATTCATTTTTGGCATCAATTCCTACATCAAAATATGCGTCACGTAATTGGCCAAAATGTAATCCGGTTGAAGAAGCACTGCTAGCAAAATCAGGTTGAACATAATAGTAAACTCGTTCATTTATCTGTCCACTAAATATAATACGCATTCGCCTAATAAAAAATCCTCCATTTTCTCCCCAGCTTCTATCGCCTTGTTCGTTTTTTAATTTTGAATTGGTTTCTAATAACCTATTGTACCTTACCTGAGTGTATCCCCTGATACTAAAAGATTCAAACCACTGCTTTTTAGGCGAGTTAGTTTGACCATAAATAGGGAAAGCAAGAACTACTAGAAAAACTACCGAGTAAAATTTTACCACGTCAATGTTAATTTAAAGTTTATTTAATGTTAATTGGGGGCAAAAGTAATAGGACTAACTCCTTTAAATAACAACATAATGTTACCAGTATGTTAAATTAATGTTAATCGGGATTTATATTATTTTGGTTATGTAGTACGCCAAAATCTTAGCAAATGGTGTTTTTCAACTTTGTTTTTGGGCTGATATATGGAATGCCAAACCCCTAACCACTAATAATATATAAACTGCCAATAGTCATTACAACGTATATAATTAGTTTATTAATAGTACCTCTTACCTTTATTGATAAAAACTGGTCTACTAGCGAATCGCCATACATCATCGTTATATAACAAAGAATATCATAATCAATGCGCCTTCATCAACAAATAATAAAAGACCTTTTATCTATATTTATATAATCATTTATAAATCTGTATTTTACAATTCAATATATTAATCATAGCAACCCTTAAACACCAATTATATAGGCCTATTAATATAATTAAATAGGTTCAATTTGCCTGTATTTATGCTGTAATCATCTATTATTGCAAGTAATTTAGCATTATCAGAACCAAATTAGGCAACACAATATGCAAATTTTAAATGGAAACGAAGTATCTAAAAAACTACGCGAGGAGATAAAAAATAAAGTAGCCATGCTAAAAAATGAAGGTAAAAAAATACCTCATTTGGCTGCTATTTTAGTTGGTTCTGATGGCGCAAGTATGACTTATGTTGCTGCTAAAGAAAAAGACTGTAAAGAAGTTGGTTTTGATAGTACCGTTTTGCGTTTTGATGCAACCATGACCGAGGCAGAGTTGATTGCCGAAGTTGAAAAAATTAACAACAACCCAGCTATTGATGGTTTGATTGTACAACTCCCCTTACCAAAGCATATTAACGAAAAAAAAGTAACCGAAACCATAGATTACCAAAAAGATGTTGATGGTTTTCACCCCATGAATGTAGGTTTAATGTTTAAAGGACTACCATGTTTTTTACCCGCAACACCATATGGTATTATAAAACTGCTAGAACATTACAACATAGAAACAAACGGTAAACATTGCGTGGTTATTGGCCGAAGTGATATTGTGGGCAAACCCATG
>CANHBJ010000115.1 GCA_947459075.1 Bacteroidota bacterium
TCACATGTTTACCCCGAATTTTATTCGGTGTTATTTACATTCAACCCTTTCAGGGTTGTTGAATCAACTTTTGTTCATGGTAATTAATGGAATAACACGTTTTACAAATTACGTGCAAGTCCAAAGGACTTGAATGTGAATAGCAGCGGGTGCAACCCGTGGCGTACAATGTAACCGAAAAACCAACTCCGCAGGAGTTGAATGTGTCGATGTTCTGTAATGTCTGCGAAATGCTGATAACATCGATGTTTAACATACACATTCATTTAATTCATTCAAAATTTAACAAAACCTGTATCGCTTAAATCAATCTTTTTTTGTGCATATTTGTTACCTATTAAGTGCGCATCAAGCCTAAACATATCACCACTTTTGTAATGCTCGTTTCCCTGAGCATCATTATCTTTTTTAATTTGTTTTGTGGTGATGCCAATAAAAAATCAACCCCTGAAAATACCTACCTAAACCATAACGATACTGTTAAATATGTAGGTATGGAAACTTGTCGCAGTTGCCACAACGATATTTATAAAACCTTTATCGAAACAGGCATGGGACAATCGTTTAATTTGGCTACTAAACAAAAATCGGCAGCTAAATTTGGCAAACACCAGTTGGTGCATGATAAGTTTAATAACCTAAGCTATTATCCTTTCTTTTTAAACGATACCATGTACATCATGGAGTTTAGATTAGCGGGAAAAGATACGATACACAAGCGTGTTGAGCGGGTTGATTATATTGTAGGAAGTGGTCAGCATACCAACTCCCACATGATGGAAATAAATGGTTTTGTTTACCAAATGCCATTAACATGGTATGCGCAAAAAGGCAAATGGGATTTACCACCGGGTTTTGAAAATGGACAAAACGTGAGATTTAACCGTGCCATTGGTTTAGAGTGTATGAGTTGCCACAATGCTATGCCAACCTTTGCACAAAACAGCAACAATAAATTTATATCTATACCTAAAGGTATTGATTGTGAAAGATGCCACGGCCCGGGTGAATTGCATGTAAAAGAAAAATTAGCAGGTAATATTGTTGATACCGCAACACAAATAGATTACACCATTGTAAACCCTAAAAAACTCTCATGGGATTTGCAAATAGATGTTTGTCAGCGCTGCCACTTGCAAGGTAATGCCGTGCTTAAAAACGATAAAGACTTTACTGATTTTAGGCCAGGTAAACGTTTGGGTGATTACATTGATATTTACATGCCTAAATACAAAGGTCGTGATGACGAATTTATTATGGCCTCGCATGCGCAACGTTTACAAATGAGTAAGTGTTTTGTAGGCGGAAATCAGCATACCAATAAGTTAACATGTATCAGTTGCCATAATCCGCATGTAAGTGTAAAAGTTACAGGTACGCAAATTTTTAATACCAGTTGCAATTCATGCCACAGTTCACAACAAAAAAACTTTTGTACCGAAGCACCTGCTAAAATAAAATTGGCAAATAACAATTGTGTGGGTTGCCACATGCCAAAATCAGGTACCATAGATATTCCGCATGTAACCGTAACCGACCATTGGATTCGTATTCCAGCCACAAAAAAAGCAAAAGAAGCAGCCAAAGAGTTTGCGGGTATTTATTGCATAAACAATCCAGAGAGTGATATAGAGACTCGTGGTAAGGCCTACTTGGGCTATTTCGAAAAGTTTAGTGGAGAAAAATCATCGATGGATAGTGCAAATAAATATTTTAGCATCACACAAAATCAACCCAATACAACCGATGCTTGGATACATTTGTGGTACTTAAAACAAGATTATGCCAGCATTATAAAAAAGGCTGCAACGCTTAAGCCAAAAGATCAAACCAAACCATGGTTATGTTACCGTATTGGTAGGGCATACTACAACAACAGTAATTTTAACTTGGCCGAAGGTTGGTATAAAAAGGCGGTTGAACTTGCCTCAGCAAATTTAGATTTTATAAATGCATTAGGTGCTTTATATGTGCAGGTTGATGAAAACGAAAAAGCCATAAATACTTTAGAAAATAGTTTAAACCAAAACCCTAAACAACCTGAGCCATTAACTAACTTAGGTTTTGTGTACGCCAAACAACAACAGTTTGATAAAGCCATTTTTTATTACAACAAAGCCATTTCGCTTGATCCTGATTTTGAACAAGCTTTATTAAATAAAGCGGGTGTGTTAAACATTACTGGACAAAAAGCAGCGAGTAAACAATTGTTGCAGCGTTTGTTAAAGTTAAATCCTAACAATGTAATGGTAAAACAACTGCTACAACAGATGTAGAAACATCACCCAAAATTGTTATGTTCGCAAGCATATGAATTCGGCTGGTAAAGCAAAAATTAAAACCAAATCAAAATCAAAACCCAAATCTAAAACAGTTAAAACAGTGTTATGGGTTACACTCAGTTTTGTTTTATTGTTATTGATAGCTGCTGGTATTAAAATTTACGAAGATGTTTTGGCCGATAACATCAATTTAGAGGCAGGGAAAAAAGGTTATGTATTGGTTTATAGCAATAAATCTATTGATGAAAATGCCTCACTAATAAAACAAACCGAACTGCTTAACAACACCGATGCCTTTTTTAGATTTGCTCATTTAACTGGCTATTCATCGCTGATAAAACCAGGCAGGTACGAGGTGGTAGATGGAATGAATAACTTAGCTTTATTGCGTTTGCTTGTTAGTGGAAAACAAACACCACTTGATGTAACATTTAAATACGCGCAACGTAAAGAAGATTTGGTTTCTTTTTGGGCCACTCAATTGGAGGCGGATAGTATTGAATTGTTAGGTATACTAAACGATTCAACATACTGCGCATCTGTTGGGTTTAATACCGAAAATATTGTTTCACTTTTTATCCCAAACACCTATAATTTTTATTGGACAACCTCAGCGCCTAAACTATTAAAGCGTATGGAAACTGAGTATGCCAATTTTTGGAATGCCGATAGAACAGCAAAATTAGCAAGTGTTAAACTAAGTAAAGCAGAGGTAAGTGTGTTGGCATCTATAGTGCAAAAAGAAACCTATATGACCGATGAAATGCCTGTTGTTGCTGGTGCTTACATAAATAGGTTGCGTTTGGGTATGCCTTTACAAGCCGACCCAACCATTATTTTTGCCATGAACGATAATTCAATTAAACGTGTGGCAGGAGAAATGTTGAACATCGAATCGCCATATAACACTTATAAAAATAAAGGTTTACCTCCCGGGCCAATTTGTGTGCCAGGTAAAGCAGCGCTTAACGCGGTTTTAAATTTTAAAGAACATAAGTTTATATACTTTTGTGCCAAGGAGGATTTTAGCGGTTATCATAACTTTGCGGCTAATTTTACCCAACACCAAATAAATGCACGTAAGTACCAGAAAGAACTGAATAAGCGTGGTGTTAAATAATAACACGTTTAACATGAGCCAAGTTAAATGTGGATTGAATAAACAACAAGACCTAATCTTATAACAAATAATAACAGTGAAAAAACAAATCGAATTTTTTGCGAGATACATCGGATTTTGGATGGTGATGTTCACGTTGATGCGATTATTGTTTATCCTGTTTAATCGTAAAATGGCTTCATCCATTCCATTAACTGAGTTAGCTTTATCTTTTGTTCATGGGTTACGTTTAGATTTATCAACGGCTGCTTACCTGAGTGTATTTCCGTTTTTGTTGTGGTTGATAGCCCAATATGTAAAAGTAAAATGGGTTGATTATGTATTTACATTTTACAACTTTACGATGCTACTAGCTGTTGCATTACTTACTATTATTGATGCGGAGCTTTATGCTTTTTGGGGTCAAAAACTTAATGCTTATGCATCTTCTTTTGCTAAATTTCCGAAAGAGATGTTAAGTTTTAGCAGTGGTATTTCTTGGGGTAAAATAATTTTATTTGGTTTGTTAACCACCTTTATTATTAAAACAACATATACTAATTTACCACTTAAATTTAAAGAGTTAGGGCTACCAGTAAAAGCATGGTTAGTGCCAATTGTCTTTATAGTTGTAGGGGCAATTACATTTTTAATGATTAGAGGTAATGTTGGTATGTCGCCAATTAACCAAAGTTTTGCTTACTATAGTGATAAACCATTTTTAAATCATTGTGCCGTAAATACCACTTGGAATTTTATTGCTTCGTTAGCCGATAACACGGAGGATGAAAAGAAAAATCCCTATGCTTTTTTACCTAACATAGAAGCAGAACAAATAGTTAATGAGTTAATCAGTTCTTCTACATCAACCCAAAATTCTTTTCAGGTATCAAACCAAACCAACCCCGATATTTTATTGGTGATACTTGAAGGATGGTCGGCAGATGTGGTTGGTTTTACTGGAGGCGAGGCTGGTGTTTCTCCTAACTTAAATGCATTGGCAAATGAGGGTTTAACCTTTGTAAATTTTTATGCCAATGGCAACCGAACAGATAAAGGTTTGGCTTCCATCATCAGCGCACAACCTGCGTTGGCAAAAAGTTCCATTATCAATAAACTTCAAAAATTTAGTAACCTGCCTGCCTTGCCCAAAGCCTTGCAAGATTTGGGTTACAACAGTAAATTTATTTACGGTGGCGAATCAGAGTTTGCTAACATGAAAGCTTATTGGATAAACAGCGGTTACAACAGTATTGTAGATATTCATGAATTTAACAAAGCCATACTACCAGAAAATTGGGGTGTACACGATGATGAATTATACAACAAGGTATTGGAAGAGTTTCCTAAATCACCATCACCTAAATTTATAACTGCACTTACATTAAGCAGTCACGAACCATACAACGTACCACATAAAAGCAATTTTACAGGAACAAGCCAGGCCGAGTTGTATAAAAACTCTGTTCATTTTTCGGATAAATGCTTGGGAGATTTTATGGCACAAGCCAAACAACAACCTTGGTACAAAAACACGTTAATTATTATTTTACCCGATCACGCTCATCAAGAACCTTTAAATAGACAACCCTACGAGCCTAAAAGGTTTCATATACCATTACTAATAACAGGTGGCGCTTTAAACCCCGCTATTAAAGGTTTACAAGTGCATAAGGTTGGACAACAAACCGATTTAGCACCTAGTATATTGGCCATGTTAGGTGTAAAAAAACATTCGTTTACTTGGGGTGTTAATTTATTTGATACAGTACAATTAGGCATGGCATCTTATACTTTTGATGATGGCATTGGTTTGGTAAAAGCAAATGGTTATGTATCGTTTGATCAGCAATCAAAAAGAGTAATTATGAGTGCAGGGGCTGATAGTTTAAAGATGATTAAACAAGCACGTGCCTATCAACAAGTTTATTACAACGAATATTTAAGCCGATGAGTTTAAACAACACGCGTTTATTACCTCTTAAAAACAAAGAGTTTAAATTATTTTTAACCACACGTGTATGTTTAACCATAGCGCTACAAATACAGGCTGTTATAGCAGGTTGGCATATTTATAAACTTACACAAGATCCTTTATCACTTGGTTTAATTGGTTTAGCCGAAGCCATACCTGCACTAAGTATTGCATTGTATGCTGGTCATGTTGCCGATATAAGCAGCAAAAGAAAAATACTGGCCAACAGCATTTGGGTATTGTTGTTTTGCTCTATGGGATTAACACTTGCCAGCAGCGATTTATTTGTATTTGGTTTTAGTGAAAGTTGGAGTGTAAATGCCATGTACGTGTTTATATTTTTAAGTGGTTTTGCACGCGGTTTTTATGCACCTGCAGGATTTAGTTTTATTGTTCAGTTGGTGCAAAAAGAACAATTGGTAACAGCATCAACATTAAATAGCAGTGCGTGGCAAATGGCCGCCATTGTTGGTCCAGCACTTGGTGGCTTATTATACGCATGGATGGGTATTACCCCAACATTTTTGGTGGTTTTGTTTTTTATCATCATGGCTTTGGTGGCTATGCTCAACATCAAACCAAAACCCATTAGCAGTAAAATGGGCAACGAAAGCATAGCCGATCGATTAAAAGTAGGGTTGAAATTTGTGTTTAACAACAAGGTAGTTTTAAGTGCCATTAGCCTTGATTTGTTTGCAGTTTTGTTTGGTGGGGCAGTGGCCTTACTTCCTGTTTTTGCCAACGAAATTTTGCAGGTAGGTCCGCAAGGTTTAGGGTTTTTAAGAGCAGCCCCTTCGCTTGGGGCAAGTATTACCATGTTGTGGTTATCTATGCGTGCACCAATTCAAAAGCCAGGCATTGTGTTGCTAATTTGTGTTGGTGCATTTGGTTTCTGTATGATAGGTTTTGCACTAAGCACTTCATTTTATTTATCGTTGTTAATGCTGTTTTTAAGTGGCGCTTTTGATAGTGTAAGTGTGGTAATACGAAGCAATATTTTGCAACTACAAACCCCTGATGAGATGCGCGGACGGGTATCGGCTGTAAATACCATGTTTATTGGTTCATCAAACGAAATTGGTGCTTTTGAAAGTGGACTTGCAGCACGTTTATTAGGTACAGTGCCGTCTGTTATATTTGGTGGTTGTATGACACTGTTGGTGGTTGGTTTTACAAGCATCAAAGCACCACAACTTAAAAAATTCTCCTATCATAAGGATTAAGAATAGAAGGGAGTTACTTCGGTTTCTTGTAACTCTTACAAAAACTACTAATTTGGCACTCGGGACATTTTGGGCTTCGTGCCAAGCAAACATATCTGCCGTGTAGTATTAGCCAATGGTGGGCTTTGGCAATATGTTCTTCTGGTATGTTTTTTACCAATTGGTCTTCCGTTTGTTTTGGTGTTTTGGCATTTAAGGTTAATCCCAAACGGGCACTTACCCTAAACACATGCGTATCAACAGCCATGGCAGGTTTATCGTACACTACAGAGGCAATTACGTTGGCTGTTTTGCGTCCTACACCAGGTAATTTTACCAAATCATCAATACTTTCTGGAACTTCACTGTTAAAGTCTTTAACCAGCATTTGCGCCATGCCAATCAGGTGTTTGGTTTTATTGTTGGGGTAACTAATGCTGCGTATAATCGGAAACAAATCATCAAATGTTGATTCGGCTAATAAATCAACAGTAGGGTAGTGTTTAAAAATTTCGGGAGTAACCATGTTCACGCGTTTATCGGTGCATTGTGCCGATAAGATTACAGCAACCAATAACTGATAAGGGTTTTCATAATACAACTCCGTTTCTGCTTCGGGTTGATGTTTGCTAAAATAATTGATAAAATGTTCGAACCGTTCTTTGCGTGTCATGCATTCAAATGTAATACATGACATATGATATTAATGCATATAAAGTGCACAAACAGCATAATTAAAGGCATCAGGAAAACAGATTTAGTTTATCCTTAAAATGGATGTATTGTTAAAGGAAAGTATGAAAGAGTGTTGTGACGAAAGTCATTCTAAATCAAACTAATATATGATATATATTATATGATATTTAGTTAATTAGAAACTACTTTGTATAGGTTATTTAAGAAAACCTTTTGCTACCAAATAAGGAACAATTAGCCAAAGCAAACCTTTTATGAGAAAGAAGCAGAATCCCATCCAGCCCATACGCTTTAATACAGTCATAAGGCTTTTGCGCTGCGGGTGCGGCACTGGGCATGTAAGTGGTTTCTCTTTTGTTTGTTCAGTAGTTGGTTGCATAACTGCCAATTGTGCCACAATATTAGTGCTATAATTTATTAATACCAACCCTGTAAAATATCTGACACAATAAATACAAACGCATATGAAAAAAGAAATGAATCACATTGGTTTAGATACCAAAAAATGTAAAAAATTAGCAGAAGAGTTAAATGTACTATTGGCTAATTATCAAATGTTTTACATGAATGCAAGAGGCTTTCATTGGAACATAAAAGGAGATAAATTTTTCGAACTTCACCTAAAGTTTGAAGAGTTGTATAACAATTTGGTGATTAAAGTAGATGAGGTTGCCGAACGTATTTTAACACTTGGTTATACGCCTGTGCATGCATACA
>CANHBJ010000116.1 GCA_947459075.1 Bacteroidota bacterium
ATCACCCCAACAATAATTGCGGGCGATTCCATAAAGGCCATTACTGCAACCATGTGACCGCCAAAATGCAACTGGCTATATTCTAAAAATGAAGCAGCAGAAACAAAGGTAACCGCACTTACTGATCCGTAAGATGATGCTATTGCACCAGAGTCGTATATGGATAATTTACGTTTTAATATAAAAAAAGTATACAACGGAATAACAGATGCTATTATTAGTCCGAACAATAAAGAATATGCAATTTCAGAGGTAAATTGACTGTGCGCTAATTCTTGTCCGCCTTTAAAACCAATAGAAAAAAGTAGGTATAAAGAAATGAATTTGGCCGATGATTCAGGAATGGTTAAATCACTTTTGATTTTAATGGCAACTATACCTAATATAAAAAAAAGTAGTGTAGGGTTGGTGAGGTTACTCAATAAAATTTCTGTATTCATTAGTTATTGTAATAATCCTGCACTCCACTGCAGGCCGTATATTGTTTTATAGTATTTTGTTTTTAGCTCAATAAGTTTTTCTTGAGCTTCAAGGGCTTTACTTTCACGGCTGTTTATTAAAAACAGCGAACTTTCTCCATTAAAAAATCTTGTTTCTTCGGCTTTTAGCAGCTGTGTATAGTTGCTGTAAGCAGCGCTTTGCAAGATAATTTGCTTTTTAAGGTTTACATACTCATTAAAATACTGCTTTACTTTAATTTCTACTTGTTGTTGTTTTAGGTTTAAATCAAGTTTTGATGCCTCAAGTTTTAATTTTGCCATCCTGTATTCGCCTCGTCCTTCACTTAAAAACAATGGCATTTCAAACTTTATACCATATTGATAATTGTTGTTAAGAAGCAATCCTTCATTATTCCATGCATAATCTTTATTTAAATGATTGTAACTTAAATCTATTTTAGGTAAAAGTTCTTGAAATTTTAAACGCTTATCAACCACAGATACATCTATTTTACTTTTGTATTGGACAAGTGTAGGGTTATTTTCGGCTGTATTTAATAAATCAGCCAATACCAAGTTAAAATTAGTTAGGTTCATTTCGTTTTCCCAACCTGTTTGCGGTATTACATTTTCTGGTAAATAATATGGCTCATTGTTCGATTTCCATAAATAAGCAGATAATGCCAGGCCTGCATTTTGAAAAGCAAGCCAATATTCGTTTTTACGGTATTCAAAACTCTGTAATTGTGTTATAGCCTCAATGGTATCAATTGCAGGGCGTTCACCATTTATAAATGTTTTCTTTATTAACTCCAATCTGGTTTTGTTGATGCTTAGGTTATTATTCATAATAACATAAGATTGGTAGGCGTTTACCCATTGCCAATAGTGTTCCATGGCGCCCATTAAAATATCGTTTAGCAGAGCACGCTGTTCTGCTTTTGCCATGGTTTGATATAATTTTGCTTGTTGTAAAAATGCCCTTCTTTTATCAATAATTAAGTTTTTAGCTAATGGTAAACTTATTCCTGCATAACTAGTTTTTCCATTTGTCTCATCTTGGTTTAAACGTTGTCCCGTTAAATCTTGTATGCCACCACTTAACTCAATACCATACCATGTTGGTATTATAATTTGGGCATTGGTAAAGTTGTAATATTCTATTTGATTAAAATTTTTCTGTGCCAAATAACCACCAATAATTGGATTAAAAGCTCCGCGAGCTAGGGTAATATTAGCATTAGATTGTTGCACTCCTATTTGTGCTTGCCGTGCAATAGGATGGTACTTCTTTACCAATAGCAATACTTGTTCTGAGTTAAGCACTGATAGTGAGTCTTGCGCAAGCAATACCTGCGATAATCCAAATAGAAATACCAACAACCAGTTATTTTTCTTCATCGGTTGTATTTGATTTGTCTTTACTATTAGGCTCTTTAAGCTTATAATAATCAGGAGGGAAGCCGTTTATATTTCTCCACAACTCATACCATATTGGTACATCTTTAAGTAAGGCAATTCCTTGAGCACCGCTGCCCATTTTTAATTGATTTGGCCATTTTCTTTCGTTAGGGTCTTCTATTACCAAAATCCTAAATAGTCCATTAGGACTAATAGAGCTTTCGTATGCTACAATTTTACCTCCAAATGTACCATAACTGTTATTTGGCCAACCGCTAAAAACAATAGCAGGAAATCCATCAAACATAAACCTCACCGTTTGCCCAATACTAATTAGCGGTAAGTCAACCGGTCGTACAAAAAGTTCTACAGCATAGTTACTTTGCATAGGCACTATCATGGTAATACGTTCTCCTTCTTTTACAATTTCTCCATATCCTGATCTTTTGGCTTGTACAATTTGTCCATCTTGAGGAGCGGTTATAATGTACATGTCATTACGAATACTGTAGTTTGCAAGTGTGTTAGCAAGTTTTGCAACTTCGCCATCGGTTACAGCAATTTGGCTCTGACTTTGATATCTTTCTCCCTCTGTTTTGCTTATTTTTTCGTTATAATCTTGTAACGTACTTTTTTGTTCAAGCCTAGTAATATTTAACTCTTGAAGGGTTTGTTCTATTTTATTATCAACCACCTGTTTTTTGGCTTGCGCATTTTGAAAAGCAACGCTTCGCTGCTGCAGTTGGGTTTGAGAAACCAAACCTTCGGCATACATTTTTTGCTGACGTTCATATTGATCTTTAGCTAGGCTAAATTCATTTATTGCTGCGATTTGTTCTGCACGCTCACCAGCCAATTTGTTGTTAAGCTGTGAAATTTTGTTCTTAAGCTGCTCAAGTTTTAAAGTTCTACTTTCATTTAGTGCCTCAATTTGTGCCGATGCAGTTTTTAGCTTGTTTTGGTATGAACTTAAAGCTTCTCGTTTTGCAGTAAGTTGTTCCTGAGTGCGTAATACCAAATTAGGGTCTAGGTAATCTGATTTAATTTCCGATAGCTGTAAAATAGTATCACCTTTCTTAATGTAATCCCCCTCTTTAACCCACCATTTTAAAATACGCCCTGGAATAGGAGAGTGTATTTCTTGCGGACGGTCTTCTTGGAATTGTGTGGTTATAGTCCCGCGTGCTTTTATATTTTGGGTCCATGGTAAAAACATAAACCCTACTAAAGTTATAAGTGTACCTATAAACCAACGTTTAATATTACTCTCGCGGTTGTGGCGATAAATCGTTTTGTATGATTTTAATTCGTCTTGATTCATGAAAGTATTAGTTTATTTCCTCAAGTTTTGATACCATTCCTTTTTGCAAATTGAGTTTGTGAGTAAAAGCAAACTTTACTTCTGTGTCATTAGTAACCAATAGTAAAGTTGTGTTTTTTAAACTACTTAAATAGGTTAATGTTTGATGCTTGGTATGTTCATCAAATCCAGAAAATGGATCATTCAATATAATTAATTTACGGTTTCCACTTAATGTTCTTAGCATCATTATTTTTTTAAGCGTAGATTCTGTTAGCTTTTTACCCATAGGATCAATGATCGTGTCAAAGCCTTTTGCAAATGAGTTTAAGAAGCCCTCCATACCAAGTTTATTTGCTAATTCCAAGATTTCTTGTGGTGAGGTTTCATTATTTCGTAAAGTAATATTTTCAAGTACCGAACCTAAAAATAAATCGTTATTGTTTAGGTACAAACTTATTTGATTACGTAATGATTTTATATCGTAATTGCTAAATGGTATATCGTTGTATAGTAACTTACCTTGGTAATCATCAAAACAACCTGCCATAACCTTTAATAGTGTTGATTTGCCAGACCCTTCGTTTCCTGTGATCCAAATTTTTGAGTTTTCAGGTATTTTAATATTCACACCATTTAAAACAGGCTGCTCTTTTATATAACTGTAGCTAACATTTTGTAAAGTAATCGATAAACCATCTGCGTTATCTTTTAGTTTAAGCGATCCAGTACTTTCGGTTGGTAATTCGGTTACATTCGATAATTTTTCCAATCCAGTTAGAACATCATATACATTATCCAAGCTACCTATCAACTTTTCTACAGCGCCAATTACAGTTAAAATTACAATTTCGGAAGCAATAAATTCACCAATATTTATTTGTTGGTTAATTACTAAATAGGAGCCCACAGATAACATAGTAAGTGTAATGGCTACCTTAAAAAACACCAACGATTTGTATTGAAGTAATAAAACCCCAAAATGTTTAGTTCTGGCTTTTAGGTAGCCTACCAAGTAATTATCTGTTCGCTCTAAATTAATATAATTGGTTTTACTATATTTTAATGGAATTACTATGCGGGCAATTTCTTCAAGCCAACCTGCAACTAGATATTTATATTTACTTTCAATTAAACTGGTTTCTAATCCGTATTTTGATGTGGATCTTAATATTAACCAAAGTATTACAACCAATGAAATTCCAAATAAAATAAATGCGGGATGATATAGCGCCAATAATATTAATCCAAAACCAATTTGAATACCAGCTGTTGGTACATCCAATAGTAGTTTTGCTAAACCTTTTTGCACGGTAACTGTATCAAAAAACCTATTTGCTTTTTCAGGTAAATAGTAATCGTCTGTTTGATTTAGTTTAAGTTTTGGTATAACTGTTGCAAATTCAAATGCAAAGCGTGTAAACAACCTTTGCTGTATTTTTTCGATAACACGCATCTGGCTAATTTGTAACCAACCAACCATAAATACTCCTATCACTACACCAATAACCAAAATGTATATTGATGTTACCATGGTTGTGCCAAGCATAAGACCTATAATGGTTTGAACCCCTAATGGTAAACTTAACTGCACCAATCCACTAAATATGGCAAAGAAGTAAATAGAACTGATTTCTCTTTTCTCCAAGTTAAGTATCTTTCCTAAACGGGTTAATGAATCCCTTTTTGTCATGCGCTCATTCATTTAATTAAACTACTCAAATACTATACCAAACAATAGTAATACTATTATGTTTAATTTTAAAGCTTTTTTGCTTGATAGTGTTATGTTTGTGTGAATTTTCAATAAAGGTGGGTTAGTTAAATTATGGATCACAAAATCACATTTAATGTTAATGATAAAATTTATTTGCGTAACCCCGAAGGTACAAAATTAGGACGCAATATAGTAAAAAATGCGATTGATTTAATTAGTATTCTGGGTTTTGAGGCATTTACATTTAAGAAGTTGGCAGTTGAAATAGGTACAACCGAGGCTACAATATACCGATATTTTGAAAACAAACACCGCTTATTGTTGTACATCTTAAATTGGTATTGGTTGTATTTAGATTTTTTATTAGAGCATAAATTACTAGGCATAACTGATAATAAGAAAAAACTAAAAATTACTATTCAGCTACTTACACATCCCTTACCCGAAAGTTCAGGATATTTAGATTATAATAAAAAGTACCTAAATCAGATTGTAATTAATGAGAGTAGCAAGGTTTATTTGGTAAAGGAAGTAAATGAAATAAACCGCGAACAATTATTTAAACCTTACAAGGATTTATGTGGTAAGATTGCAAACTTAATTTCGTTATACAATTCCAATTATAAATATCCACGTACATTAAGCAGCACATTAGTAGAAACAGCTCATTTGCAGCAATTTTTTGCCAATCATTTGCCTAATTTAACTGACAATAACATAACTGATGAGGAGTTTGTGGCACATTTTTTAGAAAATTTATTATTTAAAGCTATAGATTAAAATGTTAAATAAATACGTTTGGGCTCTTGTTTTTTTATGGGGGTTGATATTCAATAGTGTCATACTTTTGGCTCAAAAATATGCTGTAACAAACGATGGTAAAAAGGTGATTCTATATTCTAATAACATTTGGAAATACGACACTGCCATTGCCAATGTGCCAGATAACTTAGAACTTCCAAAAATAAAAAACAACCAAACTATAACTTACCATTCTGGGTTTGCGCTGTGTTACAACAAAACCCACGAACAATCTAATTGGGTAGCTTATCAACTTACACAAGTTGAAACGCAAGGAATAGTTGAACGTAGCAATAAATTTAAATCCGACCCTAAAATAAAAGGAGGAACTGCTTCTGATGCTGATTATAAGCAAAGTGGCTACGATCGAGGTCATTTAGCACCAGCAGCAGATATGAGTTGGAGTGAAACTTCTATGCAAGAGTCTTTTTATTACAGCAATATGAGTCCGCAAGTGCCAAGTTTTAACCGTGGCATTTGGAAAAAATTAGAGGAACAAGTAAGAAATTGGGCTGTGCAGTTTGATGATATTTATGTGGCAACAGGTCCCGTATTAACTAATGGATTACCCACTATTGGTTTTAATAAAGTGAGTGTGCCGCAGTTTTATTATAAAGCCCTTTTGGTATATGGTAAAAAAGGAAAGCAAGCCATTGCATTTGTTTTACCTAACTTATCATCGCAACAAGCACTTAATAGTTATGTAATTACCATCGATAGTTTAGAGGTTTTAACGGGTATTGATTTTTTTGCTGGTTTAATTGATGAAGAGGAGGATTTATTAGAATCTATAACTCACATAGATAATTGGAGTATGACCAACACAAAAGCCAATGCTAAAACCGAAAATGACACAAAAAAAAAGGAAGTATCCGCTTTGTGCAAAGGCATTTCAAAAAGTTCAAATACGCCATGTAAATTACGTACCAACAATGCCAATGGATATTGCTACCACCATCAATCGCAGGCACAAATAACCTTGCAAAATAACCAAGATGAAAACAGGGTAAGAAATGCAATTGAAACAGTGCAATGCTCAGGAACTACAAAGGCTGGAAACCGTTGTAAGCGCAAAACAACTAATGTTAGTGGCAGGTGTTATCAGCATTAATGAATTTAATTAAATGAATATAGAATAGGCTAGATTTTTCATAAATTCTATTTGATAATGTTCGCATTATATGTATTCATTCTAGGTTGTACATAAGTATTTAATTCAACACAGTTTAAATTTGGTCATCATTTTTATAGATTGATTCTTTTTGTTCAAACGATTTCTATTTATTAATGACTATTTTAACTTAACCTAGATAATTTGAAATAAAATATTTGTGTTGCCTTAGGGTATCTATTTTACTCGTAATAATTACATCTAAAGAGAAAACAAAATCACATTGGCTTTTTAATTATTTTAATTAAATGATGCACTTATTAAATATAGAGTTGAATTTTATTTATGTTATGTACCCATAATAAAATTGCTAATAACTTATCCTATTACATCTTTATTTGATGCATAAATTCTTCAATTTGCTGTTCCAAGTTTTCAAGTTCACTTAACTCAACACGAAGGCAAATCTTAATAAGTTGGTTGGGTTCAAAATTTATTGTGCTGATATTGACAATGGCAGTAAAATCAGCATCTTCTAGGTTATTGTTAAATAAATTATCGGTTGTTAAAACCTGGTAAGGCAAGTTTTTTAACAGCTTCATTTTGTTTATGGTATATTCATCAACCCTAATAAAATACTGTAAACTAACATAGTGCCCCCACCACAACATAATGCGCAAATGGTGCTCCATGTGTTGGGCAGATAGTTGTGGTGTATCTAGCACAACGTAAGGCATATCTAGGTAGTTTTCGCCACGTGTTACTTTAAAGTTTTGCTTACTTTTTGGGTAATAAGCGTCCATTAACCATTTGCCCAAACCATGCATTGCATCATAAAAATTTCGGAGCAGTTTTTGTTTCATCTGCATATAAATTGGATCTGAAATAAAATCCAATTCATGTTTTGTCAGTTTAAATGTTGATTTTTGCATTCCACTTCAAATAAAGCGTATTTGAAAAAGTTAAACCTATTAATTGTAAAACAATTTACTAAGTCGTTTGTGCCCACATTTTTAGTGGTACTGTTTATACTGTTAATGCAGTTTGTATGGCTGTATATTGACGACCTAGCGGGTAAGGGTTTAAGCGCATGGGTTATTGCCCAATTAATGTTTTACTTCTCGGCCAGTATTATTCCAATGGCCTTGCCTTTGTCTATTTTATTGGCATCCATTATGACCTTTGG
>CANHBJ010000117.1 GCA_947459075.1 Bacteroidota bacterium
AATTCCTTTTGCGCAGGATTAGGCCATATGTTTATTTCGTTTTCTGCAATTGCTTCAATATTTATACCCGTGTATTCCACTGCCATTAATTTATTTAGCTCATTCCATAAAATGGTATCAAAAGTTATTGGAACAAGTTCTCCTCCATTAGCTGCATTGCCCATTCTAATTACCACAATATTCCTTTCAGGCCATACATATATTTTCTGGTCGTTTTTACCCAATGCCATCAACAAACCATCTGGAGCTGGAGGACAAATTTTACCTTGAAATGTGAGTGTGGATGCGGGTAATTTAAAACTGCTTTTTCCGTTTAACCACCACAAATAACCATAAGCTTGGTTGTATGGCTGAGATGTATTGGTCATTTGGTTATAATATTCTTTACTTTCTAATATCGTATCTGTCCCCCAAACGCCTTTGTTCAAAATCAACAAGCCAAAACGAGCCATTGACCTTGGTTTAGAGTAAAAAACATGGTCAATCCATAATCCATTAATTCCTGTTTTGACACTTAAATTTTGCGTGGTAAATTGCTGAAATGTTTGGTTTGATGCTGATGCAATAACATCATGAACAAGCTTATATGGTGCATTGTGGTAATACCAAAAACTTCCTGCATCAGCCTTATATTTTAAACAACTTGAATCGGTACAATCTTGATCAGGAACCTGGTAATCTAAACCTGTTGTCATGGTGAGCTGATGTTTAATAGTAATTAACCTTTCTTTATCCGGAGTACAACTGCTCCAGCCCGCACCCAAAAACTTACTAACCGAATCGTTAATATTTAAAATTCCTTGATCCTGCGCCATACCTGTTAAAAAACTGGCTAAACTCTTACCTGCAGATGCCCAATACCAAGGAGAATCTTGAGTGAAATTATCAAAATATTTTTCTATAACTATTTTACCATCCTTTAAAATAATGAATGCTTTGGTATTTTTTTCATCCAACAATCGATACAGGCTATCTATTCGGGCCGTGTTCCAATTTAAACTTTGTGCACTAACAGTTTCCCATGTATTACCGGTTATTGGAGGAAAATAAAGTTGCGCAAAAAGCTCGTTAACCAACAAAATAAACATCAAAAACAGTGCGTATTTTTTCATAAATGGAAGTAATTAAATATGTTAGTTATGACCAACTAAACAATAATAGGTTTAATATATTAAATTATATACAGGATTATTTAGTAACAAAAAAAGATTACTTGACATTAATAAACCATGTGTAAGTCATAATAATTATAGGAATTTGTATACTTGCATCAACTCAAACAAAAGAAATTGAACAATACAATACTGGTTGATGTTATAATTGTTGGTGCAGGACCTGCGGGTTCAACATGTGCAATTACTTTAAAAAATAGCGGACTAAAAGTAGCCTTACTCGATAAAGAAACCTTTCCGCGCGATAAAATTTGCGGTGATGCAGTAAGCTCGGTTACCAAACGCGTATTGCGTCAAATTGCCCCTGAACTGGAAACACGCTTGTTGGATTTCGCACCAAAAACCAATATCACCCAAGCAAAACTATATAGCCCCAACTTTAAAAGTTTATCCTTTTCGTTTTCTAAAACTGGTCATTGCATTCGCAGAAAAGATTTTGATAATTGGTTGTTTGAAATTGCACAGCAAAACACAAACAATAAGATTATACAAAATTGTAAAGTAAAAGAGGTTAATACAACTAACGATTTTGCAGAAGTAACCCTTGCAGATGGAACAACAATAAAGGGTAAAGTATTGGTGGGTTGCGATGGTGCACACAGTATTGTTGCAAAAAAAATAGCACACTTTAAAATTGATCGTAAGCATTACAGTGGCGCGATTAGGCAATACTACAGCAATGTTAAAGGATTAGAAGGAAATGCATTGGAAGTTTATTTTTTAAAAGGATACTTGCCCGGTTACTTTTGGATTTTCCCGTTAAGTAACAATGAAGCTAATGTTGGTTTTGGGATGTTAAGCGAAACCATTGCCGAAAATAAAATTGACTTAAAAGCAAGTATGCATGATATCATTAATAAGATTCCTGAAGTGCACAATAGATTTAAAGATGCCATAGCATTGGAGGATGTGAAAGGATTTGGCTTGCCTTTAGGTTCAAAAAAATATGCTATAAGTGGACATAGGTATATGCTTTGTGGTGATGCCGCCTCGTTAATAGATCCGTTTAGTGGTGAGGGTATTGAAACAGCCATGGAAAGTGGGAAATTTGCTGCCGAACAAATATTAAAAAGTATGGCGAAAAACGATTTTAGTGCCAACACCCTAAAAGCCTATGATGAACGCGTGTACAAAAAAATGTGGGGAAATTTTAAAAACCATTATTACTTACAAAGGTTATTAGGTGATAGGGTTGGATTAATTAATACCTTAATTAAAATTGGAAATATACCTTGGGTTAATAAACAGATTACTAAATTGTTTTATTAATTATAGGTTAATAACAAAGAAAAATGACATTCAAAATTTATACAAAAACAGGAGATAAAGGGGAAACCTCATTAATTGGTGGCGTACGTGTACCTAAGTTTCACCTACGTATTGAAAGTTACGGAACGGTAGATGAACTGAACAGTTATTTGGGTTTGATTATTGACGGTTTAAATGATACCGAAATAGCTAAAGTATTGTACGAAATTCAAGATCGTTTATTTACAATAGGTTCTGTTTTAGCAAGTGATCCTGTTAAATCTAAAATGAAAATACCAGATGTACATGAAGCTGATATAGAGTTATTAGAGCATGAAATGGACCGCATGGATGGTGATTTGCCTGAATTAAAAAACTTTATACTTCCTGGTGGAAACATTGTTGCATCGCATTGCCACGTAGCACGCTGTATTTGCCGCAGGGCAGAGCGTATTGTCGTGCACTTATCAACTGAAACAGAAGTGCCAGAAATTATTGTTAGGTACCTAAATAGATTAAGCGATTACTTGTTCATTTTATCGCGTAAGGTGGTGCATGATGCTGGTGCTAAGGAAACAGTATGGAAACCTAGAATTTAATTTTTTAAATCTGTTTTCTTGGTAAAGCTTTTGTTAACTAGCCAAACACCTGCAACGGTTAACAATACTGCCATAGCTATTGAAAGGTTCAATTTCTCATCTAGCCACAGCCAACCAAGTATTACTGCAACAATTGTATTGATATATGCGTATGTGCTTACAATGGCAGCAGGTAATACTTTAAGTACATACATGTAACTACCGTAACCTACTAAACTACCAAATATTACCAAATATACAACTGCGTTTATACCTTCTTTTGTGGGTGTAAAATTTTGCCACTCGCCCATTAACGAACCAAATATTATCAATATTGCACCTGCACTTAGCATCTGCAAACCTGCACCATAAAAACCATTTAAACCTGTATTTTTGTTTTTACTGTATATACTACCTAACCCCCAACCCAAAATGGCAATTAAAATAAAAACAATTCCCAATACATAATCAGGATTGGCTAATTCTGATAGGTTGTCTCTGAAAATTATAAATTGAGCCACCAAACAAGCACCAATTCCAATCCATGCAACTGCTTTAAGGGGTTCCTTATTAGCACCAAATAAAGCATTTACACCTATTATACTAAGCGGAGTTAGCGCACAAATTAATGCGGCTAATCCACTGCTAATGTGCATTTCGGCCCAAGTAACTAGGCCATTACCAATAACCAGCATCAGTATACCGTTTAATACATAAACTTTAAATTGACTCCATTTTGGTAACGGATAACCTTTAAGTAGAAAGAAAGTACAAATAATTAAACCACCTATGGTGTGGCGAATGCCAGCCATAATAAATGGCGGAAAACTTTGCACACCAATACGTATTGCTAAAAAAGTAGTACCCCAAAAGAAAGCGACACCAGCATATGCTAGCCAAGCCTTAACGTTAGCATTCATGATGCAACAATAGCATTTTTAAATGCTTAGTTGTGATATAAGTTTATTAAAGTATTTCACACTATACTGCAATCGGCTGCCGTACCAACTAAATAGCTCACCATCAACTAAAATAATTTTTGATTGTGGACATATTTGTTGCAGCTCATCCATGTGTTTTTCTTTAAATGGATAGGGCTCACTTGATAAGAAAATAAAGTCGGGATTTAATAAGGCAATGTCTTGGTTTGATAACTCAGGATATCTGCCCATTTTTTCAGTTGTTGAATTAACCAACCCCATAGATGATATCATTTCATTGATAAAATTATCATTTCCTGCACACATCCATGGTTTACGCCAAATCAAGTATAATACACTTTTACTTTTAATAGGGTTTGTGGTAACGCTTTTAAATGTATTAAACGAATCGTAAATAAAAGTTGCAATAGCATCGGCCTCAACAGACTTGTTTACTAATAAACCAACTTGCTTTACCATTTGTATGGCATCATCAAGCGTTTTAATATCGCTTACCCATACTGGGTATTTATCCATCAACTCTTCAATTTGTGCCTTATCGTTCTCTTCTTTATTTGCAATAATCAAATCAGGGTTCAAAGCATGTACCCTATCTATCTTCACATTTTTTGTTCCTCCAACCAATGGTTTTGCTTCGCGCATTGCTACAGGATGAATACAAAACAGTGTTTGACCAACCACCTCATCCGTTAATCCCAAATCGTATAACAATTCGGTTTGGGATGGGACCAAGGAGATAATTCGCTTAGGTGAGTAAGGGAAAGTAACTAGTCTTCCAATTTGATCTGTTAAGTTTTTTGTCATAGATCCCTGGTCAGGGTGTGGGGTTTTAACATTCATAATGGAGTAATTTGCTATACATGTAGAATTCAAAAATAATATAAATTTAACACTGCCTTTCGTTATGAAGTAAAATTTTAGTTAATTTGAAAAAAACAATATAAAATGGAAACCAAATCAGGTTGGCCCTTAGCCTTAAAGTACGCGCTAATTCTCGCATTTTCAACTATTGCAATTAATCTTGTATTTTACCTAATTAACCCCAAATCGGCAGAAGGCACTTGGTCGGTTGTTGGTATTGTTCAATTGTTACTTGCAGTTATTACCAGTGTTTACATTTTATATGCCGCTACCAAAGTGCGCAGAGACCAAGACCTAGATGGTATTATTTCTTACAAAAAATCACTTGGATTTATGATGCAAATGGCAATGCCAGCTGCACTCATTATTAGTTTTTATACCTTCATATTTTTTGCATACATTAACCCTGAGTTGTTGGTTAAAATATGGGAAACACAAGCAGAACAAATGGCCAATGCTGGCAAATCTGATGAAGAAATAGAACGTACCATGCAAATGGCCAAATTATTTAACAGCCCAGCAGCCATGACATTTTTTGGTGCTATAGGTACCATGTTCCAAATGTTTATCTATGCCTTGATTGCCTCTATTTTTACTAAAAAAGAACCTGTAACTTTCGAATAATACTTCAATGCAACAAGCAATAGATATCTCTATAATTATACCGCTAATAAACGAGGAAGAATCGTTACCAGAATTGGTAAGTTGGATTGAGCGTGTAATGCTCGAAAACAAGTATACCTACGAAGTGGTAATGATTGATGATGGCAGCACAGATAAATCTTGGCAAGTAATTGAACAATTGCATCATAAAAATCCAAACATAAAAGGTATTCGCTTTAGAAGAAATTACGGAAAAAGTGCAGCCTTAAATGTTGGTTTTCATCAATGCCATGGCCATGTAGTAATTACCATGGATGCAGATTTACAAGACTCGCCTGATGAAATACCAGACCTTTACAATATGATTGTAAACGATGGTTATGATATTGTAAGTGGTTGGAAAAAGAAACGCTACGACCCCATTACCAAAACGCTTCCTACTAAATTATTTAATTGGGCCACCCGCAAAATGAGTGGTATCAATAACCTTCATGATTTTAATTGTGGTTTAAAGAGCTACCACCACGAAGTAGTAAAAAACATAGAAGTGTATAACGAAATGCACCGTTATATCCCTGTAATTGCTAAATGGGCAGGGTATACTAAAATTACAGAAAAAATAGTGCAACACCGTGAGCGTAAATACGGAACTACCAAGTTTGGTTTAGAACGTTTTATCAATGGTTTTCTTGATTTGCTTACCATATTTTTTGTGAGCAAGTTTGGTAAAAAGCCTATGCATTTTTTTGGTGTATTGGGTACCTTAAGTTTCTTTACTGGATTTTTAATTACCTGCATTTTACTTGGCGAAAAAATATACAACTCGTACCAACTTATTGAACAACGTGGCGTAACTGATATGCCATTATTTTATTTGGCCTTGGTACTTTTAATAATTGGTGTGCAATTGTTTTTAGCAGGGTTTATTGGCGAAATGATTTCACGCAATGCAAACGATAGAAATCACTACGGAATTAAACAACGCTTAGGTGAGTAAAAAAAGAATTTTAATTGTGGGCCCCGCCCATCCTTTACGCGGTGGATTAGCTACATACAACGAACGCTTGGCGGAAGTATTAAACGAAGCAGGACACGAGTGCGACATTTTGAGTTTCTCGCTCCAATATCCCAAACTTTTGTTTCCGGGCAAAACACAACTTTCTTCAGATAGTGCACCTAATAATATTACCATACATTCAGAAATAAACTCCATTAACCCCTTAAATTGGATTAGTGTTGGTTTAAAATATAAAAAAGCCAAATACGATATTGTTGTTTTTAGGTATTGGATGAGTTTTATGGCTCCAGCTTTTGGCACCATTGCTCGATTAATTAAAAGCAATGCACATACCAAGATTTTAGCCATTACAGATAATGTAATACCACACGAAAGAAAGTTTTTTGATGCTGCATTTACCAATTATTTTTTGCCAGTATGCGATGGATTTTTAACCATGAGCGAATCGGTAAAACAAGACTTAATAGACCTTAAACTTACACAGCCAATTGCTTATGTGCCGCACCCCATGTACGATACATTTGGAACATCCATTGATAAAAACGAAGCGAAAAAATTACTTGGTTTGGATACCGACACAAACTACTTATTGTTTTTTGGATTTATCAGAAAATACAAAGGCTTAGGGTTATTATTAAATGCATTTGCCGATGAACGTTTAAAAGCATTAAACCTTAAATTAATTGTTGCTGGTGAGTTTTACGAAGATAAAAACCCTTACCTCGAGCAAATAGAAAAACTTGGGTTAAAAGACAGGGTTATCGTTTGCGATGATTTTATTCCCAACAAGCAAGTATCAACCTACTTTTGTGCGAGCGATGTGGTGATTCAACCATACTTAAACGCCACACAAAGTGGTGTAACGCAAATTGCCTATTATTACAATAAACCCATGATTGTAACCAATGTGGGTGGTTTAGCCGAATTGGTGCCTAACAATAAAGTGGGTTTTGTTTGTAAAGTTAGCGAGCAAGAGATTGCCGATGCCATGTATAACTTTTACACCCAACAAAAAGAACAAGCATTTACCAATGCAGCCGAACAAGAAAAGCAGCGATTTACTTGGCAAAATTTATGTAATCAACTTTTAAATTTGGCGAAATAAAGGTGGACAAAAAAATAAAAGTTTGTCATTTTAGCAGCGTGCATAACCAAAGCGATACCCGCGTATTTTATCGCGAATGCGCTTGGTTGGCTAATGATTTTGATGTAACTCTAATTGCTATAGGTAAACAAAATACGACCATAAACGGAGTTAAACTTATAGGAATACCTAAACCTGTTTCAAGGTTAAAACGAATTTTACATACCACCCGCGAAGTATATAAACTGGCCAAACAAGAAAACGCAGACATTTATCACTTTCACGATCCTGAACTTATTCCTTTTGCGTGGTTACTTAAACGCAAGGGTAAAAAAGTAGTTTATGATATTCATGAAAACGTAACAGAAAGCCTAAAAGATAAAAACTG
>CANHBJ010000118.1 GCA_947459075.1 Bacteroidota bacterium
CAAGAAGAAGCTGAGGACTTGGCCCGAAAAGCATCATTAAATTTGGTGGTGGATAGCAGCATGGTAATATTAGATAACGGTGTTGGATTAGCTAATCAGCCATTTAAAAACCAAGAATTAACCCTTGGTTTATGGATACCTATTGGCACAGTTTTAAAAGTAAAATACGATGCGTTGGAGATGATAAAAAACGAAGACATAGAGAATGCAGTTGATGATATAGAGGAAACATCTTACGTGTATTTAAAAGTAACTGATGAGGGCGTGGATTGTTTAACCTGCGATAGAAGCAATTGGACAGCAGATACCAAAATTGAAATTGAAGAAAGCGTAACCGATAGCACTTCAAAAGATAAAAAGTCCAAGGTTAATACCACCATCAAAAAAATAGGTCCGATTACCATTAAAAAATCAAGAACAATAGAGTCGAAATAAAATTGAGTTTAACCTGTTAAAAGCAGCCTGCGGCAAATGCCGTGGGCTGTTTTGTTTTAAAAATGCAACGACAGTGTTAACTGTGGTACAATCATATTTGTGTTTGATTTTTTGCTTGAATAGGTAAAGGTATTATTTGGGTTGGCCACCACACTATTAGGGTCAATATAACGTGCCTCGCTTCCTATTTGGTTCATTACTTTAATTTCAAAACGCAGGGCCTCATGACCAAATCCTAAACCACCTCCATAACCAAAATAAGAAGTAAACGATCCACTTATATTATCGCTTACATCAGTAGGAGCGTATTGTTGGTCGTTAGGAAATTCTGCTGTGTATATAATTTTCTGTACCCCTTCAAAGTACCTAAAGCCTGCTTGATAAGCTAAAAAGGGATAAATTTTGGTGTCAAAAAACTCAATCTTACCTTGGTAACCAAAACTGAAAGCACCTGTATTTAGTTTGTATTCCACATCAAAGTTTCTGTTATTGATGGTTGTTTCAGAGTGAGAAGATGTGCGAGAAAACCACATATAATCAAACTGCATACCTAAAATATAAGGGCGTATCAAGCTGGGGTTAACAGATGATGAAAATGGATTATACAACACACCTCCACCAAAACCAATACCCAACATGTCGTTACTTAACGATTTAAACTGACCATGTGGTAAGCCAATTGGCAAATAAGCCTCTACTATTAATTTAGATTGCATACTAATATCTGTATTCAACTCTTGTTTACTTACATCTATTGGTGCTGATGGCTTTGGTGTAATACCATTGTATGGTACGGTAAGTATATCGTTGTTTTGCGCAAGTGCTATGTTGCCAAAAACAAGAATAAAAATAAAGGACAAAAATTTCATATGGTTTAGGTTTGATGCGCAGTTTTTTTTCACAAATTATGCTAAAAAATTCATCATTTCCTCAATTACTTTTTTGGGTTTATCGGCATGCAGCCAATGACCTGCATCATCCACATCAGCCATAGTTACTAATTTTATGTTTTTAATAGACCTGTTCTGATGCTTGATAAACCTCATAATTTTAGAATACAAGTTGCAGCCTGATAAACTCACATATTGAAATATAACCAAACAGCATTAAGCTAATTTTTAAAAGTAATTTTTGGTGTCAATTATAAGAATGTAAGAAGTAGTTGATAGACCATTTCATATTCGTTAATGCCAACTAGATAGTTGTAAGACCACTTTTTGGGTCTATTATAAATATCACTTCGGTATAAAACTTTATAACGTGCTATTTAATGGCGTTACTATATCTCTTTGGCTTCCTTTAAAGCTTGTAATTCTATGTCTGCTGATAAACGAAAATCGGTTTGCTTAATTCTGTTTAGTATTGGTTTAATTGAAGGTATAATCCCAAGAAGTTTCGCTTTAATAATAACTCCAATAGTTCCTGTGTATGTGAGTCCAAGTTTTTCTGCAATTTTCCTCGCCTTGTAGTCGTCAATAATTACTGTGCTATTAGGGGTCTCGATAGCCAATGCAATTGCACTTGACTCTCCCTTATCTATTTGCATTTCCAAGAGCAGTTGCTTGGATTTGTCTACCACCGTCAGGATTTCAACCCACTCAGGTAGTGTTTCGCCAAATTCGGTGGCAATTTCGAGCGTGGTTGCTATCTGACCGTATATTTTATGTAAAAGGTCTAATTCTCCAATATTTGCAAGGATAATAAAACAGCTAGTATCAGAGATGATTATCTTATGCATTTGCAACGTCTTTTGATAAGTCTGTTGTAGGATAATTGAAGATTGAAACATTATAGCTACCTAACAATTCCGCAAAAGTTCGCTTAGTTAGTCCAGTTAATTCGGCAGCCTGTCCCAACGAAAGTTTACCTTGTTCATAAAGTTGTGTTGCAACCAACATTGCTAAGTCGCGATTGTCAATATCTAACGAATCTGGAATATTTAGTGTCAGTACTTTCATAGTTCAAATATAGCTTTTTTGTTACGCTGTTCAAAACGATCGAAATAGGTATTAAGCTTGCCCATAATTGAAAATTGAGAAAAAACCACTTACAAAGGTGTTTACTTTATTTAGATAATTAGAATATCGTTCGTGTCAAAGTTATTGGGCTTAATAACTAAACGAGTTAGCTATATCTTGTAATCACATTTTGGCAATTTGCAGTTTGAACATTCCATATCTCATTGTTTGATTTGTTGCATACATAGCAAACTGGAGTAATTGGCTTTATAAGAAATTGAAGTTCATTTATAACTATGCCAAAAAATTCATTACTTCCTCAATTACTTTTTTGGGTTTATCGGCATGCAGCCAATGACCTGCATCTTCAACCGTAACCAATTTGTAGTGCGGAAATAATTTATGTATTGCAGGTAAGTCTTTTTCTTGCACATAAAGCGAGTTGCCACCTCTAATAAACATAACATCACCACTAAAATGGTTCATATGATAAATTTCCTGTAAAATATTGATGTAATCGCGTTTAAGCACCTCTACATTAAACTTCCATTTATAATGCGAATCGTCTGCACGATCCAAACCTTTCATGATAAACTGTCGTGTACCAAAATCGCCTAAGTATTGTGCCATGGCTTGCTCTACATCTTTACGTGTTTGCGCTTTGCTTAAATCAACATTGTTTATGGCTTTAAATACATCATCGTGTGCACCATTGCGGTAGGGGCGAGGAGCCATATCAGCTACAATTAATTTATCTGTTAAATCAGGATAAGTTAAAGCAAATTGCATAGCCACTTTGCCTCCCATACTATGGCCTAATAATGATGTTTTTGTAATGTGGTGTTGTTCCATAAAATCCTTCACATCTCCCACCATTAAAGGAATACTGTGTGCCGATGTATGTGGCGATTTACCATGATTTCTTTGATCCACTACAAAAACATGTAAACCATGGTTTCCCCATTCTGTGGCTAGGGTGTGCCAATTATCCAATGAACCTAAAAAGCCATGTAAAATTATTAAGTATTTTTCTCCGCTGCCGTATTCTTTGTAGTTTAATGTAATCATGTTAAAATCTGTTTGTGCTAATTTCGTTATCAATAACTGTATTATTTAATATAAAATCGGCCATTATTTTACTAAAGTAAGGCGCTATTAAAACACCCTTACTTCCAAGTCCGTTATACAAATACATGTTCTGTTCTTGTTCATGTTTTCCCAAAATGGGCCTGCGGTCTTTGGTGGTTGGTCTTATACCTACAACGTGTTCCAATACCTCATAACTTCCATCAATTAAAACATCCGTTTTATCTTTTAGTTCTGCATAACCTTGTGGGGTAGGAGTGGTGTCGTCATTATCCCATTTGTAAGTTGCACCCACTTTAAATACATCATCAAACAAATTAACTGCATAAGCGCCACGCTTGTATATTTTTTGGTTGTTTAAAGCAGTTGTTTTTATTTTAAACACATCACCTTTATTATCAATTACAGGTATGTGTTTAAAGTATGGGTTGTTTTTGTTTTGATACCCTTGGCAAAATACCACACTGTTGGCTGTATGGTTTTTGTAATGCCATTTATGGTTTTGATAAGTTAACGTACTAAAATCAAATTGTTCTTGTAAAAAGCTGTTTAAGTTAATGAGGTATTTTTTAAAAGCTTCGGTAAACAACAGCGTGTTTAACCAACCACTGTGTGTAATTTCAACCGCACCAAACGGAGCATTTAAGCCTTGGTGAGGTGTTGTTTCGGTAATAACATACTTGTTAATTTTATCATTTAACGCACTGTAAAAATCGTTTTGCTCCTTAATGCTAGCAAAACTCATTTGTATGTTCATGTCGTTTAAAAATTGCACATCAAGTAGGTTTTCTAGTTCTTTGTAAGTAGCTATTACCTCTGGGTACAAGGTGTCTACCATCCAGGATTTTACCATGCGTTTGCCACTAATGGGTGTAAACATACCTGCAGCAATGCGCGATGAAGAATGAACATTGCCATTATCTATTACCAATACCTGTTGGTTTAGTTTTATCAATTGGTGAGCAAGTAAACTGCCCGCTAAACCTTGTCCTACAATAATTTGTTGGTAATTCATATTATTTATTGTACTCGTTTAGCCTTTATTGTGGTAAAATAGAAAAGCATGGTTTAGCTATCACTTTTATTAGTTAGCACGTTGGTGGTGCAAATGTATAAAATTGCTGTTCCTTTTTTTCATAAATAGCCTTCAGCCTAATGATATAAATATGAATACTTGATTAATATAATAGAAGTTTTTTTAATGTTTTAAAACAAACTAAATTAGATTACGGTAATCTGGGCTTGCAATGTTTTATGGATTAGCGAAGGTATCGTTTTTAGCTTTGCTGATTTTCAATTCGGTGTACTATAGAGTAAACTTAGCTTTGGTTTTATACAACCGTACTTATTGGCAATTTTCTATATCCAATTTGTATAAAGTTACATTTAGGATTCCATTTGTTTAAAGTTAAGCGTTTGTAATGCTTATTCGGAACGATAATACAAATGCTATCATTTAATTTTAGTTGTTTTAGCGTTTGCCTTTTTGTTGTTTTCAGTTACTCTAAATTGTACAATTCTTTCAATTAATTTGTATGGAATTGGATTGTTAAGCGGAAACTGCACCGATCCTTTTCCTTGTTTGTATTTTGAAAGTTCGTTTTTAAATTCACTGTGTCCTGATGGTGTTGCATAAAATCCAATATGGTTTTTAAATGCAGCAAAATAAACCAAAGGTTTTTTGTTAGTCTTGTATGCAGGCATTCCGTACGAAAATATTTCTTCTGCTTGGGGTGCATTGTTTTTTACCAACTTTCTTAGGTTCTGTAAAATTTCCTGCACGTTGTCTGGAAATTGTTTAATGTATGTTTCAATTTCGTTCATTTCAGTCCTTTTTTTTGTAGGTTTACAATGATCGCTTACGTTTTATGACATAGCGAATATGGCGGATTTCTTCTAAAAATATACATACGATGAACGAATGTTTGTGCCACCTAAAAGCTAAATTTAACCAACGAACCGCTAATTTCATTTGGTTGCTGTTATGGGCTGTTATTCTTTATTCTCTAATATTTCTAATAGTTTTTGATTCAAGTACAGTTTCTCTTTTCCCACTTTTTCTGATTTTAAAAAGCCGTTTTCTTCCAACGCTTTCAAATAATTTCCAACGGTCTTTAAGTTTCCAATATTTTCTTCTATCAAGTGTTGGCGTTTGGTATATGGCAAACGGAATAAAATTTCAATCAAGTCTTTAGAATAAACTTTTGGCAACTTCTTTTTGATTTCGGTTGCAGTTTCTTCCATGGCTAAAGTGATTTTATTTAGTCTCTTTAATCCTTTATTTGCAGTTTCTTCAATCATATCTAACATATACAAGATGTAGTCTTCCCATTCGTTTTTTTCAGTTACATCTTTTAAGCACCTATAATATTCAATTTTGTTTTTAATGATATATTCACTCAAATAAATTGCTGGTGTGTTTAATAAACCGGAAAGTTTTAGATACAATAACAATAAAATCCTTCCTGTTCTTCCGTTACCATCAGAGAATGGGTGTATCGCTTCAAATTGATAGTGCAATATGGCCATTTTTATTAATGGGTCTATCGTTTCATTTTCGTTTATAAATTTTTCT
Source organism: Bacteroidota bacterium (assembly GCA_947459075.1). Lineage (GTDB taxonomy): Bacteria > Bacteroidota > Bacteroidia > UKL13-3 > UKL13-3 > UBA6183. The sequence goes on from CANHBJ010000118.1 coordinate 6,055, forward strand.
AAGTTTGCTAATTTCTCACGTATAACTTGTTCGCCACTTGGCGGGGTGTAAATAACCTCGCCTTCTGTGTTGCTCAATTTAGTTCCCGGTGTATTTCTTATTGAAGCGTTATTTTGTTTAATGCACTGAACAATTTTGACGCAAAGATTGGTTGTTATAAGCGGTTTTATTTTTAATTCTTCTAGGCCTAACCACAATGCTTCCTTATAGCTTAAAACTTCTTTAGTAGCTAATTTTTCTGTTTTTCTATCAGCAACTAATGATTTGTAGAGTTCATCGTTTGTTGTTATAATGTTTTCTACTTCCGAACTCGCTTTGGCTTCTTGCAAGTAAATCGTGTCTAAAAATAGTGTGGGGTTGGGTAAATTAAGTAAAGTCCCATTAAGTTGAGCCAATGCTCGTCCTGCCGAAATGGTTTTTCGAAGTATCTGTTTGCTTTCTGTGTCTGCCTTGGGCGGAAGCAAAGGCAGGTCGTTATACGGAATTTTGCGGTCAAATTTTTCCATGATGTTTAAAGGTATATTTTACTCTTATTTTCAATACAAGGGCAAAAATACTAAAAAATTACTCTCGTTGTTAAAATGAAGGTAAAAATTACGCTCGTTCAACTTTCAAGTGGTTATTATTTGTGATCGGTCTTGTTTACAATGATCGCTTACGTTTTATGTCTTAGCGAATATGGCGGATTTCTTCTAAAAATATTCATACGATGAACGAATGTTTGTGCCACTACAAAGCTTCATTTAACCAACGAACCGCCAATTTCTTGTAGTTGCTTAACTGGGTTGGGCTATTGAAGGATGATTTTTCTTAATTCAATGGTGTTTCCTTGCGAGTCAATGATTTGTACAAAATAAAGTCCTTTTCCACCCCAATTTGATGAATTCAAATAATCAGTTTGTGACGTGATATCTTTATTAATGATTTGTTGCCCCAAGGCATTTTTTAAAATCAATTTATAACCATTCATTACATTGAGCTTGCCATAATCAAAATATAAGTATGTGTTTGAAGGATTAGGATATATCTGTATTTGATAAATTTCATTTTCATGAATACCAGTTGTGCCTAATTGAAGAGTATAGTTTACAGTGTCTGAAAAAATACAATCTGTAACAATTAAATTTACAGCATAAATTCCAGTTGAAGCGTAATAGTGGTTTGGATTTTCTAAAACTGATGTATACCCGTCACCAAAATCCCAAAAATACTTAAGTGGGCTATTCATTTTAGAAGAAGATGTATTGGTAAATTTTACGGAGTTACCATTAATTGAATAACTAAAGTTTGCAAGCGGATTATTGATATTTAAGTTCCAATTATTTTGGCTATTAAATACCGTTTTATCAGACATCTGTTGGTAATATAGTGCACGAGACTGTGTTAAACCAGCATTGAATGTAATGCCGCTTGTGGGCTGTTTCCAAATGGAACTGTAAATGGTTAACGCTGCAACATAACTACCATCTATATTTGGATGGCTATTGTCAGTGCTATGTAAAATCAAGGTCGTGTCATTCAAAATATTCTGCCAAGTAACTCCAACTGGGGCACATTGAATTTTTAGTATATCACTAATCTCCATATAAGCACTTGTCAACGAATCTTGCATATGGTTAAAATCAACAAAAACCGGACTGCAATAGGTGTTTGTTGGGTCGCATTGCTTACCACCAAATTGTCTGCCCCATGTCATATATGTAATCAATC
>CANHBJ010000119.1 GCA_947459075.1 Bacteroidota bacterium
ATGGTATTAGTAGTTTCATACAATTTTACTTGGAATGATATTGTTGCGGCATTAGCAGACCAATTCCATTCCATATTCAACCATTCTACTGTTAATACTTGATTGGGTGATGTACCAGATAATTGATATGTTATACCTTGCCTACATTGTAAATCATCCCAAAGTGGTGCAACTCCAGGTCTTTGAGTTGCAGTAGCTGTTGCAAGATTATTTGTGGCGGTACCGGTACGTCCTGTCCCAAACAACAACACACCATCAGCTGATGCCATTACCTGAGTGTAATTGTTTCCATCAAAATTGAACGTAAATCCGATAGGGAACGCTGTTGAAATACCAAAATCAGCGGTAGTTGCAACTGATGTTGCAGTTGCGCCTACCAAAGGGGTAAAAGTACTTGTACTTGAACTGAATGTGTACGTGTTAACAAGCTGCGCACGAGTGACTAATGCACTCGTAAACAGCAACAAAATGGACAGCGCCAACTTGAGGCCTCTCCATTTATTTAGTGTAATTTGTGTTTGCATAATTGTATTGTTTAGTAATTTATAATTTGTTTATTAAGTATTTATTATTGTTTGTAACAATTTACTTGGTTACTTTCATTGTATTTTAAAACACAGTTTATTAATTAGGTTGTGTGATAACAATTCAAATAAATAGAAAAAATATTAATTGTATAAATAAAAAAAATTAATGAATTGAGACTTTTATGGATAATCGATTATTCGTTCCACATGGTTGTGTTGCATGCAGGGCGCACTCCGCGTAATGCCGCAGGCTTGCATGTTAATAGTAAGGCACAAAAACTTGAATCATGTATTAGATTTACTAATGTAAATATTAACTTATTTGCGCATTTTACTGAAGCCATAAACATTACGTTTGTGTAACGAATATATTATTTTTTTGACAAAAATGCACATAAACAAAGATATTTTATTTATGTTTAAATTAGTTTGGCGTTTCCAATATGTATTTTAGGAATAAACAAGTTGACAACTATTGTTTTCTAGCTTTAAACCTATTGTACCTCCCAATATGATTGGCAGGTTTATATCTTGATGTCCTGCCGGGAAGTTGAATAATACAGGATAATCAAAATCTTTAACGGTATCTGCAATAATCTCTTCGGCAGTTAATCCAAATGGAATGGCATTATCTTTCATATCACTCATTCCACCAATAATTAATCCCGCCAAATGCTCTAATTTACCTGCACGCTTTAAGGCTTGCATCATTCTATCTATATGATAAAGGTATTCGTCCAGATCTTCTAAAAATAATATTTTATTTTTTGTATCAATATCACTTACCGATCCAAGTAAACTATACATTACAGACAAGTTACCTCCAACCAGTTGTGCGGTTGCGTTACCACTTTTATTTAATGGGTGAGGCACAATTGGATAATGAATTTGGGTGTCATCCATCAACATGGATTTTAGAGCCGCAACACTTTGAGTATTTATGTTGTGATTTTGCATGTTAATGGGCATGGTAGCATGCAACGTGCACCAATTGGTGTTTGCATGAACATGGTTATGCAAAACGGTGATATCACTATAACCAATAAGCCATTTTGGAAATTTATCTAAAAAAGAAAAATCTAATTGATCAATAATACGTACTGTTCCATATCCGCCACGGGCAAAAATCACGGCCTTAATATCCGTATTTTGTAGGTAGCTATTCAGCACCCTAGCCCTTATTTCATCGCTGCCTGCAAATTGGTTTTGTTCTGCAAATAATTCGGGATGTAAAACAACCTCCAAACCCCACCTTTCAAAAATAGCTATAGCAGGCTTTAGCTCATCTATTGTTATTTTTCTAGCAGATGCGGCAATAGCAATTTTATCACCTGGTTTTAGTTTTGGCGGCAGGTTACGCATGGTAATTAGGTATACTTTTCATCGTACTTTATTTTCATATCCGCTACCATCTGCTTAACTTCTTGCTCTTTATTTTTATCGCAAATCATTAATACATCTTCTGTATCAACAACAATAAGATTGTTTACACTATTCAATACCACCACTTTCCCTTTGCCAGCATGCGAACTTACCATGCAATCATTTGTATTGTAAACATGTATTTGCTTACCATGAATTGCGTTTCTGTTTTCATCTTTATTGGTAAAATTCTCGTATAAAGATGTCCAGGTTCCCAAATCACTCCACCCAAAATCGCTTGGAATAACAAACACATTATCAGCTTTCTCTAGTATGCCATAATCAATGGAAACAGAACGACACTGTTCATAAATTGCTTGTATGGCTTTATTTTCATCTGGTGTGCCAAAACTTTGTGATGCTTGATTAAACAATTCATAATGTTCAGGCATTAATTCTTTAAAGGCTGTTCTTATAGATGATCCGCTCCAAATAAAAATACCTGCATTCCATAAAAAATCACCACTATCAATAAAAGTTTGTGCAAGCTCTAAAGTAGGTTTTTCGGTAAAAGTTTTCACTTTAAAAATTCCATCATTTGCTAACAAACCATCATGAAATTGAATATATCCATAACCAGTATCAGGTCGGCTTGGTCTGATACCCAATGTTACCAAAACTGGATTTTTTTGAGCATACTCCAAACCAAACGCCAAGTTTGTCATAAAACTTGTTTCATCCATAATGAGGTGATCACTTGGTGCTACAACACATAGTGCATGAGTATTTATCTCATGAATTTTTGCACTAGCATAAGCAATACAAGCTGCAGTGTTTTTTGCAGAAGGTTCACCCAAAACACAATTGCCATCAATACCAGGCAACTGTTCCATAACCAAAGGGATATAAGATTGATTGGTTACAATATAAATATTTTCTTTTTCGAAATGTTTTAAAAAACGATCGTAAGTGCTTTGTAAAAGCGTTTTACCTACTCCCAAAATATCCAAAAACTGCTTAGGTTTTTGTGTTCTGCTGTAAGGCCAAAATCTACTTCCTATTCCACCTGCCATAATAATAGCGTAGTGATTTTTGTTTTTCTCCATGTGATTGATAAAAATCATGTTTTGTACCAATATAAGAATAATGCTGATTGTCGCTCTAAAACATTATATTGGTTAGTGCAAATAAAGATTTTAAAAAGCAAATTTTCAAAAAAGGATTTAAGGTGGTAGATTAGCACCGCTTTTTACAAAAAGTAGATTACTTAATTAAATAAATTGTGGATATGAAAGTTGCAAAGATAAGTGCAAAGGAGAGTCTAAAGGAATTTTTTGGCTTTGATAGTTTCAAAGATGAACAGGAAAAAATTATAGACAGCGTAATAAAAGGAGAAGACACATTTGTGATTATGCCCACCGGTGGTGGTAAAAGTTTATGCTACCAATTACCAGCATTAATGCTACCTGGAGTAACAATCATCATTTCGCCTCTTATTGCATTAATGAAAAACCAGGTAGATCAATTACGCTCTTTTGGAACAGAGAATATTGCTCACTTCTTAAATTCATCATTAAGTAAAGGCGATATTACCAAAGTTAAAAAAGATGTTAGCAGTGGCGACACCAAATTACTATACATAGCTCCAGAAACACTTAAAAAAGAAGAAACAATTGAATTCCTAAAATCTATCAATATATCTTTTGTTGCTGTTGATGAGGCACATTGCATTAGTGAATGGGGACATGATTTCCGTCCTGAATACCGCAGAATTAAGCAAATGATTAAGGAGATTAAGGATGTTCCGATGATGGCTTTAACTGCTACCGCAACCCCAAAAGTTCAACAAGACATTCAAAAAAATCTTCAAATGGGTGATGCTTTGGTTTACAAATCATCATTTAACCGTACCAACCTATATTACGAAGTTAGACCTAAAGGGAAAAAGAATGATGTGCTTAAAGATATTGTATCTTATATTAATACGCGCAAAGGAAAAACAGGTATAATTTATTGTTTGAGCCGTAAAAAGGTGGAAGAAATTGCAGGTGTGCTAAAAGCCAATGGTATTAAAGCGTTGCCTTATCATGCTGGTTTAGATGCGAAAACCCGTGCAGCACATCAAGATGCATTTTTGATGGAAGATTGCGATGTAATTGTTGCCACAATTGCATTTGGCATGGGGATAGATAAACCAGATGTGCGATTTGTCATACACTATGATGTGCCTAAAAGTATTGAAGGTTATTATCAAGAAACAGGTCGTGCAGGACGTGATGGTATAGACAGTGAATGTATTTTATACTACAACCCAGCTGATATAGATAAACTTGAAAAGTTTATGAAAGATAAGCCTGTTGCCGAACGTGAAATTGGCGAATTATTAATTTTCGAAACACAGGCGTTTGCAGAATCATCGGCTTGCCGCAGAAAGTTTTTACTACACTATTTTGGCGAAGAGTTTGACGACAAGAACTGCAATAAAATGTGCGACAACTGCCGTCATCCTAAAGTAAAAATAGATGCTAAAGTAGAATCAATATTGGCTTTAAATACCATAAATGCTGTAAAAGGTAAATATATTTTAAACCATATTGTTGATGTTTTAATTGGAAAGAAAACACATGAGGTTACTTTAAGTGGTCATGAAAAATTGGAATATTTTGGTAAAGGCAAAGCCCAAGATGAGAACTTCTGGAAATCGCTTATAAGGGTATTATTATTAAATGGTTTCATATCTAAGAATATAGAAAACTATGGCTTATTAAGCGTTAACGAGCGTGGGGAAGCTTTCTTAAAGAAACCAACCAAAATTGAAGTAGCGCTTGACCAAAAGTTTGAGAAAGTGACAGACGAAGATGAAAAGGATGTTGAAGTAGAAAACGTTTATGATGAAGTGTTATTTGCCTTATTAAAAGAGCTCACCAAAACAGTAGGTAAACAGCAAAATCTTCCACCTTACGTTATTTTCCAAGAGCCTTCGCTTGAAGAAATGGCCAGTAAATACCCAACTACTATAGATGAATTGGCTAAAATTACTGGTGTAAATAAAGGCAAAGCCAACAAGTTTGGTAAACCATATATTGAGTTAATTGAAAAATACGTTAAAGAAAATGATATTGAGAAATTAGATGAAATGGTAATGAAGTCGGTTGTAAATAAATCGGCTAAAAAAATTGCCATCATCACCAACATCGATAAAAAAGTAAACTTACCAGATATTGCCCGTTCACAAGGTTTAAAAATGGATGAGTTACTTATTGAGATGGAAAATATCATTTTAAGTGGCACGAAACTTAATCTTAAAAACTACATCAATGATATTGCCGATGAAGATTTACAAGATGAGGTGATGGATTACTTTAGAGGAGCGCAAGATGATAATTTAGATGCTGCCGTTAATGAGTTTAGCTCAGACTTCAGCAAAGAGGAGATTCAACTTTTCCGCCTTTACTTTATAGCTGAGTACGCATTTTAAAAGTGTGTTAGTTATTATTCAATAACTTTATACATTTGTTATTACTTAAAATTAAACAGATAAGTGAACGATCATAATAAGTTATCAAAAGTATCCATGGCCGGGCTTTTGGTAACCATGGGTATCATCTTTGGTGATATTGGTACATCACCATTATATGTATTTAAAGCGATAGTGGCCGATAAGGTAATTTCACCCGAATTAATTCTGGGAGGTTTATCAGCAGTTTTCTGGACCATTACACTACAAACAACAGTTAAATACGTAATTATTGTTTTACGTGCAGACAACAATGGTGAAGGAGGTATTTTCTCTTTGTATGCGCTCATTCGCAGAAGAAGACCCTACTTAATTTTACCTGCAATTATTGGTGGATGCGCCCTTCTTGCTGATGGCATGATTACTCCACCTATTTCTGTTTCATCTGCAGTTGAAGGATTACTCATATTAAACCCCGACATTCCTACCATACCTATTGTACTTACCATTATTACCACATTGTTTTTAATACAACGTGTAGGCACCAGTATTGTTGGTAAGGTATTTGGGCCACTTATGTTAATTTGGTTCTTAATGTTGGGTATCCTGGGTCTTATTAGCCTTACCTCGCATCCTGAAGTTTTAAAGGCACTAAATCCATATTACGCTTATAACTTGTTGGTTCATTACCCTAACGGGTTTTGGTTATTGGGAGCTGTATTTTTATGTACAACAGGTGCTGAAGCTTTATACTCCGACATGGGACATTGTGGTAAAAAGAACATACGCATCAGTTGGATATTTGTTAAAACCACACTTATTTTAAATTATTTCGGACAAGGAGCTTGGGTAATTAATAGTATTGGAAAGGAAGTTGATAATATCAATCCATTTTACGCCATTATGCCTCAATGGTTTTTATTACCAGGAATTGTAATTGCAACTTTAGCTGCCATTATTGCGAGCCAAGCCATGATCAGCGGATCCTTTACTTTAATAAGTGAAGCATTACGTTTAAATGTTTGGCCTAAAGTGCGTATTAAATACCCTTCTGAGGCCAAAGGACAGCTATACGTACCTAGTGTTAACTGGATATTATGGGGAGGCTGTATGGCAATTGTATTGTATTTCAAAGAATCATCTAAAATGGAAGCAGCATATGGCTTAGCCATTATTACCACCATGATGATGACTACCATATTATTATCTAGTTACTTACGCAAAATAAAAACACCTAAGGCTATAGTTTTAATTATAACAATTGTATACCTATCAATAGAATCGTGTTTTTTAATTGCTAACATTATTAAAATACCACATGGTGGCTGGATGACGTTGCTTGTAAGTTTACTTTTTATAGCCATTATGTGGGTATGGTTTAAAGGAAGAAAAATTAAAAACCGTTTAACGGAGTTTGTTAAACTGCGCGATTATATTCCTATACTTCAACAATTAAGCAATGATACTTCTGTACCAAAGTATGCAACCCATTTGGTTTATTTAACCAGTGCCGACAATACCATGGAATTAGAGAATAAAGTTGTTTATAGCATCTTGCAAAAACAACCCAAACGTGCAGATATTTATTGGTTTGTGCACATCCACGTTGACGATCAACCATACACTATGGAGTATAAAGTTGACCATATTGCTAGCCAAGATGTAATTAAAATTGATTTTAGATTAGGGTTTAGGGTTGAACAAAAAATTAACTTTTACTTCCGTAAGGTGGTTGAAGAATTGATGAAAAACCATGAAGTAGACGTAACAAGTAGGTATGCATCATTAAGTAAATTAAACATTACAGGCGACTTTAGATTTGTAGTGTTAAAACGCCATTTAAGCTATGAAAACGAGTTGAGCGTATACGAAAGTTTAATTATGGATGCTTACAGTGTTTTAGATTCTTTAAGTTTAAGTGAAGAAAAAGCATTTGGCTTAGATACCAGCTCAGTTACCATAGAAAAGGTACCCATGATTGTTGCCCCTGTTAAAGAGTTTAAACTTAAACGTGTTTACAAGTAATGGATGGTACCATACGTACAAATATTAAACGTGGCGACTTGGTTCATGTTATTTTAAAAAAGGACCAACTAAGCGGAGCACTAACAGAAGGAATTGTAAAAGATATTTTAACCAGTGCACCCAAACATCACAGAGGTATTAAAGTACGACTTGAAGACGGACAAATTGGACGTGTAAAAGAAATCATTGAAGAAGATTTTTAAATAAAATAGGCTGTCATCAAAACATGAGACAGCCTATTGTATTTTTAAGTAATTGAATGTTTTATTCTACAATCTTAACATACATATTTTTAATCGACTCTTCGTATTTTTTCTCTACAATTTTACGCTTAATCTTTTGTGTTGGCGTCATCTCTTC
>CANHBJ010000120.1 GCA_947459075.1 Bacteroidota bacterium
AGAAATAAGATAATTAATTCTTTGCTGTTTAGGCGCTCTTTTAATACCAAGTAACCATAAATTAAACGGATAAGTTTTGTAAGTAGACCAAGTGTAACCACTACAATTACCGATAAGCTAACCAAACTTAAAGAGAATAAAACTACAGCAATACAAAGTATAATTGCCATGATAACTGCTGTGGCCAAATGCTTTTTAACGGTAAACCAGGAAATGTCTTTTAAGTTAATGAGCACTAAAATTCCTGAACTAATCATTACACATACTTCCATTAAAAGACAAAATGGAAGCACCCCAATATTATTGATAACCAAAGGGTAAAATACCACTGCCGTATCCCAAAAAAAGTGTGTGAGTGCAATAGGAATAACCAAAAGCTTAAATTCTTTAATTGGTATTTGTTTTAAAACCACCAATACGGTTACCCCCAATAATACAAGTGCCGCAATTTGAGTAACTGAAATTGGGGTATTATACACCCAAAAGGAAGTGAGTATGGTAAAAATAAACCCAAGATTTGCCAACGGTGCCACAAAAACAAACTTGTTTAGTTTTAGTGATGATGTGAAATAATACAATCCCCAAAAACTAAATAAACAAATGGTGACAGCCTTTGTGTAAAACCATAAATCAATAGGGTAACTCCTTTTTAAAAATTGCTGGTTTATACATTCATCATTAAAAAAGTGCGCTGTTGTAATCCATATTAGGCTGAATATAGCAGTTGTTAAAATGCTTCTAATAAATATCAGCACGTAATTAGGTAGACCTGATTTAATGGGTTTAATCCATAGTAGATCAGATACAAAGAAAAAAAATAGAGACGCAATTCTAAATAAAACAAACAAGACGAATAACTAAATTAATTTAATGCAATGCTAATCTTTAACCAAAACTATTTTTGGTAGTTACTTGTAATAAAATGCAACCATTTTATTTATTCTAAAAGAGCTTTAGTATTTAGTACTTTTGATTTTTAATAAAATAGTAAATGCCCATCGAAAAAGTTGATGTACGAACGTTTTTAGAACTTGCTAATAGCAACCCTATATTTGACGTGCGTAGCCCGAAGGAGTATGCATACGCGCATATTCCAGGCGCGTTATCGTTACCTATTTTTGATGATAATCAGCGTGCTGAAATTGGTACAACGTATAAGCAATTAAGTAGACAAGATGCTATAAAAATTGGATTAAAGTATTTTGGTCCACAACTTAATGACTATATAAAAACGGTAGAGGCTGCGTTAAAAAAATACCCGAGTAACAACAACCAAAAAGTATTGGTGCATTGTTGGCGTGGTGGCATGCGCAGTGGTGCTATGGCATGGCTCCTTGGTTTTTATGGTTTTGATGTTGTATTGTTGGAGGGTGGTTATAAATCATACCGCAATGATGTGCTTCAGCAGTTGGCTTTACCTTACCAATTTAACGTATTGGGTGGATATACAGGAAGTGGAAAAACAGAGGTTTTACATGAACTTAAAAAACAACACGTATCCGTAATAGATTTAGAAGGTATTGCATGCCATAAAGGTTCTTCTTTTGGAGCTTTAGGCATGGATGAGCAACCATCACAAGAACAGTTTGAAAATAACTTAGCCACGCAACTAGCCAAGTATTATTATTTTAACGAGCAACAACAATACAATCAAACCAATCCTATTTGGATTGAAAATGAAAGCCAACGAATTGGGTTGTTAAATTTGCCGAAAGCTTTTTACGAAACTATTTTAGCAGGCAATCTTATTGTTTTAAATATTCCATTCGAACAACGATTAGGGCATATTTTGGAGCATTATGGCAAGTTTGATAGTGACAAGTTGGTTTCTGCTACCATGCGAATTCAAAAACGTTTAGGAGGGCTTGATACCAAGAATGCAATTAATTTTTTATTGGAAGGAAATATCAAAGCTTGTTTTGATGTCCTCCTGAAATACTATGACAAACAATACGAAAGATCGGGAGAGCGGGTAGGAAGGAAGTCGGTTATTATCGATTCTGCTGTTGTTAATCCAAAGGAAAATGCAGCTTTAATTTTAAAACAAGTAATAAACTTAAATGACAACCATTAAACTTACGCAATTTGCCAAAGGCGCTGGCTGTGGATGTAAAATATCTCCTGCAATTTTAGATAGTATTTTGTCTTCAAACCGCATTGCTACTCCAGTTAATAGTAATTTACTTGTAGGTAATAGCAATAATGATGATGCCGCAGTATATGATTTAGGCAATGGATCTGCTTTGATTGTTACGGCCGATTTTTTTATGCCAATTGTTGATGACGCTTTTACGTTTGGTCAGGTAGCTGCTGCAAATGCCATAAGTGATGTATATGCAATGGGTGGTAAGCCGATAACAGCAATAGCCATACTGGGTTGGCCAATTGATAGAATTCCGGCAGAGGTTGCGGCTCTATTAATGGATGGAGCAAGATCTATTTGCGAAAAGGCTGGTATTGTTATTTCTGGTGGACATACCATTGATGCACCTGAGCCATTTTTTGGTTTATCTGTAAATGGTTTGGCTCAAATTCAACACATCAAACAAAACAATACCGCCCAAGATGGTGATGTAATATTATTGAGTAAGCCCATTGGTGTTGGTATATTGGCTACAGCACAAAAACGTGGTGTAATGTTAGAAGGTCACCAAGCTATTTTAGTTGATCAACTTACTGCATTAAATTCTTTTGGTGAAATATTGGGTAAAGAAAAATGTGTTCATGCCATGACTGATGTAACAGGCTTTGGATTGCTAGGTCATTTGGTTGAAATGAGCGAAGGAAGTAACTTAACTGCCAATATAAACTATGCATCAATACCAAAGCTACAAGCAGCTATTGATTACGCAAAACAGGGTATTGTACCAGATGCAACCTATAGAAACTGGAATGCGTATAGTGAGAAAGTAAACATAGCCCCATCGGTAGATGCCATGGAGGCTTTTACACTATTACCCGACCCACAAACCAATGGTGGATTGTTAGTGTCTGTTGATAGAAATTATGTAGATGAGATTATTAAATTAGGATTGGAGCACAACACCACATTAACAGTAATTGGCAGTTTTGTTGCTAAGCAAAATCCTATTTTACTTATCAGTTAAATTCAATAAATATTTTCAGATAAAGGTGTTTTATTATCTACCTTTAATTTGCCTTGCTTCATCTAATGTTATCCGCTTGCCTTTGTAGTAAGCAGATATAAATGAATCATTAAATCCTCTTGCGCTTAACGCTGTGAGTGTTTTAATACAATCGGCTTCGTTGGTAAATTGACCAGACATGATACGCACAAAATTGTTTCCTATTATTTCGTACATAATATCATTTATGTTATCAAATGCACTTGGGTTAAGAGGCTTCATGAATGCACCAATTTGCACAGTGTATATAACTCCATTGGTATTTACTACGTCAATTTTGTCTCTTAAAAAGTTATCCAATACTTCGTCTGTTATAGTAGCCTGCTCAGTATTTGATTTTAATGGAGACGTATTAGGCACATTATTATTTACCGCAGGAGCAGGTATAACTGTTGTGTTTTTACTAATGGCTGTGGTATCATTCTGTTTAATGCTGCCATTTGCCCCAAACTTTTTCACAGCTACTTTCCTTCTTTTTTCTATAATATTAAAAGTAACAAAAACGCTTTCTACCTCTTTATCTATTTTAACCTTAATATTATTTTCCATCAAACGGTACCTTGTACCTAAAACTTGTTCGTCAAAAATGATGGTATAATCACCGTATGGAGCATAAAAAACAAATGAGCCATCGTTTTCTGTAAGTGCATGAATTATTTTACCATTTTCTGCGCTAATTTTTATTCCGCCTATTTCAGGTATCATTTCCATTTGTTGTGATAGTAAATCTCTATCAACAGAAACTTTACCATAAATTTTAACACCTTTTACAAACGGTATTGCTAAATATTCTTTGTCTATGTAATTACGGGCTATTACTATGGTATCTGCAATGTTAGGGAAGTAGTCTTTTACATCATCCAAACTAAACGCAGAAATTTCGTACATACCAGCTGGTATATTTAATAATTTTGCATCACCTTTTTGATTTGTTAGCACATCCCAACCATTAATTCTTACTACTACATTTTCTAATAAATATTCGTCATTGTCGAATTTTTTGTTGCCATTAATATCAACAAACGCTTTGATGTTGGCCGAATAATAGTTGTTGTTAGAAAATGGATTCTTGATTCCAAAAGTTTTACGTATACCAAGATTAGCCATCACATTTTGAGAAACTGTTGTTTGGTCTTCCGATATGCCAGTTGTTCCTCCAGATGCCACTATTAATGCCCCCGAATTATTTGTACTTGCTAAAAAATAACCAATTTGTAAACGGAATCGCCAATCGTTATTGGTATAAAAGTTTAGTTCAGGCATGTAACTAAGCGTTTGGCGCTGGTTTAAGTCGTAATAAGTATAGCTTAAAAATTGTTGTAAAATAAAGTGGGAGTCGCGGAACTGGTGTTGGTGGTTTAAGCTGATGTTAACCAATTGTGGCGAATAAAATACATTATTATTACTAAATCCTGTTGAACCAATATTGCCATATGAGTATCTTAAAAACCCTGATAGTACTTTATATCTCATCATGCCAAATAGCTGAAAAAAGAAATAATTGTTTGCAGGGCTTAAGAACATTGGTTTGGTGTATCCTGCCATAACCGAACCCGAGTAAAGCTTATTCTTATCGTATTCAAAACTACCCACATTTAAGCCAATACCTCTCGATCTTAATTCGTTGTTGTTAATTATTGAGGTATTATGAAAAATTGAACCTGAAATAAAACTGCTTACAAAAGATCGGTTTATGGTTATTTGATTGTTTAAATTAAAATAGCTTGTTCCTATTGAATTATTTGGCGAAACAGAGAAATACAATATGCGTTTATTAAAGTTGCTATTTATTTGTACCCCGATTTTTTTATCGGAATTGTAGCTTGAATTAAATGAGCCTAACCAGCCATCACCATTATTTAAATAGCTAAAATTTTTGGAAATATATGTTAGTGAAGTACTGGTATTTAATCTTCTACTTTTTAAATATTGACCAGAATGAGAACCCCTAGCTATGAAACCAGTTGTGCTGTTTCCTGAATTTAAAATATTGTTTGCAAGCATACCACCTAAAGATATGGAGTGGGTTTTTAGAAACGACTTGGTTGTGTTTATACCCCAATTATCCGATGTATACCCGTTTGATCTATAATCTGCTTTAGAATATGCTGCATTAAGTGTAAATGTTTTTAGTGTTAATCCATAGGAAAACCCGAAACCCTCTGTGTTATTAGTGCCTATACGTGCCGTATTAAATAACCCAGGACTTTTGGTATAAAAGGTTCCAAAACTATGTTTTTGGTTAACACGATAAATCACTCCTGCTCCTTTTCCAGGTATAGGCATGGTAGCATTGGCTTCTGGTATACCACTTATGTTACCAAGAACTACAGTATACTTTTTGTTGTTTATGCCAACAAAATAATTGGTATAATCTAAATAACTACTGGTATAGTAATTTGATGTAAAAAATGTTTGAAGTTGGTAATTTACCGAAGTACCATTTTCAAATTCGGTATTACCACGCATAAATATATTAGCCAACGGAGAACCGGTAGCTATGCTGTTAATATTGGCTTCTACCGTTAATGGGAAGTATGAATAACCGAATGGCGTCACTTTTATTTCATTTCCCAATTGAACAAAGTCTACTTTTTTATTTTTATGAATTGCTTTGTTTCCTAATGCTTTTGATTCGGTGGTTTTAATGTATATACTTTGTGTTTTTGTTTGGTCTGTTGAAGTAGGACGGTGTGATTCCGTATCAACAAATCGCTGATTTCTGATGCCTTCCACACTACTTACGTTGTAGTTAAAAACTGTATCACCACCAATGGGTAATATATAATCTACAAATTTACCTTGTACTATTTTCCCTGCGCTGTCTGTAACAGAAAGAGAAGATCTATAGGTTTCAACCGTCATTGAAATGGGTTGGTCTTCATTGCCAACATTAAACACACTAAAATTTAGTTTCGCCTTACTCTCTTTATTTTTAAAATATACTTTGTTATTTTGTAAGAGGTTTATATCCCAATTACTGGTTCTGTGTCGAAAAGCAAAAAAACTGGATGAACCAATAAATGGTCCTGATTCATCATTAACATATACTGTTATTAAATATTTTGTATTGCCTTTAATCTTCCCATTTGGAATAATGGAAGCTGGAAGATATAACACCTCACCTCCTTTTATTTCGTAAACGCGATCAGAGAAGTTGGTCCTTTTCCATTCTGGAGGGGCAGAAACGTGAATACGAATATTTTTTGTTTTATTTTCTAGGTTGTATAGGATAATGGTTTTTGAGATAATTTCTCCTGGTTGTATGGTTACTGTACTATCATCCATAAAAAAGGCAACTAATGTGCCTTCTGGTCTTAATATAGGTATACCATTTATCATGGTATCCAATTGTGCATGCGCTTGGTTATTGCATAGCATGATACCTACTAAAAGTAGATAGTTTAAAACATTACTACATAAATATGACTTAATGTTAATTGGCATTTAGTTTCCTTCAGTAATACAAAATTTTACATTTAGGCGATAAATACCTGGTTGAACATTAAGTGTAGGTTTTAATCTATAATCTATAGCAAAGCTGTATTCGCCAAAATTGTTTAAATAACTACCTGGTCTGTTTACATTGGTTGCAGAACATGTACCACTATTATTGCTAACACCTGGTGATTCTACAACATCTATGTTGGAGGCTGTAGTGGCTAAATTAGCATATGTGCTTCCAGTTAAACTGGTGTTACATTGGTTTCTTAACCGCATTTCTAATATGTTTACATTAGGCAATGGTGCTGTGTTTGTGCCATAGGCATAAACCTGTTCCCATTCTGTTGGCACTCCTCCGTTATTATCCATATGAACATTTAACCTCCATCTGCAGTCAGCTAATGGTGCTACATTTTCTCCTACAATCATTTTTAGGATACTTGCACCAAATACATTTCCACCAGTTAAAAAATCTCCAAATGATTCAAACGTAAAGTTAATGGTTGGTTCTCCAGTAATTACACACTGAGAACCCGCACCCGTAGGGTTGCAGTTTGAGGTTAACGACACATTACAATTTGATTGTGAGTAACAAACATTACAAACAAAAAGTATTATGCACAAGGATATGATCCATTTCATAACAGTAAAAAAACTTATATTAAAAATAAACAAAGCCAAGCGATTTGCTTGGCTTTGTTTGTAATAAGTTGATTATTGATCTTGAGCTAAAATGTATTTTACATACATGGTGTAAACACCAGGGTTAGCATAAACTGAACCATTTGCTAAAAGACCTGTTGCGCCATCAGCATTAGTTACGTATGCTGCAGTTGCGTTTGTGGCGTTTGTAGGAATATGTGCAGGGAAAGTTACAGGTAAATTTGGTAAAATACGGTAATCCATTACGTAGCGATAAGAGCTTGTGTTTGGATTTAATCCACCAATTAAGTAGCTACCACCAATTACTGAGCAATTGGCTACAACTCCGGTTCCACCTGCAATGTATTTTTCTGATGTTCCTACAGCAT
>CANHBJ010000121.1 GCA_947459075.1 Bacteroidota bacterium
ATTTTATACACTGTGGTAGTTATTGAAGGCAGCAAAATTATTAATTTGGGTTGATGCCCAAAGTGTTTTTAATCCACATCCTTTTATTTACAAATAACAACCACTTGGTTATTGTATTTGCTTGAACCAATGTAATAGCTTTAATTTGAGGTATGATATCGGTAGCGCACATCAAACAATTAGCACAAAAACACAGTAAAGAAATTGTTGACATCAGACGTCACTTGCACCAAAATCCAGAGTTGAGTTTTGAGGAATACAATACCCAAAAGTATATTCTACAACAGCTAAACATTATGGGCATTACTGATGTAACACCTATGGCAAATACCGGTTTGGTAGCTTTAATTAAAGGCAACAACCCCGATAGTAAAACTGTTGCGTTACGCGGTGATATAGATGCACTACCTATTGAAGAGCAAAACGATGTACCATACAAGTCGATTAATTCAGGTGTTATGCATGCCTGTGGACATGATGTACACACAAGCTGTTTACTTGGTGCTGCACAAATTTTAAACGAAATTAAAACATCATTTGAAGGAACTATAAAGTTGGTTTTTCAACCAGGAGAAGAAAAACTACCTGGTGGTGCAAGTTTAATGATTAAAGAAGGCGTGCTTAAAAATCCTGATGTACACAGCATGATTGGCCAACATGTAATGCCACTTTTACCTGTTGGAACTGTTGGTTTTCGTAGTGGTTTGTACATGGCTTCTACTGATGAAATTTATGTAACCGTAAAAGGCAAAGGCGGTCATGGAGCCATGCCCCATTTAAATATCGATCCAGTTTTAATATCTGCTCATATCATTACTTCTTTGCAACAATTGGTAAGCCGCATGGCAAACCCCGCAATACCTTGTGTATTATCGTTTGGAAAAGTAATTGCTAATGGCGCAACCAACGTAATTCCTAATGAGGTAAAAATGGAAGGAACTTTCCGCACCATGAACGAAAAATGGCGTGCAGAAGCGCATCAAAAAATGAAAAAATTGGCGGAGGGAATTGCAGAAAGTATGGGTGGTAGTTGTGATTTTGATATACACCATGGCTATCCGTTTTTAAAAAACAACCCCGAAGTTACTGCACGCGCCAAGCAAGCTGCCATTGCTTATTTAGGAGAAGAGCATGTAGTTGATTTAGATATTTGGATGGCCGCAGAAGATTTTGCATTTTACAGCCAAGAAGTGCCTGCTACATTCTATCGACTAGGGGTGCGTAACGAAGCAAAAGGAATAACCTCTAGTGTGCATACACCTACATTTAATATTGATGAAGCAGCACTGGAAATTGGTTCAGGATTAATGGCTTGGTTGGCCTTGGAAGAGCTTGGAAATTGAAATAGCAATCAAACGCTATAAAAAATACCTTATATTATTAATTATTATTTACCACCTAACATCTTAGCAATATACTTGCCTACTATATCGTATTCAATATTTACAGTTGTTCCTGGTTTTATACAGTGAAGGTTTGTGTGCTCATAGGTGTATGGGATAATGGCAACAGAGAATATGTCATCTGTACAATTTACAACGGTTAAACTAATTCCGTTAATACAGATAGAGCCTTTATTTACAATATATTTAGCATCATCAGGTTGTACCAACTTGAAACTAAACAACCAACTTCCATCTTCATCTTTAACAGATAAACAAGTGGCTGTTCCATCCACATGACCTTGTACAATATGCCCATCAAACCTACCATTAGCAGGCATACAACGTTCTAAGTTTACCACATCACCTATCATCAATTTATTCAAATTGGTTTTTTGTAAAGTTTCGTCAATTGCCGTAACCGTATATTGATTATGTTGGATATCTACCACAGTTAAGCAAACGCCATTGTGCGCAACACTTTGGTCTATTTTTAATTCGTTTGTAAAAGGAGCAGTAATGGTAAAATGTTTATTGGTGCCCTTTGCTTGTATGTTGGTAACGTTACCAAGTTGTTCTATAATTCCTGTAAACACGTTTTTATCTTATTATTTGAACTGTACCTCTAATGTTGCGATTTCTGATGCCATCTAGGTAGGTTTCATATACTTCACAAATGTAATAGTAAATCCCATCAGGACAATCAATTCCTGTTTGTTGGTCTTTACCATTCCATAATATATCTATGTTTTTAGTGGCATAAACTTGAGTTCCCCATCTATTATATATTACCATATCAATACCTGTAACAAACCTATAAGGGAAAGGATAAAGCGTATCATTAGTGTTATCTGCATTAGGTGTAAATACGTTTGGTATATCGTATGTAGGACAATTTTCGATGCAAACCAAATTAGTGGCATCGCTTTCGTTACCAGCAGAATCAATGCCTGAAACATAATAACATCCAGATATAGAAAGTTTGAGTTCAACCCTATCATCAATATAATTAAATTGATTGTTGTTTAACTCTGCCAATAACTTATAACCATCAGTAATGAGCTGTTTATGGTAAACACGGTATTTAACCACATCAGGAGCACAGGGTTGATTAGGAATCCAAGTTAAATAATTACGGTACTCGCCCAATACGTTGCATGGTGGTGTAACCAAGAGCTGCGGTGCACAAGGTTTTACAGTATCAATTGGGGTTCCGCATATTTCTTGCGAATAGTTTATGGTGGTAAATTTGTTTTTGAAAATACTGTAATCGCCAATAGATTTTACCAAATAACAATACGTTATATTGTTGGTTAATCCGGTATCGTTAAATTGATTTTGAGTAGCAGTTCCTATGCTATCAAATACGTTCAAGGCATTTTTACGATATACTATAAAACTATCGTTAACCCAAGGCACATCAACATTCCAAAATATGATGTTAGTCCTGTCAGTGCTATAAATGGTATTTCTAATAGATGTTGCAATTCTGCTTTCAGATACCATACGAAACGTATCATTTACTGTTGCCCAAAAATTAACCGTATATTGATATTGATTTTGGGTGGTATTTAAAAGTGAATCGGTAAATATGCCATCAAGCATTGCATTATAAGCGTTGTAATTGTATGTTACCAATGTAGTATAGATATTTTCTGTTGTCGCTTTTCGCTTCAACACAATGCGGTATGGTTGCGCATACACCATTGTATCTATCACTTTTGGTGTAACATATGCCATATCTATTTTACCTTGTGTGGTTGATGTGTTACTTACACTAACTTTTGTAATTACAGGACTTGATAAAATAATATTATCACAAACTTCAATAGAGGCAATGCTTTCAGAAATATCAGAGAAAATAATTTGACCTGTGGCACTGCGTGGCGGATAAATCACTACTATTCTGTAACAATACCTAACCAATGGCGATAAACCTTTACCGCTGTTATCGTCATAATAAGTTGTTGTGTTAGGGTTGTTTAATGTTTTAATGGTTGTAAGCAATTTAAACCCTGTATAGGCTGGCACACCTGTTTCGCAAGCACTTGGATTCCAGTTGCTGCTATCAATTCTTCTATATATCCGATACTCTCCTACTAAACCGCACGTATCTCTGTTCCAGGTAAGTTGAAATCCATTATTAATTTGCTTTGTCTTTACGTTTATAACAGCAGGACCTATAACCTGCACAAAAAACGAATTTTGATTTACAGCAGGCGAAGTAACTTGATCATCTCTTGCCTCAAATATTACTTGCCAAGGGCGATAACTAATTTGATTACACGATGGTTTCCATTTAAATTGTGTTGATACAGAACCTAAACCAATTGCCGGATTAGGAGTGAAAATTGCTTTATTATTAACCGAAAACGGACCACCAAAGCCGTGAAGCGAAACACGTTGTCCACCATCAGATTCATTTGCAGAAACAATACGCGAAATTGAATCACCCACTACCACACAACCACTTGCTATATCTTGCACAACTGGAGGCATATTGGCACACCTATCGATAAAAATTTGCATGTCGCGCACCACATAACCAACTAAAATACCTTTACGAAATTCTTTAATTAAGATGGCTATGTTATAAATACCCACCCTTGGAGGAGCGTTCCATTTTAATTGCCCATTATTTAGTCCTATTTCAAATAAATTATTAATTGCCTCTGGGTCGCGATAATTTGGCACAACCTCACCAGTATTTTGTTTGGGTGATGTGAGCTGAAACGTTAAACTATCTCCATCAGGATCATATGCAGCAGGATTATGAAAATAAGGTTTCTCTACACAACCATTATCAATAGGAGGTTTAGTTAAAATAGGGGATCTATTTGGCCCCATGCTTTGATTAACCTTTAGTTGCGTTTCTACATAAAACGGTAAGAACTCAGTATTGCCAAGATTTATATTAATGATACCATTAACCCTATTTTGGTCGTAATAACTTATGGTGTAATTACCATCAACCCTATACTCGTGTGTAACTACATAAACATTTTGCACCACGCGGTTTGATAATACTGTTCTTGATGTTCTACCAATTTTTTCAGTAGAACCATCACCAAATTTTATTTCAATTTCAATGGTTGATGGGTCGGCTAAAGAAGCAGGGTCTGTATAAGAAATTGCCGTAATTCTATATCTTCTATCTGTGATGTGTTCATACAATATTTCTCCCGCACGATAATGTGTTGCAAAACTCGTTATTGACGAAATCGTCAATATTAAAATAAGAAAATATTTGCGTACGAGTATGTTATATTTCATGCTATTGCGTGTGGTAAAGATAAAAAAAAATGGAATAAGGTTGCACAAAAAAATCCCGCTAACAAAAAGTTAACGGGATTTTGATAAAACTATTTTAGGCTTCCTAAATTATACTTTTTGTATTGATAATTGGGTGCCAATAAAATCGCGGTTCATACGAGCAATGTTACTAATTGAGATACCTTTAGGGCACTCAGCCTCACAAGCTCCAGTATTGGTGCAAGAACCAAAACCTTCGGCATCCATTTGCGCTACCATGTTTAATACACGTTGTTTGCGCTCAGGCTGACCTTGTGGTAATAATGCGAATTGCGATACCTTAGCAGACACAAATAACATAGCTGAAGCATTTTTACAAGCTGCAACACATGCACCGCAACCAATACAAGTTGCTGCTGCAAAAGCCATATCAGCATTATCTTTACCAATTGGTATTGAGTTTGCATCTTGGGCATTACCTGTATTAACAGAAATAAATCCACCAGACGACATTACACGATCAAAAGCGCTTCTGTTTACTGCTAAATCTTTAACTACAGGAAATGCTTTTGCACGCCATGGTTCAACCACTATGGTATCATTGTTTTTAAACGAACGCATGTGCAATTGGCAGGTGGTAACACCTTGCAAAGGGCCATGCGGACGACCATTGATAAACATACTGCACATACCACAAATACCTTCACGGCAATCGTGATCAAATGCAACGGGTTCTTTCCCCTCAGTAATTAAACGTTCGTTTAATACATCGAACATTTCCAAGAAACTCATATCAGGTGATACGCCTTGAACTGGATAGGTTTCAAAACGACCACGATCATTATTGTTTTTTTGTCTCCACACTTTAAGTGTTACGTTCATATCTCCACTCATTGTTGTAATTTTTTGTTATGGGTTGATAGATTAATTCGTTGTGGGTTGATGTTATAATAAAACAATCAAACCAAAACCTATTACTTATAACTGCGTTGTGCTATTTTAATATTTTCGTAATTCAACACTTCTTTATGTAACTCCCAATCGCCATTGGTTAACTGCTCCCAAGCGGCAACATAGTTATAGTTTTGGTCATCACGTAAAGCTTCGCCTTCTTCTGTTTGATACTCTTCACGGAAGTGTCCACCACAACTTTCATTACGGTCTAGTGCATCTTTACACATTAACTCGCCAAGTTCCAAGAAATCAGCAACACGACCAGCTTTTTCCAATTCAGGGTTAAATTCGTTTATTTCACCCGGTACACGCACATCACTCCAAAATGCTGCGCGCAAAGCTTGAATATCGCTTATTGCTTTTGTTAAACCCGCTTTACTTCGAGCCATACCGCATTCATTCCACATTATTTTACCTAAACGTTTGTGGAAATAATCAACCGATTTGGTTCCTTTAATGTTCATTAACTTTTCTAAACGAGATTTAGTTTCGTTTTCGGCAGCTACAAATGCTTCATGGTTGGTATCAATTGGCTTTACGCTAATCTCTTTACTTAAGTAATTACCAACAGTGTATGGAATAACAAAATATCCATCTGCTAATCCTTGCATCAAAGCAGATGCTCCTAAACGGTTTGCACCGTGATCAGAGAAATTTGCTTCACCCAATGCATATAAGCCTGGAACGGTTGTCATTAAGTTATAATCAACCCATAAACCACCCATGGTATAATGCACCGCAGGGTAAATCATCATTGGATTTTCGTATGGATTAACACCAGTAATTTGTTGGTACATATCAAACAAGTTACCGTATTGTTCTTTTACAACAGCTTGTCCTAATTCTTTTAATTGCGCTTCAGTAGGATTTTGAATACCTTTTTTAGTAGCTTCTTTTTTACCGTATTTGTATTTGGTATTAAAAGCAAAATCAAGGTATACTGCTTCGCCTGTTTGGTTTACACCAAAACCTGCATCACAACGCTCTTTTGCAGCACGAGATGCCACATCACGAGGTACTAAATTTCCAAATGCAGGGTAACGTCTTTCTAAGAAATAATCTCTATCATCTTCTTTTAAATCGTTAGGATTTAAGTTACCTGAGCGAATTGCAGCTGCATCTTCTTTGCGCTTTGGCACCCAAATACGTCCATCGTTACGTAACGACTCACTCATCAATGTTAATTTTGATTGGTGATCGCCAGATACAGGAATACAAGTTGGGTGAATTTGTGTGAAGCAAGGGTTACCAAAAAATGCGCCTTTTTTGTGTGCTTTCCATGCAGCAGTTACATTACTACCCATGGCATTTGTACTCAAATAAAATACGTTTCCGTAACCACCAGAGCACAACAACACCGCATGACCAAAATGGCGCTCTAAGTTACCGCTAACTAAATCGCGGGCAATTATACCACGGCATTTGCCATCAATGTTTACAATATCTAACATCTCGTGGCGGGTAAACATTTCTACCTGCCCCAAACCAATTTGGCGTTGTAGTGCACTATATGCTCCTAATAACAATTGTTGGCCGGTTTGACCAGCAGCGTAAAACGTACGCTTTACTTGTGTACCACCAAACGAACGGTTATCTAACATTCCTCCGTATTCGCGAGCAAAAGGCACTCCTTGTGCCACACACTGATCAATAATGTTTGCACTAACCTCTGCTAAACGATAAACATTTCCTTCGCGTGCACGGTAATCGCCACCTTTAATGGTATCGTAAAATAATCGGTATGTGCTATCACCATCGTTTTGATAGTTTTTAGCCGCATTAATACCGCCTTGAGCTGCAATACTATGCGCTCTGCGTGGAGAATCTTGAAAGCAGAAAACTTTTACTTTGTAACCCAACTCGGCTAATGATGCAGCTGCAGAAGCACCTGCTAAACCAGAGCCTACAATAATAACCTCTAAGCTACGCTTGTTTGCTGGGTTAACCAATGGAACGGTAGAACG
>CANHBJ010000122.1 GCA_947459075.1 Bacteroidota bacterium
GCACGAAAAGTTGCTCGGGTAATGCTGAGGCTCCGTATAATAATGTAACGTTCGAGTATATAAATGCAAATAATAATCTTCAAAAATATTCGGCTGGAGGAACATTTAACCAAAACAAATTACTAAGTAAAATAGAAACGTTTTCTGCAAGCACAAAGGTAAGGACCTACGAAATGACATACAGCTTTGACAATGTTAATTATTACTTAGAAGAAGTTATTGAAAAAAATGGACAAGGCGAAGCACTGCCAACTTTGGCAATTAATTGGAGTGCCGAAGGTCAAGCATCAAGAAAAACAGGTTATTTATATACGCACGATGACTATCTGCGTATTCCCGGTGATTTTGATGGAGATGGTAGTAAAGATTTATTAGTTATAAACGGTGAGTTAGACCCATTTAATAATAAGTTTTTAGGAACTGGAAATACTATTCAAATATTAAAGAATAATCCTGCTAACTCAGTTTCGACTGTATTTTCGTTTCGACTAGCAAATTATCAAATTCCATTTAATAATGTTGGTGCAATATTGGTTTCTGATGTGGATGCTGACGGTGATGATGATGTTTTGCTACAAGTGTTTGAATCAAATTATACACTTGGCTCTGGAGGTTGTTCTCAATCGGATGAATACCGAATAAGTTTTATAACGTTTAGCTATCACCTAATACAATCAAGCTATTCAAATAATAAGTTTAATTATAGTCTTATTCAGAATCACTTTCCACAGCGAGTACTTTATAATCCTGAGCCCAATCATCATTTTTCAACAGCTGACCAGATGTATAAAAAAATTAACATCATGCCAATGCTTGGAGATATTGACGGTGATGGATTGCCTGACTTAATTGAGCGAGAAATGATTGGTGACAGAAGTTTAAGTGGTTGTGCTTCTTCAACTCAACCTGCTGTTCAAAATACCGTACATGTTTATTTAAGTACAAAAAGAAACTTATCAATTATTCCAGATAGGTATGCGAGTTATGGGCCTGTTTCTCGGCTTGATTTGTACCCAATGGATTTTAACGGAAATGGAAAATTAGATTTAATGAATGTATTTACGCAAAATGCCCAATCTTCCATTTTAGAGTATAACAACATTACTAATTCATTTACTCATATATATGGAAATGCTACACAAGGCTTTCCCACACAATACCATAAATTTATTCAGCCAGGTGATTTTAATGGGGATGGCAAAACTGACCTACTTTATTTTATTAATAACAATTGGCACATTGCATATTCTAATGGTCAAGGATTTCATCAGTACAACGCCTCTAGTCTTTGGTTTCTTCATGGCTTCAACTCTGACTATTGTGGAATAAGTGGTTTTCACTTTGAATTGGGTGATTATAATGGAGACGGAAGGACAGATATACTTGAGAGGCATAATCACAGCAGTCATAATAGCCATTCCGGTACTGAGGTCTATATCTATTATTCAACCGGACTTGGTTTCCATAAAAAAAATATTGGAACCAATAACCTTACATCGGGCGCAAACAGATACACGGATAACAGGAATATTGTGGCCGATTTTAATGGAGATGGAAAGTCTGATGTATTTATGGGTTATTACATTAACGCCAACACCACAGCCGAAATCGCTATTGAAAGTTTTGATTTAAAGAACAAAAGGGTTTCAGGAATTAACTATTCAGATGTTCATTCGTTTGAGTTCTCATATGCATTACTGAATAAATACAACAAGTATTTTAGAACAAGTGACGCTAATACATTTAGCATGGCTAAAACTGTTAACATACCATTGTATGTAGTAAGCAGTTTTAAACAAAAAACAGTAGGATTTATAGATGTTGAAATGCAGTATGCCTATAAAAATTTACTATACCACACGCACGGTAGAGGATTATTAGGCTTTACAGCAACAGCAACTGTTAAAATTGATGGTGGAGGCACTAATAGAACTACTATTAGTAAAAGTAAACAGGATGTACAATTGACTTATAAGCTAAATACGCTTTCAACCGAGGTATTTAATCATTGTACTAATTTAAATAATCCATTCAGTAATGTGCAGAACCTAATAGCTAAAACAACTTTTGAATATGGTGTTACAGAAACCTCGGCTAACTCAAAAACGGTGTTCCCGTTTTGCAGTTATTTAATAGAAACAGATTATCTTAAACACACCAAAAAATCAACTTGTTTTAGTTATGATGTTTATGGGAACATGATACATTCTGCTACCATGTATGCTATGTTAGGTAGCAATGGTAATGTTGAGTACATTCAGTCTGTTGACAATAAATTTGAGCAAAAGGGTACTTGGATTCCGGCTTCGTTATCCATAACCCGTTCAACCAACATCAGGTATAATGGTACATCAAGCTATGTGGTACAAAAAGAAATAAAAAATAACAATTGGGGAATACCTGTTGAGGTGGAAGGTTTTAAAAACAACCTTCATTACTACGTTAAAGAGTTAACAAGTTACGATAAATACGGAAACACTGTAACCATATCATTAGATAGTGCTAATAATGCATCAGTTAATACTTTTAGAATCAAAATATTTTCTTACAACAATGGTAAGGAACTAACCAAAGAAACAAACGCTTTAGGTAGCCAAAAAGAATTTACAATTGAGCCTATTTACGGTAATATTTTATACACTAAACAAGATGATGGATCAGAAACAACATATCAATATAATACCTGGGGGCAATTGGTACAGGAAAAGAATGTTGGAAATAATATAACACTAATCACGCGTGCTTATGTTTCTTCACCGACAGGTGCTTATTATAAGATAACCAAAACAGGTAATTTGGGCAATTGGGTAACTGAGTATTATAATGCCCGAAATCAAAAAATTCAGAAAGATTACTCCGGCTTAGGTCAGCAAGTTCACAGGCAAAGATGGATTTACAACACAAGAGGGTTGCTTGTTCAAGAGTCAAATGTGTTCGACCCTCAAACTGTTTCGTCAATTAAATGGAACTATTACAGTTACGATGCTTTTGACAGGTTAAAAGACATAAAGTACGAAAATACGCTAACTACATACGCTGTTACCTACGATAAAAATGTAACAACTGAAAACAGAGGTGCTAATAGGGTAAAAGAAACGCATGCAGATGCCAGTGGTAATGTAGTAAAAGTGATTGACAATGGAGGAACAATAACCTACAAGTATGGAGCGCACAATAAATTGGTGCAAACGGATGCAAACGGTAGTATTATTTCTATTGTTTATAATGTACAGTTAAATAAAATTGAGTTGCACGAGCCTAATGCAGGTGTAACACAATACGATTACAATGCTTTTGGCGACTTAATTGCGCAAGTAGATGCCAATGGAAATATCTTCTTTTTTCATTACGATGCAATTGGTAGGTTGATTAAAAAAGCAAAAACTAACGAAGAGTATTTGTTTAGTTTTTACAACAGCCCCGGTTTAGGTAAAAATAATAAATTAGCCCAAGAGCTTTACAAAGTTAATAATACCGAAGTACACAAAATTAATTACAGCCATACAGCAGAGGGTTTAGTATCTACTGTTAGCGAAGTAATAAAAGGTACAACAACTTATACCACTACATACGAGTACGACACATATTTGAGGTTGTTTAAAGCAAACTATCCGAATATTACAGTTAGTTATGGATACGATGCTTCAAATAATTTAGTGGAAATATTAGATGGAAACAGTAACTTGCTTTGGCGAAAAAATGCAACTTTTACTGATGGCAGAACCAACCAGTTTGAATTAGGCAATGGTTTTGTAACCCGATTAAGTTTTAATACTGATGCACAATTACAAAATATTATGAGTACCAAACAAGGTTATCCAAATGCATTAAATATTGGTTATAACTTTAACCTTTTAACGGGTAATCTTGAAGACCGATACTTTAATGATATTAGTAAAAGTGAACAATTTTATTATGACAATTTAGACCGATTAACATCCATTATTTACTGGAATAACGGTAACCCTAACATTGCTTTTGATAATAAATATTATAGCTACGCAAACAATGGCAATATAGCAACCATAAACAATGGCGGTATACTTACACAAAACTTAACTTACCATAATACAAAAATAAATGCCGTAACCAAACACAAGTACGAAAGTTCACTAACTCCGGTAAGGGTGCCGCAAGCCAGTGTCGATAACCACACTTATACGTACAACAGTATTGGCAAGTTAGCAACCATAAACCAAGATGTATTAGATTACGAGTTAACTTATGGTGTAAACGAGCAGCGTATAGAAGCCGTTAAAAAAGAATATGGCCAAGTGGTATACACCAAGCAGTATATTAACTCTGCCAGCATGGAAACAAAAAATGGCGAAGAGTTAACTTACCTGTATGCCGAAGGCCAACCATTTGCCATACACAAAAAAACGGTTGATGATGAAATGATGTATTACCTACATCTTGACCATTTAGGTAGCATTATGAGCATTACCGACCAAAGTGGCATTGTAGTAGAAACCCGTAGCTACGATGCTTGGGGCCGCCCGCAAGACCCCAATACTTGGAGTTACCAACTAACACCATTTGGCGCATTAAATATTACTGATAGGGGTTACACTTTCCATGAGCATTTAATAGAGTTTAGCCTTATAAACATGAACGGCCGCATGTACGACCCTGTTTTAGGCCGCGTAATTAGCCCCGATAATTACATACAAGCCCCGGATAATACGCAAAGTTTTAACCGTTATAGCTATTGTTTTAATAATCCGTTAAAGTATTCGGATCCTAGTGGGGATATAATACTAGAAACGATGATTGTAGCGGGTATGATTAATTTAATGATGCAGACTGCAACAGGTAACGTAAATAGTTTAGCGGATATGGGAATTGCTTTTGGGATAGGTGCTGCAGCCGGAGCTACAGGATATTATGTAGGGGCAGCAGCCGCAACAACAATTGGAGTTGGAGGATTTGTAGGTGGGGCTGTTTCCGGGGCAGCTGGTGGAGCTACCGGAGCATTTGTTGGGGGCACAGGTAATGCATGGATGAATGGTAAAGGAGTTGGGGTTGGTTTACAAAGCGGTTTAAAAAGTGCATTATGGGGAGGTGTTGCAGGGGGAATTATAGGAGGAACAGTATCTGGTATTGGAGAATTAAGAAATGGAAAATCATTTTGGAATGGTAAAATCCCTCCTAAAGTTTATCGTTCGCCTGTTGGCGATAACTTTGGTAAAGAAGATGGCGAGTGTGTTTTAAGATGCCTTGAAGAGTTCAGTAGTTCATATGGTTTGGATGAATATGACTATGAATATTGGTTAAAAGAAAATGGCTCACTTGGTGTTCACAAAGATGAATTAAGTAATCTTGTGAACAAATCCAACATGTTTAAATCTGATATCACTCACTTAGAAGACCCAATAAAAGAAATAACAAATGCAATGTCAAAGAATCAAAGAGTACTAATAGGATTTCAAACAGATAATGGATACCAGCACGCAGTAATGGTTAATAAGGTAAAAGTATGGTCATCTGGTCAATACAGAATTTGGTTATCCGAAACTAGTCCTGTCAGAATAGCTCCATATTCTACTGATAATTTGTTCTCCCTTAGCGGGTTTCGTCTTTGGAATTTTTACATTCGTTAAAATATATCTCAAATGAAATTGATCATTAAATTTTTAATTTATGGATATTTCATATCCGTTTCTCAAAAATGCGTTTCTCAGTCATTATATACGAACAATAATGGTGAGAAAGTTTATATCAGTTCTTCGGATACCTGTTTTTTTAAGATTGCGAACAACGATGCTTTCGGAAGTTTCTCCATCGGGATTGGGAAAATGAAGCATTTTAAATCATCGTATTTCATAAAAAAAAACTACCTTGTTGGAGATCAAACCTCTTCTATATATGTAACTAAAACAAATGACACAACGATTTACTTAAGGCTTTTGTATCATGATAGCACACCAATTAGTTATGTATTCATAACAATAATGTTAAAAGCAAGTAAAAAAGTGTTATATAGAGGAATGAGCAATGATAGTGGTATTGTAATTTTGAATTACACATTCGATAATAAACAGGATGAACAAAAGTATTTGCTGCAAATACATACAGTTGGTTTTTTCACTCAAAAACAATTTGTTTTTAGGCAGGGTAATAAATACACAATTATTTCAAACGTAAATTACGACTTTACTTTAAAACCAAGTAAAGTTAAAGTTAAAATTAATTTTTTTGAAAATGACTCTATTAATACATACTACAATAACAATAAATCTATATTAAAGTCTAAGTCTATTCAAAAAGCAAACTACAATTTTCAAGATTTCTTAAAGGACTAAGTTCATTTCCCGTTCAAGGACGCGGCCGTCCGTGTGCAGAAAAAACAACATACGCAGTAAAACCTAAAACTTACTTACCGGAGGTTTGATTGGGGTAATCAACACACAGAAAATTCCTTATGGTTGGGCTATTCACTAATAACATGAAATTTATATTGCACAGCGTTTTATTGTTTTGCGCTGCAATTATTTTCCAAGGATGTTACTGCTATAATGGCTTTGGACATAGTACAATTTCAAGAGGCGGTTATTTTCCACCAAAAGACTTAGGTGATACAACACGATATTTCAATATAATGGATCAATTGAGAGATGAGCATCACACCGCTACCGCGCGAATCCTTTCGCGTGGTCTAAAGGTGTTTTCTAATTTGTTTAGTTTTAAAATAAAAACTATTTTGGTTGTGTTAATAAAAAACCAATGTCTAGAAACTATAAATTTCATAATCCTGAAGGTTTATATTTTGTAAGCTTTGCAGTGGTTAACTGGATAGATGTATTTACTAGAAACGAATACAAAGAGATAGTGGTTGAAACCATAGACTACAGTATGAAAAATAAGGGAATGAAAGTATATGCTTGGTGTATCATGACCAATCATGTTCATTTAATTTTTAGTGTATCAGAACCCAATAAACCCGAATTAGTACTAGGCGATATTAAACGATTTACAAGTAAAAAATTGATAGAGGCAATAAGTACAAACCCAAAAGAGAGCAGAAGAGAATGGTTAGTTGAACAATTTATTAATGCAGGAAAGTCTTGCTCTAATACAACAAAACATCAATTTTGGCGACATGATAATAAACCAATTGAATTGTGGAGCAATGTTGTAATAAAGCAAAAGGTAGATTATATTCATAACAATCCAGTTGAAGAAGGATATGTTTTCGCAGCATACGAATATTTGTATAGTAGTACAATAGATTATGCCGGTGGACAAGGTTTACTAAAAGGTATTGAAGTAATAGACCAAATAAATATTAGATTTTAATATGATTGTTAATATTGTAAAACCACGCGAAGGGATTCGCGCGGCAGCTGGGGCTTTACAAACTCATAAAATCACATTCGCTCAGAAAGCAAGGTTTGATAATTTTATGAACAAAAGCACCAATACAAATTGGGCTATTTTTAAGAACTGTTCTTACTTTTCGAGCAGAGCATTTAACTACACAACTGGATTAAATGTAAC
>CANHBJ010000123.1 GCA_947459075.1 Bacteroidota bacterium
GCATTTAAACCTAATTTATAGAGTTGGTTGTAATGTTGTTCGTTTATTAGCATCACAAAATCACGGAGTGTTAGTATTGGGAAACAGATTTGATTATTGTCGAAAATAGGTTTAAGTTGAAGCCAATAGGCTATTTCACCAGGACCACCAACATAACTTAAATTTGGAAGGATCAATTCTTGATACAATGGTCGCATAATTACATTCGGACTGTATTTTTCTGGATGAGTCTCAATATCAAGCTCTATTTCTTTATTGGTGAAGGTGATTGATGTTCCATCTACAAAAAATGTATTGTTTTGTTTTTTAATGAGCTTTCTACCTTCATTACTTAAATAAAAGAAATTTACTTCGCGTCCATTAACCTGGGTTTTATATTTTTTTCGAAGTATATTATTGGTTTCGGTTAGTATGTTGAAGTTATTTTGCTCCAAAATATCTTTTTTAATGATTGGTGCAAATAGTTTTTTCAGAGGTTTACTATCTGCATCCAAAATAACTAACCCTTTGTCTTCAAAAAGCAAATGTGCTAGCTTACGAGTGGCTATACTAAGATTAGAGCTTGTTGCATAGCACTTAACCCATTCTTTCAATTGGTTCTTTGCATATTCGTTTTTAGCAAGATCAATTATTTCTTGGGCGAAAATTTCAAAATTTTCAAGTGTTAATCGACCAACTGGTTGTTCTTTACTATCAATATTCCAAATATGTTTGGTATTGTTAATATACAAATTATTTACTTCAGCAAAATCATGATCTTCACTTGCCATCCAAAATATAGGGATGAAATTTTTATCAGGATAATTTAGTTTAAGCTCTTCGCACCATTTAATGGTACTTAATATTTTGTATATAAAATAAAGTGGGCCTGTAAATAAACAAAGTTGGTGGCCAGTAGTTACCGTATATGTATTTGGGCTAAGTAACAAATTGATGTTGTTTTCTACCCAAGTATATTTATGTGTTTTTATCTCTGCTTCAGCATATTGTTTCTTCAACTCATCCACCAAAATAGGTCTAAAACTGTTGTTGTAGTTCTTTTGCTCCATCATGGTTTTATAGGAAGCAATTTCAGGCCTGAAGTTGTAAAAATTAGTTAGGTTGTCCGAGTTATTTGCATAATCTATAATAATCTTAGAAAACTGATTACTTTTATTGAAATTAACAGCTAAAGGACTATTACTATGCATGTATTAGGGAGTTACGATGGTTCCGTATAAATCAAAATCTTCTGCCGAATCAATTTTAACTTGTGCAAAATCGCCAATTCGCACGTAATTACTTTTTGCATCAATCAACACTTCATTATCAACCTCTGGTGAGTCAAACTCTGTACGACCGACATAGTATCCACTGTCTTTTCTATCAATTAATACTTTAAAGGTTTTACCTACTTTTTGTTGATTTAGTTTTGCCGATATTCCTTGTTGAATATCCATTACAATAGCTGCACGTTCTTCTTTTAATTCTTGTGGTACATCATCTACCATTGTTCCTGCATGCGTTCCATCCTCATGGCTGTATGTAAATATTCCTAAACGATCAAATTTATTATGCTCAACAAATTTACATAGGTCTTTAAAGTCCTGATCTGTTTCTCCAGGATGACCGGCAATAAGTGTAGTTCTTATTGCAATACCCGGAACTTTTTCGCGCATGGTGTCAATTACTTCTTGTGTGCGTTTTGATGTAATTCCTCTTCGCATAATTTTAAGCATGTTATCGCTTGTATGCTGTAAAGGAATATCAATGTATTTACAAATATTATTACGTTCTCGCATTACATCTAGCGCATCAAGCGGAAATTGAGAAGGGTAGGCGTAGTGCAATCGTATCCATTCTAGTCCATCAATATCACTCATTCTACGAAGCAATTCCGCTAGTTTTCGCTCTCCGTATAAATCCAGTCCATAGTATGTGCTATCTTGTGCTATAAGTAAAATTTCTTTAGTTCCGTTTTTAACCAATCCCTTAACTTCTGTTTCCAATTGCTCAAAACTTTTTGATAGATGCTTGCCACGCATAATCGGAATGGCACAAAAAGAACATGGTCTATCGCATCCTTCGCTAATTTTTAAATAGGCATAATGAGAAGGGGTTGTAATTAAACGTTCGCCTACCAACTCATGTTTATAATCTGCACCCAAAGTTTTAAGTAATTGTGGAAGGTGCGTTGTGCCAAAGTATTTATCTACATCTGGAATTTCTTTTTGTAGGTCTGGCATATAGCGCTGCGACAGGCATCCTGTAACATATAACTTATCAATTTCTCCTTGTTTTTTAGCGTCTGCAAAACGTAAAATGGTATCAATACTTTCTTGTTTTGCATTATCAATAAAACCACAAGTGTTAATAATAATTACATTGGCATCATCCTTGGTGCTTTCGTGTTCAACTTCGAAGTTGTTGGCCTTTAGTTGGCTATATAATTCTTCACTATCAACAATGTTTTTAGAACATCCTAATGTGATAATGTTTACTTTATCTTCTTTACGTTTAGTTTTCAAAATACTTTTCTAAAACAGTTCCTCAATAAAATTAGTTAAACAACGAATCAACAAATTCGTGTTTGTTAAATAGCTGTAAATCATCAATTCCCTCACCCACACCAATATATTTTACAGGTATTTTAAATAAGTCGGCAATACCAATTACCACACCACCTTTTGCCGTACCATCCAATTTGGTTAATGCAAGTGCATTTACTTCGGTTGCAGCCGTAAATTGTTTAGCTTGTTCAAATGCATTTTGCCCAGTGCTGGCATCCAACACCAATAATACCTCATGCGGTGCATCATGTATAATCTTACTCATTACGCGTTTGATTTTACCTAACTCGTTCATTAAATCAACGCGGTTGTGTAATCTGCCTGCTGTATCTATAATTACAATATCGCTATTATTTTCTGTAGCATATTTTAATGCATCAAATGCTACAGATGCGGGGTCGGTATTCATGCCATGCTCCACAACATGCACTCCGTTGCGTTCTCCCCATATTTTTAGTTGTTGAACAGCAGCAGCCCTGAAAGTATCGCCAGCACCTAGTACTACATTTTTACCCGTACTTTTAAATTGATGGGCTAACTTTCCAATAGTGGTGGTTTTACCAACACCATTTACTCCTACAACCATTATAACATATGGTTTGGTTGATTTTTCAGATTCAAAGTCGTTTTCATATAAACCGCTTTCGTCAAAAAGTTTTGCGATTTCGTCTTTAAGTAATTTGTTTAGTTCGCTAGAGTTGATGTATTTGTCTGCTGCAACTCGCTTTTGTATTCGATCTATAATTTTGAGTGTTGTTTCAATCCCAACGTCACTTGTTACCAGGATTTCTTCTAATTGATCCAAAAAATCATCATCAACAGTTGATTTACCAACCAATGCTTTACTGATTTTATCAAACAAACTGCTTTTTGTTTTCTCTAAACCCTGATCGAGTTTTTCTTTTTTATCTTTACTAAAGAAGCTAAAAATGCCCATTATAAATTGTATTAAGCTGTGCGAATTTACTTTAATTTAGGCATCAACCATAATAAAAAAAAGCACCCTGATTGCTCACGGTGCTTTCAAATATTGTAAAACCTTTAAGCTATTAAGCTTTGGTGAAGTGTGATTTAACGTCTTCGTTAGGAATAATCTCGGTTTTAAAAGAGTAAGCACCCTTTTTATTTTTTACCGCACGGTATACTTTAGCAAAATCTTTGCCTGCACCGGTTTTTAATGTTGCAACTACCTTCTTAGCCATGTTTCAATTTATTTAATTTCTTTATGGACAGTAACTTTTCTCATAATCGGGTTGTATTTTTTCAACTCGATACGTTCAGTTGTGTTTTTTCTGTTTTTCTTGGTGATATAACGAGATGTACCCGGCAAGCCAGATGTCTTGTGCTCAGTACATTCTAATATTACTTGAATTCTATTTTTACTACGTGCCATTGCTGTAACTCCTTAAATTAAATAATACCGTTTTTTACGAATTTGCGTAAAGTAGCGGTAATACCGTTTTTATTAATTGTTTTGATTGCTTTGGTAGAAACACGCAAAGTAATCCACATATTTTCTTCAGGGATAAAAAATTTCTTATCCTGTAAATTTGGGTAAAAACGTCTTTTCGTTTTTCTATTTGAGTGCGATACGTTGTTACCAACCATTGCACGTTTACCTGTTAAATCACAAACTCTCATGGCTTTTTCTATTAAAAAGGAGTGCAAATATCGGAATTTATTTATTAAATGCAAGTGCTTTTTAAAAAATAATCAAACTAAAGGTTTCCCCCCCTTTATCTACTGTATTAAAACTATTGTATTACAAAAATGCACTTTTTGCTAAATAATGCAAAAACAACTTAGAATTTTTGTGATTAGGTATTTTTGTTGTTTTTAAATAGCCTTATGTTTGAAGCCGTTTTAAATCCTTAGTATAAAACAAATGAATTACGAATTTATTATTGCCGAATCGGCATTTCAACCACACATAGCACTTATTCGCTTAAACCGTCCCAAAGAATTAAATGCATTAAACTTACAGTTGATGCAAGAAATTAAACATGCTTTGTTATCTTTCGATCAGGACGATAATGTTCGCTGTATCATCATTACTGGAAATGAGCGTGCTTTTGCAGCCGGTGCCGACATTAAACAAATGGAAAGTAAAACGGCCATTGATATGTTAAAGATAGATCAGTTTGAAACTTGGGATCAGATACGTAAAACCAAGAAGCCCATTATTGCAGCTGTTAGTGGATTTTGTTTAGGTGGTGGTTGCGAGTTAGCTATGACTTGCGATATGATTATAGCTAGTGAAACTGCAAAATTTGGTCAGCCAGAAATTAAACTGGCCATTATGCCCGGTGCCGGTGGAACACAACGTTTATCCAAAGCAGTGGGTAAAGCATTGGCTATGGAAATGGTGTTAACCGGAAAATTTATCAGTGCAGAGGAAGCCATGGATGCCGGTTTAATTAATCGCGTAGTACCTGAGGAATTATATTTAGATGAAGCCATTAAATTGGCTAATGAAATTGCCGTTCAATCTCCTGTCGCAGTGCGTTTAGCCAAAGAAAGTGTGTTAAAGGCTTTTGATAGTGGTTTACAAGAAGGATTACACTTCGAACGTAAAAATTTCTATATGTGCTTTGCTAGCGAAGACCAAAAAGAAGGTATGAATGCCTTTGTTGAAAAACGTAAACCTAATTTTACTGGTAAGTAGTTTTTTGTATAGTGCTCAGATGTTCATGGTTGGTTAGGATTTAAACTTCAACTGAATTATTTTGAGTTTTTACTTCTTTATTATAATAACATGAGTTCGCCTAAGCAACTTAATATTTTAGATTTTTCGTTCGTTTTGCCTGACGAGAAGATAGCAAAGTTTCCATTAGAAAATCGTGACGAGTCGAAATTATTGATTTATAAAAACGCTACCATTTCTGATGGCATTTTTAAGCAAATTGATACCTATTTGCCCGAAAATAGTTTGGTGGTATTTAACAATACCCGGGTTGTTCATGCGCGTTTATTGTTTAACCGACTAACAGGTGCGCAGATAGAAATATTCTGTATTGAGCCACTTCATCATTTAGATTATCAGCAGGCTTTTGTTAGCAAACAAACCAGCACTTGGAAGTGTATGGTAGGCAACTCCAAAAAGTGGAAAGAAGATTGGCTTGAGAAGCAAGTAGAAACTCCTTTAGGTGATGTAATATTAAAGGCAACCAAAAAAGAAAATACAGGAGAGTTAACTGTAGTGGACTTTACTTGGAATAATAACGACTTAGCATTTGCTGAGGTTTTGCATTATGCCGGAATTTTGCCATTACCTCCCTATTTAAATCGTAAAACAGAAGCCGCTGATGAAGAGCGTTACCAAACTGTTTATGCAAAAGTTGCGGGATCTGTTGCTGCGCCTACTGCAGGTTTACACTTTACACCTGCCGTGTTTGAACAATTGAAACAAAAGCAAATTACGGTTGATGAAGTTACGCTTCATGTTGGAGCAGGAACTTTTAAGCCGGTTAAAACAGAGGCTTTGGTTGATCATGAAATGCATGAAGAAACACTTTATGTAGAATTATCAACACTTAAAAATATTGCTACTTGTCTATCTGCTAAAAATACACTTGTGGTTGTAGGCACAACAAGTATGCGAACACTCGAAAGTTTATTTTGGCATGGAGTAAAAATACTATTGAATAAGGCAGCTAAAGAAGTAGAAATAAAACAATGGGATGCTTACGAATTGGATGCTGGTGAAATTACTTCATACCAAGCCATTACTGCCATTATTCATAGCATGGAAAAAGATAATGAATACGTACTTGTGGGGAGCACCCAAATTATTTTGGCTCCTGGTTATCAATTTAGATTGGTGGATGCTTTAATCACAAACTTTCATCAACCCGAAAACACGTTGATATTATTGATAGCAGCCTTTGTGGGCAAAGATTGGCGTATAATTTACGAGCATGCCTTAGCAAATAATTATAGATTCTTAAGTTATGGAGATAGCTCGCTCCTTTTTAAGAATAGTAATTGACGTTGAGCGTGTTATTGATATTTATAGCATACTTTTTTATGTTAACCTTGCCTATAGTTTTTAATGATGATTGCTTTTCAAATATTTTAACACAAGGCTAAAGTCTGCCAGGATTATTCTTAAAACAGCAATCTTCTCTTTTGTAAATCCCTCTATAATCAATTAGAATTTAATAGCCTTTTATATCTTTTGGTTTTGATGCGAAATTCGGTATTAAGCTTTTAAGTAAATTTATTTAAGTTCAAATTTGTAATTAGTTAATTGTCAGTAATGAATTAACTTTTAATGATTGAATAAAATTTAGCGGAAAAAATGTGGAAAACAAACTTGTAAATGCATCATGTTAAGTTAGGTTAACAAGCTAATTGAACGTACTTTTACGTTTTATTTATAAGCAATTATATATGTCAGATAGTTCAATGGAAAACAAAGGGAATTATGGTGCCGATAACATTCAGGTGCTAGAGGGTTTAGAAGCTGTTAGGAAACGTCCTGCAATGTATATTGGTGATGTTGGCACGAGGGGATTACACCATTTGGTTTACGAGGTTGTAGATAACTCGATTGATGAGGCTTTAGCAGGTCACTGTAAAAACATTCACATTACTATTCATACAAATAATGCAATTAGTGTTTTAGATGATGGTCGCGGTATACCAACAGGCATGCACACCAAAGAACAAAAATCTGCATTAGAGGTGGTTATGACCGTGCTACATGCCGGTGGTAAGTTTGATAAAGATACCTACAAAGTATCAGGTGGTTTACATGGTGTGGGTGTAAGTTGTGTTAACGCACTATCAACACTAATGCGCACTACTGTATACCGCGAAGGTAAAATTTGGCAACAAGAGTACAGCTGTGGTAA
>CANHBJ010000124.1 GCA_947459075.1 Bacteroidota bacterium
CTAATGATTCAATTGTTTCATCGTTAAATGAGGACTTGAATTCAACCTGTTCGTTTTCGCCAAGTTTAATAATATTGGATAGCTCTGACGGTTTCATTTTAGGGGATGATGTTTGTTATTCTTACTATTTTTAAATTATTATTAAACAGTATCCACAAAATTCTTTTCAACTTTATTAAACACCAAAGTGCCAATAATCAATAAACTTGCAGTAACCGTTAATAGATAAGTTACATCTGCAAGAGAGCAGCTTCCTTTGCCCAATAACCCCAAGCGTATACCTTCAATTACAGTAGCCATAGGGTTGAGGCTGATGAGCCATTTATAAGCTTCAGGAGCAGCGCTCATTGGGTAAATGACTGGTGTAGCATACATAAACAATTGTATACCGAAGGTTACTAAAAAGGCTAGGTCGCGGTATTTGGTGGTCATCGCGGATATTATCATACCCAACCCCAAGCCTAGGGCTGCCATGCACACAATAAATATTGGAAGTAAAAGAAGATAATAGGTAGGATTTGGTCTAAAATCTTTAAAAAGTATATAGAAGCCAAATAGCAATACTAGCATGACTAATTGTACGCCAAACTTAACTAAATTGCTGGCTACAATACTCAGGGGCATTATTAATCTAGGAAAATAAACTTTACCGAAAATATTGGCATTGTCTTTAAATACGGTTGATGTTTTGGTGATGCATTCGGCAAAATAACCCCATGCTACAACTCCTGTCATGTAAAAAAGTGGTTGAGGTAGTTCATCGGTGCTGATGCCAGCAAGGTTTCCAAAAATGAATACAAAGGTAATGGTGGTAAATAAGGGTTGAATAAAAATCCATAAAGGGCCCAAAATAGTTTGTTTGTAAAAGGACGTAAAGTCCCTTTTCACCAATAGTCCCAATAAATCTCTATACCTCCAAACATCCTTTAAATTCAGTTTGAATAACGAATTTTGTGGTTCAATGGTTAGGTCCCATTCTTTTATAGCTTCTTCGTGATTCATTTTTTTATTTTGTTAATTGTGGTCCTTTCACCCCCAAGTCCTGAAGTGGCGATCCAACGCGCGGTTTATCGTTTTATAGGTAATCTAAGTGCGGCTGTACCCTTTAGGGTTAGGGTATGTGTTGGCCCTTTCACCCCCGACCCCTGAAGGGGCGATCCAACGCGCGGTTTATCGTTTTATAGGTAATCTAAGTGCGGCTGTACCCTTTAGGGACAGGGTGTGTGTATGCCCTAAAGCTCATTTCAACTAATTTGCTCATCTCTATTTAACGACAACGCAGCGTTTATCATTTGCCAGATATAAAAACTGTTATCAGGCATTTCTTTTTGGTAAGCATCAAACTCCGTTTGTAAACTGTTTGGCTTAAACCAGTCATTGCTTTCTGCACTATTTATTAAAGTTTTTGCCCAATTAGATAACTCATTTGCCAACCATTCTCGTTGTGGTGTTTGCACTGCTCTTTTTGGTGCTTCACCAACTTGTGTAGGTATTAACTGTTGAGCAATTTTCCTTACCAAGTATTTTCCTTTACCATTCCTTATTTTATTTTCAAGAGGTTGGTTCAAACCTAACTCAATAATTCTATGGTCTAAAAAAGGTTCTCTTAATTCTATGCTGTAGGCCATAGAATTTCTATCCGCAAAACGCATAGACCGAGGTATTTTACTCATTAACAAATCGCGTAATTGCAAATTGATAACCGGATCGGAGTGGTATTGTGCTTTTGGTGGTTTTATTGTTTTGTTTTTAAACCAATCAGTTAAACAGTTTTCTATACTTAATACTTTACTCGAGCCCTGAACAGGTCCTCTTGTAAAATCAACTGTATTGGCTTTTTGGTAATAATCGTAACCACCCCAGCCCTCATCCATACCGTTGCCATCTAATAAAACCTTTACCCCAAGTTCGGCTGATTTTTCAAATACTTTACTCATACCCAATGTTGGGATTCCTCCATAAGGCTCATCCATGTGGTGAGATATTTTTTTTGCAAGTCTTGGAATTTCATCCACCGTTAACTTACATGCATGATGAATCACAGCAGAGTCTTTTATCATTTGTTGTACCCAAGGCAGTTCATCATATTTTTCATCACCGGTATAAAATGTAAAGGCATGAATAGGGAAGTCTTTTCCTTTTACTTTTTGTATTAATGCTAAAAGTAATGAAGAGTCTAAACCTCCTGATAAACAAACTCCCACAGGCACATCTGCCCTAAATCGCAGCCGAACAGCATCTTCTAATAAATAAAGTAGTTCAACCTCTATTTCTTCTTGTTTGCGGGTGTCTGCCTTTAATCTATCAGTAATGTTATACCAATTAGAAATGATTAACTTATTATTTTCCCAAATTAATTGATGACCTGCGGGTAACTTGTATATGTTATTCCAAAAAGTTTGTTGGTTAAAATCGTAAAGACCATTACAAAAGTAGGTAGCCCAAATTTCTTCATTAGCCTCTCGACTTAACAAGCCTGTTGCATGTATTGCTTTAATTTCACTCGCAAACAAAAAAGTATTGTTTACAATACTGTAATGAAATGGTTTTACCCCAAAGCGGTCTCTTGCAGCAAATAGTTTTTTTTCTTGGGTATCCCAAATGGCAAATGCAAACATGCCAATAAACTCATTTAAACACTTGCTTCCCCATATAAGCCAAGCCGCTAATACAACTTCTGTGTCTGTTTGCGTAACAAAATGGTAATGTTCTTTTAGTTTAATTTTAAGTTCGGTGTAATTATAAACTTCCCCATTAAAAATAATCACATATCGTTTGTCGGCACTATATAACGGTTGATTGCCGCTCTCACTAAGGTCTATAATGCTAAGTCTATTGTGGCCGAGGGCATCCACCTCATTAGCATAAATACCCTTAGCATCAGGCCCTCTATGCGCTTGTGCATCGGTCATTTTGAGAATTAACGAGCCAGCATCCTTATGATTAATAATTCCGCTAATTCCGCACATGATTTTCTTTTATGAATGATTCTGCTTTATTCCAGTCTACTATATTGTCAATATTGATTTGGCCGATTGGTACTTCAATATATCCTAAATTTTTTCCGTAGAATGAATGCATACTTTTTAGAATGGATGTTTTTGTTAGATAAACACTGCCATCTCTTTTATATGCTTTGGGTAAGTCCTGTCGTCTTGAAATAATCTTTTCATCATTTGTCGCTAATTTTAAATATCCCGACTCAGTTTCTTCAAATAACCAATGTGGATTGTATTCATCAGGAACTTTTTCAACAGTAATTAGCGCATCATAATCATGCTCAATAAATTTCTTTATGCAATTATCAATAAGGTCTTTATCTCTGAAAGGACTAGTTGGTTGTAACAAACATACAGCATCGTAAAATTCGCCTCTTTTTTCTAGTTCTTCGAGTGTGTATAAAACCACATCAATTGACTTTGTCTCGTCAGTTGCTAATTCAAGAGGTCTAATTATTGGGGTATCAATATTGTATTTCTTTGCAGTGGTAATTATTTCCGTGTCTTCAGAACTGAGTATGCATTTGCTTAACAAAGTTGACTTTTGGGCTGAACTAATTGTATAGGCTATCAAAGGAATATCACCGAGTAGCTTTATGTTTTTCTTAGGAACACCCTTTGAACCTCCTCGAGCAGGTATTAATCCGAGTACTTTCAATATTAGTAATTAATTGTTTTGTGAAATACTAAATGATTTGTTGCGAGTAAATCAGCAATTTTAATTCCTGCTTCACCACCACCATAAACCATTGAAGGCTCAGGCTTTGGTTCGTTCAAAATTTGATTTATAGCATTATAAATATTTACTTGATTGTATTGCACATCGGTTACATTATTTCCTCTCTCGCGTTTGTTTTGTCGGCTACCAATATTTATAACAGGTACTCCTAAGTAGGCACACTCTCTGATTCCAACACTTGAATTACCAATTAAACAATCAGCATTAACCAACAATCTTAAAAAATCTTCACCTTCCATATTTTTAAAAAAATGCATGTTGGTGGGTTTATTTCTTTCTCTATAGGCTCTAATTCCTGTTGAAGTTCCATCTGCTCCAGCATCTACATTAGGCCAAAACCATAAAATAGGTTTTGCTATTTTTTCTAGTGCGTTCAAGGTTTCCTCAATATGGG
This sequence comes from Bacteroidota bacterium, assembly GCA_947459075.1. GTDB lineage: Bacteria > Bacteroidota > Bacteroidia > UKL13-3 > UKL13-3 > UBA6183. Next base: position 4,133 of record CANHBJ010000124.1, read on the forward strand.
TTCTTGATTCTTCATACTCATTAGTTACTGGGTGTTGCATCACCACCAAATAACCATTACTTAAATCAGGCTTGTTACCAACACCTCCGTATTTTAAGTAGGGATCGAAGTTTAGTTTTGGATTTGCTTTTACTCCTGCAGCTAAATCAATAGAAGGGCAACCAGTATTAAATACCATTTCAGGATTTTCACCTAACTTTATTACACGCTGCCTTGCATCCTCAGAGGCTACAAAATGATAGTCGCTTAACTTGGTGATGGCGTGTCTTACTTTTTCATCAATATTCCCTGTAACCTCGCCACCTTGAACATGGGCTAATGGAATATTCATATATGAAGCAGACACTGCAGTTGCCATAGTTTCAAAACGGTCTGCAATGGTTACCACAATATCTGGTTTCAGGTTATCAAATACGGTTGATAGTTCAAGAATACCTATTCCTGTAGTTTTTGCAGCAGCCGTTAGGTTCTCTCCTTCTAATACATTGAAAACTTTTGCTGCTATTTGAAATCCATCATTTTCTATGTAATTAACAGCAGAACCATAACGATCAAGTAAAGCAGAAGCAGCAACGATCAACTGCAATTCCAAATCAGGATGATCCATAATGGCTTTAAGCGCAGTTTTTATTCTGCTGTAACTTGGTCGTGCGGTAATGACTACAGCTATTTTTCGTTTTGTTTTCAAAGTAAATCAATATTATTAAACACTGTGAACACGGTGAACACTGAGTGGCACTGTGTTTTGTTTTTTAATTCGTTTTATGAAGCACTCGATGTTTTTTTGTTTTACAGTACGATTCGTTTGTATCCCTCTTTCAGTAAGGGTACATTAAAATTAATGAGTATTCCGAGTTTCTTTTCAGAAAGTCTTAAATAGGTCATTACTTGTGCGATATGAACAGGAGCAATTGCATCAATAGCTTTACATTCGATAATAATTTTATCTGCAACTAATAAATCAATTTTGTAAGCATTCTGAATCACCGCGTCTAAGTAGTTTATGTCTACCTGAACTTCTTTGTGCACCACAATTCCTTGATTTATCAATTCGAGCATCAGACATTTTTGATATGCTGACTCAAGCAGACCTGGCCCTAGGGCTTTATGGACATTTAAAGCTGACTTGAAAATGATATCACTTAAGTCCTTTTCTACGATATTCATATCTTTAATAACCTCTGGTTTCCCTGACTCTCTTCTTGTCGTTGTTTAGCGCTCCGTGCCCTCTCCGTGTGCACCGTGAACTCCGTGTTTATAACAAATCCTCCTCCCCCAAGAAACTCCACTGCTTCAAATCATGCTTCAATTGTTTTCCGATTACGCGTTGAAACTCTTTTGCAGGTATACCTTGGTCGCCTGGTTTTTTTGATTCTAAGTCGCTAATGGCTATAATATGTCCTTGAGGTAAATTTTTGTTTACCGCTAACGTTTTACCGAACATGGTTTTTAATGTATTGAAACTTGATGCATCATTTTTTAAATGATTGCTTTGCATACCTATTTCAATTGCTCTTACCCCTTTAACTAATTGTTTTACTTGATTGATGCTAAGGGAAGCTTTTGCATCTGGACCAAACATGTTGTGATCAAACACCACATGAAACTCTAAAATAGAGGCTCCAAGTGTTGTTGCAGCTAAACAAGCGAATATGTCTGCTGAGTGATCTGAATAACCTACTGGTAATTGATAACGATTTTTCATTTCTTCAATAGCAGTTAATCCCCATTTTTCAGGTGGAGTAGGGTAGGCAGTTGTGCATTGTAAAAGTGACAATTCGTTACCGTATGGTTTTAGGAAATTGATTGTATCATCCAGCTCATTCCAATCACTCATTCCTGATGAAAGAATAATGGGTTTTTTAGTTTTAGCAATGGTCTCTAACATTAAATAATTGGTTAATTCACCAGAGCCAATTTTGTACCTTTTTACATCAAGTTTTTCTAGTAGTTCAACAGCAGCTATTGAAAAAGGTGAAGAAATAAATTCCATTCCTTTTTCTTCGCAATGTTGTTTTAAACCTGCCCATTGTTCAGGTGTAAATTCCATACGTTTCCAATAGTCGTAACGGGTTAAATCTTCATAACTGAAGTTTACACGAAACTGCTCTTGGGAGCTACTTTCAGCCTCTGCAATATGGGTTTGGAATTTTATGGCATCAACACCTGTCTCAGCCAATACATCAATATAGCTGTGTGCAATGCCTAAACTTCCTTCATGGGCTTGAGCGATTTCTGCGATGATGTAGGTGTTTGAATTCATTAGTGTAGAACCTCTAAATGCGGTTGTGCTAGTAATTTTAATCTATCTAATTCAAACTCTTTGTAGCTGTAAATAATAAACCGTATTTTTTTATTAATCAGTTTTTCTGCCTTCTCGGTTAAGTTGATTAAATAATTTTTATCAATATCGCCCACTAAAATTAAATCTATGATGGGGCTATCCATACCTTTTGCCAATTCACCCACTAAATAAACAGCCTCAACATTTCCCAATCTTGTGATTACCTGTTCTCCAATTTTGTCTAATCCTGTATATTTCATTAAAATATTCTGGATATCGCTAAACATGGGGTGTTTTGTATTGGCCTTAAATATTTTTTTATTCCCGTTAGCACTTGTCGTTAATAATCCTGCCTCTTCAAACTTGTTAAGCTCTAGTCTTATGGAGTTGGTACTTTCGCCAAACTCACTTTCTAGGTTACGTAAGTATGAGGAAGTTTTACTGTTCAGGAAAAACTTCAGCAATAGCTTAATTCTTGTTTTGGATGTAATGAGTGTGTCTAACATTATAACGTTTTACCATCTTCGGGAGTTAATGGCTATACATAGCTTCGCCCCGTCAGTCACATGTTGATAGGTGGCTGTTACATATTGAGTAGAAAAACTACTCAATATTAAAGTTTAGCGGTTACAAATACAAGTAAAATGTGAAATTTTATTGCTATTTCACTTATGAGTGGTAGTTTTTGAGGAGGTTAACCATTTAAGTCTTCGGCAACCTAACAAATACCGAACTTTATTTGGTGC
>CANHBJ010000125.1 GCA_947459075.1 Bacteroidota bacterium
CGGGACACTCGAGGCGGCTTAGATTTCCGTTTGATACTATTCAGCCTTCTCGAGTTTGCTTGCATTGACTGTGCTGTTGAGCAAGTATCGAGAGTAGGATTCACTTGAAAAATCCGCCTCTCGATAATATTGCCCCCATTCTCAGGCCTTTCAGCAATCACTCGAGGTGGCTGAGGCTTCAATTTGTTAAGATACAGCCTACTCGAGTGAGCTTCGGGTGGGTTGCGCGTAAGTGCTTGTATCGAGAGTAGGATTTATTTTGAGAATCACCTCTCGATAATATTGCTCCAATTCTCAGTCCTTTGAGCAATCAATCGAAGTGGCTGTTACTTCCATTTATAGTCCCATTAACTATTTTCATTGAATAAAATCATGCACGACAACTATTGTCGGGCATTAAATTATTTTTGTATATTATTACAAAAGTTCATATGTATAACATGAAATTTTTCTTGCTATTTTTTACCTCCCTAATCACCTTTAATTTATATGCTCAAACATTAACACCAAAACAGGAAAAGGTTGTGCGTGATATCGTAATGCATTACTATGGTCATCATGGAGAAAACATCGCATCAAATTCTGGTATGAAAGGGTTTGTGTTTTGCGGCATGGATACGTTTTATTCGCCAGAAGGATACCACTATATTTTTAAACTAAAGGGTGATTCTGCTATACGGTGGGATAGTTCCTACTTTCATGGTGGAAATTTTATGCGTTATCTATTTAGTTATAACAATAATATCTGTCATTTAGGCGGATATGGAATGTATAATACCAATAATCATCTTGAAGTATTTGACATAGAAGCTAACAAATGGAGAATACAGCGAACAGTGGGAAAAAAACCAGCTTTTATAAATGGCGTTGTTCTACAAAAAGAAAGCACGTTATTTAGTTTTTTTAATTACAAATCAGGGAATAATATAGAGCCAGATGTTTTTGATAACCATATATATAAACTGAATTTAAACACCTACGTTTGGGAGAGGTTTGAGAACATAAATATGTTTGATAACATAATTACTTCCTCACTTTATACACTAAACTATGTTGTTGCTGTAAGGGGCAACCAAGCAATGCTGATTAACAAGAGAAATTTTCATTATATCCTAATTGGCCTAGATGAGTTTTATTTTGATAGGTATGGATTTACTCATGAAATAAATGGCAACATAATACGAATTGGAGATACTCATAAAACAAAAGTAGATTTAGACTTACTTTGGGCCAAATATAACTATCAATCGCTACCCTTAATTTTAGAACCTGCTTGGCATCAAGTTTCCCAAAACCAAATAATATTACTCAGCTTATTGTGTGTGTTAATAGCATTACTACTTTTTACAAATTGGAAAAAACGCCAAGCTGTTAAAACCTACCAAACTCTCGAAGTGGTTAATCCATTAGTGCAAAAAATTAAATTGGGTAATAAACATACATTAGATATTGATGAATTAGACGAACTATTAGAGATATACCACATGGAATCTGATAGCCGAAAACTTAAACGTCACAGAATATTGAGCGACTTGGAAAAAACGCATCCAGGATTAATACAGCGTCAAAAAGACGAGACCGACAAACGTAGGTTTATTTACATCATTCAAAAAAGTTAGAAAAAAGCTAACATCCAATCCTTACCTGTATCTCCTAATATCTTGATAGTCATTTATAATAACCGGTTTCAAACCTAATTGAAACCCGATTTATTCTTGTTTACTTGACAAATACCCTCTGATTTGTGCTGCATTAAACGCACCACAAACATGGGCCGGGCCGAACGCTTTTTTATCATTTACAAACAACTTAAACGCAAGCCGCAAAGCATAAACCAATTGTTGTTGCATTGCCGTGCCTGTGGTTATGAGGTAAGCCAAAGGCAACTGCAACGAGATATGGTAAGTTTATGCGAGTTGGTAAACGACCGTAACGAGTGGATGGAAGCCACCACCGAAACCAACAACAAAAAAGTATACCGCATTTTGGTTCGACATGATTTGTCGGGTTGATGAGGTTAGTTTGAAAAAAAATAAAACGATATAAAAACATGAAAAAACTATTCACATTTATTATTCTTCATTTATTTATTTACAATTTAAATAATGCTTTTGCACAATGCACAAACCCTACCTTATCATTAAACTTACCAGACACAACAATTGCATTTAAAGAAGACAGTGTGCTTTTGGATGCAGGAGCCGGTTATACAACTTACAGTTGGAATACCGGGGCAACCACAAGATTTGTTTGGGCTAAATTTCATATGAAATATAAAGTTACTGTTACAAGCGGAAACAACTGTGGTAGTGATTCAACAGTTGTGATGTTGTTGAAAGGCATCCAGCAGAAAGACACCACCATTTGTTCGAGTAGTAGTATTAATTTGTCTGTACCTGACTACATTCCTACAAACGGATTAGTAGGATGGTGGCCTTTTAATGGGAATGCGAATGATTTCAGTGGGAATGGAAATAATGCAACATCAAACTCTGCTATATTAACTACTGATAGGTTCGGTAAATTAAATAGTGCGATCAGTACCTCTGATGGATATGTGATAGCAGGCAAGCAAGGTGTGCCTACCAATGGTCCAATCTCAATTTCATTTTGGATGAATCAACAATCAGATTTCGGTATTGGTGAAGCAATAAATTTAGGAAGTCCATTTAACTCACAATGGGGTGTTCCAGCAGCAAATAATAGATTGTGCGTGAATTACGGTAGAGGTTGTGGATCTACTGGATCTACTCAGCTTCCATCACCAATTACAACAGGAAATTGGCACCATGTTTTATACGTTTCAAACGGAAAAGGGACATTTAGTAAAGTTTATTTAGATGGTGTTTATATTGGTCAATCAACTAACGCAAATTCTAATGGTCAATGTCTTGGCATGAATTTAGTATTTGGTGCAGATAGGTATTTGAATGCTAACTTCAATGGTAAGTTAGACGATATCGCTATATGGAACAGAACACTTTCACCACAAGAAGCCTATGATGTTTTTAAGCAAAACGGAATAGCTAAAAAAAGATGGTCAACCAACGACACCACCAACTCAATAATTGTATCACCAAACTCTAATACAACTTATTACTGTGATATTACCGTTGGCAGTTATTCATTTAGAGATAGTGTTAGGGTTTCTGTTAATGCAGCTCCTAACATTAATTTGGGAGATACTTTAATTGCTTTCAATGTAGATAGCATTCTGCTAGACGCAGGAGCTGGACATTCAAAGTATTTATGGAGCAATGGCCATACCACACAAACAATATGGGCCAAGAATACTTCGGTCTATAAAGTTACTGTTCAAAATTCTGCTGGCTGCTCAGCGGGTGATAGCACCCAAGTATTATTTGTTAAAGGCATCCGACAAAAAGATACCTCTATTTGTACAGGAAGTAGTATTAATTTATCTATTCCTGGAAGTATACCAACAAACGGATTGGTAGGATGGTGGCCTTTTAATGGGAATGCGAATGATTTAAGTGGGAATGGAAATAATGCAACATCAAACTCTGCTACATTAACTACTGATAGGTTCGGTAAATTACAAAGTGCAATCAGTACTTCTAATGGTTATGTGATAGCAGGTAAGCAAGGCGTACCAACTAATGGACCAGTTTCAATTTCATTTTGGATGAATCAACAATCAAATTTTGGTATTGGAGAAGTCATAAATTTAGGAAGTGAGTCAAACACACAATGGGGTGCTTTAGCAGCAAATAATAGCCTGTGTATGAATTATGGTAGAGGTTGTGGTTCTACTGGTTCTACTCAACTTTCATCATTAATTACATCCGGAAATTGGTATCATATATTATATGTTTCAAATGGTACAGGAACATCAAGTAAAGTATATTTAAATGGTGTTTATATAGGCCAATCAACTAACGCAAGTACAAGTGGGCAATGTTCAAGTTCACAACTGGTATTTGGTGCAGATAGGTTTGCAAATTCGAATTTCAATGGTAAGTTAGACGATATCGCTATATGGAATAGAACACTCTCACCACAAGAAGTATATAGCGTTTTTAATCAAAATGGTATAGCAAAATTAAAATGGTCAACCAATGACACCACCAACTCAATAACCGTTTCACCAAACACAAGTACAACCTATTATTATGATATCACTGTTGGCAGTTATACCTTTAAAGATAGTGTAAGGATTAATGTAAGGGCTTTTCCAAATAAATCAGTAAACTATGCCAAACTTGGTTTATGTAAAAATGATACCATTGCATTTAGCGCAAATACCGGTTATAGTTATAATTGGTTTAAAAATGATAGTATAGTTGGTTCATTACAAACATTAAAAGTTGCAGAACAAGGCTCTTACTATGTTACTTTAACAGATAGTTTTGGTTGTAAAAACACATCAGATACATTACGTGTGTTTAATGCACCGTTGCCAAACGTTCAGTTTATTATAAATGATACTGCGCATTGCGTAAAGGAAAATATGTTCTCATTCAAAGATTCAACTTTATTAGATAGCGGAACTTATAATAGATTATGGAACTTTGGCTCGAGTAATACCTCAACCCAAATGGAGCCTACGTTTAACTTCGCAGCAGTAGGTACATATCCTATTAAATTACAAGTAAACACCAACTATGGCTGCAAGGATAGTTTAACTAAAACTGTAACTGTACTTCCAAACCCAACTGCAGGTCCAATGTTGGGTGCTACCACAGCATTAAGTGTAGCAACACCATATGTATACACTGTTGCCCAGCAACCAAATCATACCTACAATTGGGTGGTAAGTAATGGAATTATTGCTGCAGGCCAAGGTACCAATGCAGCAACTGTGCAATGGTTAAATAACGGGAAAGGCTATTTAAAAGTAGATGTTACCAATACACAAGGTTGTAAAGATACCACAGCCACACAGGTTACTATTGGTAATGTTGGTTTACATGAAGCTGGTAATATCAATAGCTTAATGGTATATCCAAACCCAAGTAATGGAACATTCGTGGTTTCATTCAATGCACTAAAATCATCAACAGTTGAAATGAGTTTGGTTAACTTGTTAGGCCAACAGATTTGGAATACGCAACATACAATACAAGCAGGTGAGCAGAGTATTCAAATTAATGCCAATCTTTCGCCTGGTGTCTATACCTTAAGCATTAACAACCAAAATGAGCAAGTGCAGCATAAAGTAATGATCAAATAACAATTAAACCCCATACGTTATAAAGCCGCTCCTTGGAGCGGCTTTTTTATTTAGTTACAACCTACTCGAGTGAGGTTTGTCTGAACAATCCGCCTCTCGATACGCTCCACTGCGTTTCACACTCGAGGTGGCTGAGATTTCCATTTGAAAAGCACAGCCTCATCGAACTTGGTGGTGACCACAGCGTCAACATGAGCTTCGGGTGGGTTGTGCCTCGATTACTCGGGGTATCGAGATGAAGTTCAGCGAAGCTAAAGTATGATTTTATTGAACATTCCGCCTCTCGATAATATTGCCCCAATTCTCAGGCCATTCAGCAATCACTCGAGGTGGCTGAGAGTTCCATTTGAAAAGTACAGCCTGCTCGAGTGAGCTTCGGGTGGGTTGTGTGTCGGTGCTTGTATCGAGAGTGGGAATGAGCAAAAGAATTAATATACTTATCAAACCAACTATGATTTTTCTGACAATCCGCCTCTCGATACGCTGAACTCATTTCGTACCTCATTCGTTCATCTACTCGAGGTGGCTGGGATTTCCATTTGATACGTTACAGCCTACTCGAGCTTAGTGCTGACCATATCGTCAGTATTTGCCCCGAGTACTCGGGGTATCGAGAGTAGTATAGTTAAATTTACTTCTTTCTAAATTTCTTTTTCGCCAATTCGGGTAACTTATCATAGTTCTCCTCAATCAAAGCTTGCTTTTTAGCCCTCGACCATTTCTTGATTTTTTGTTCAAAATAATATGCAGATTCAGGATCGGTAAATGTTTCATAAAATAATAATTCAATGGGCCTTCTGTTGAATGTGTAGCTACCAGGGTATTTTCCCAATTCGTGTTCGTTTATTCTCTTGTCGAGGTGATTAGTCATTCCAATGTAGAAACTATCATCAGCGCATTTTAAAATGTATACATAGAATATAGGGTGTAAATGCATACTCGAATATAATTTATTTAATATTCACTTTTAACTTCAAAACTCCGCCTCTCGATACATCCCGATTTGACATCGGGACACTCGAGGTGGCTGAGAGTTGCATTTGAAAAGTACAGCCTGCTCGAGTGAGCTTCGGGTGGGTTGCGCCCCGAGTACTCGGGGTATCGAGATGAAGTTCAGCGGAGCTAGATTATGCAAATGTTCTACTTCAACATTCCGCCTCTCGATACATCCCGATTTGACATCGGGACACTCGAGGAGGCTTAGGTTCCCATTTGATAAGTTTCAGCCTAATCACAGCACTTATATCGTGCATATGCACTCCATCAATTATCTGCAACTGATCTCTTCTACATTTGCATTTTGTGCAAATATTAGTTTCACATTTAGTAAAAGTCAGTTTACGTTGTTAGTTTAAAGCTACCATGTTTGTGTCACAAAAAACACAAGTTATGATTAGATTATTTACGATATGTATTGCCCTGTTTTTTATAAGTTGTTCAATCAACCTTAAAGCAGCATCAACAGATTCTACTTTTAAAAACCAATACACCATATATGTTAATCAACCCATTGGTCTTACTACAAAACTGAGGTTAACTTTTGAATGTAGGTTTACACCCAAAACCTCGGTGCTATTTAACCATACCTTATTTTATGGCTTATCTCCCGGCCAACAAGGGTATGTTGAATTGCGTAGGTATTTTGGAAAAAAAGAAAAAGTTGAGTATACTATTTATACCAAACTTGGTGCAGGATATTCGTTTGGAGCGTCAGGTACTTATGGAGTTGTAGGTATTGGAACAGGACAAAAGATATATTTTGATAAAGACAAACGATACTCTCTTTATTGTGTACAAGGCGCAAAGTATTGCCCAACCACTAATGGTAGTCATGATACTGCGCCAAACCCTTTTAAAGGCTTTTTTAATGTTTCGGGTCCAGGTGCAATTATCGATCTTCAGTTTAATTTCGGTTATAGGTTTTAATGATTTTAAATTTGTAGTTCCAAACAAACAAGATGGATA
>CANHBJ010000126.1 GCA_947459075.1 Bacteroidota bacterium
ATTTGCACGTGCATTAGCACGGTATGTCCACCAACTGTATTGATGTGGTGCTTTGTTAAAATGACGGAAACTATCGATAAATCCTCCATCAATAAAATTACTTAACCAACCGCGCTCTTCTGGTAAAAAACCACTGCTGTTTTTATTGCTAATTGGGTCATGTATATCTATGGGTTGATGACAAATATTGTAATCACCACAAACCACTAGGTTGGGTTGTTCATTGATAACTTTATTAACGTGGGCATTAAAAAATTCTAACCATTGCATTTTGTATTCTTGTCGTTCATCACCCGTTGTACCCGATGGGATGTAAACACTTATTACACTTAAATCATCAAAATCTACTTGTATTATTCTGCCTTCTGCATCGTAGTTATCGTTGCCAAAACCATATACTACATTTTTAGGTTTATGTTTGGTAAAAATGGCTACGCCACTATAGCCTTTTTTTTGTGCACTAAACCAATAGCTGTTGTATCCAAAAAGTTCAAACGAGCTTAAATCAACTTGGTTTTTTTCAGCTTTGGTTTCCTGAAAACAATATACATCTGCCTTGCGACTTTCCATCCAATTTAAAAGTCCTTTACCTATTGCAGCACGAATGCCATTTACATTGTATGATACGATATCCATATTGTTTTGTTTTACAGTTGTAAAAGAAGTAAACTTAATGATGAAGTACAAAGGATAACTATCAACAATTAGCAGAAAAAAAATTGATTTACTTTATTTTTAAATAGTGCATCTTCGCAACTGTTTATGCTATACGTTAAAAAATCAACCATACCCAAAGCAGGCAAGGGATTATTTGTTGCAAAAGATTTTAAAAAAGGCGAAATAATAACCGAATACGAGGGTGAGCGCTTAACTTGGAAACAATGCCAGGAGCGCAATGAGAATAAGAAAGGAAAAGAAAAAGGCGCATATTATTTTCATATAAACGATAAGAATTGTATTGATGCAGAATACTGTTTGTGGGCACTAGGTAGATATGCAAATGATGCTGCAGGTATGGGTCGTGTAAAAGGTTTGCTTAATAATGCGCAATATAAAATATCTAAAGGCAGAGCGTTTATTATAGCATCACGCAATATAAAAGCAGGCAGTGAAGTATTAGTAGCATATGGCAAAGCTTATTGGGATGCCATGATGGAAGCTTAAAATTTAAATACTAACCCCAAGTTAATGCCCCATTTTCTTACATCTGTGTTGTTTAGGTAAGTTAACCTATGAACCATACCTAAGGTTACAAATCTAAATAAGTTTTCAACTCCATAACCTACTTCGGCATATGGTAAGTTGTTTTTAAATTCATTAATGGGAAGGTAGTTCACACCATAAATATTAGTTGTGGGCTGTATGTTTTTGTTAGCCTCACTTAGCTTTCCGTAAGCTCCTTTTATCAAAGCATAGTTTCGCAATTTCCATTTTTTCAGCAACGGTATTCTATTAAAGAATAATCCTTCAAAATGCTGTACGTACCAAAAATGAGCATACTCATCGGCAACAAATTCGTACAAATTCATTAAGTTAAAATTATTGTCGGCTGCTATAATGGTTGTGTTACCTCGCATCACCTCTAACAACGGATATGGTAAACGGCCAAATATTTTTCCAGCAGTAATACTAAAATCGGCATTACCTAAAATGCCTGTAGTAATGTGTTGGTTTAGGTTTAGCTGAATTTTATCGAAGTTAAAATTACCATTTGCTATTCCTTTAAATCCTCGGGTATAAGAAAGGGTGGCAACAGGAGCTTTTGCTAATTTAACGCGTATGCGATTGTTTCCTTTACTCATTAAAACCTCTTTGTATGCAAATCTTAAATCAACGGTAGCTGCTGTATAGGTAAATGTTTCACTGATGTTACCATTACTAGCGGGTTTATTTTCATCAATCAAATAAGCAAACTTAAAATTACCTAAAGGTTTAAAGTAGGTGTTTTGAGCACTAAGTCTTATTGTAAAATCTCTATTTAATTGTTTTAAATACACCAAGCGGTAATCAACAGTGCGGTTAATTCGTGTTAGGGGTGAGGCCATGTTAAGCGCGCCAAAAACAGGGTTATTACCTGCACCAAAATTAATCATAGGAGCCGATGAAGGATCTGTGACTCCTAAAATATCATTATCGTTTTTGTAATGTATGCCAATTGTCGACCATTTTTTATGATCTAAGATGGTTTCAACACCTAATCCATATTTCCACTGTTTATCTTCAAAACCATAAGCAACATAACCTCTGTAATACCAATTACGAGAAAAAAACTGATTGGTTTTAAACCCAATCCGTGTTCTAAATCCCTCTACCTGGTTGTAGTTTAATAAAAAACCGTAAGGGCCCAAATCCACTTTAGGTGTGCGGTAATAGCCCTCTGTAATTAATTGAATAATTTCGGTGTAGGTATGCACAATAGGTAGGTTTTTTACCGAATCAATCATTTTATACATATGTTGTTCAGTAGCAGTATATTTTTCGGGTCTATTGTTATTCCAATAATTGGTATCTTTTGTAATATCTTCACTTTGTCTTTCTACTGCAACATCATAAAAATTATCAGGTTTGGGTTGATTAACAATAATGTTAGAATTTGCCCGATACATTTTGGCTACAAAACCGCTGGTGTTTTCTGTAAATCTTGACAGTTCAACAATGGCTCTAGTTTTGATAGGAATCCAGTGACCTGTATTAGTTGGTAATTGTTCTTGCTGAATTTTTAAACGCGCAATAAAATTCAGATTTGCATTTGGTGAAATTTCGACCAATATTCTGCGTATGGCAAAAGTAGAATCGGCAATCCAAATGGTACCTAAAAAACCTAAATCAGATTCACGTTTTAGTTGTAATTTTATTTCGTAACATTTAATCCCATCAATATCAATCGAATCTCGTAAGGTATAGTAATAATAGTTCTGACAGTTTGATGAGATAGGTGAAATAAAATCTTTACCTAAAAATCGCATCCAGTTTTCATTGAAGTTAAATTGTAACAAGCTAGTTCCAAGCATATCCACAATGTAACTTCCTTCATTAATGCCAAATCCCATGATGTTATTTGCCATAAGCACTTCCTTAGTTTTATAAGGATTGGCATGGTAATAATATTTAGATTTTGTTTCACTTATAAAAATAGGAAGTATTGATATTCCATCCTCATTTTTCATTTGGTTGGTAGTATCAAATAACTGTTTTAAAGGCTGTAATAATTTATTTTTTTTCAATTTATCCGATATGTTGTTCATTGATACATCGGTTTTGTTATAACAATCGTACTCGTAACTTTTAAGCAGACTAAAATCATTTGTTTTTCGGTTGGCTACTGCTTGATTAACTATGCGCAATGCGGGGTTAACCTTCACCCTAATAACTGCTTCATTCATTAGTTGCACATTTTCTTCTAGTTGAATAGTAATGTGTTGTGTTGTGTGTGGTTTTATTTTTACAACAACCGTTTTATATCCCATAAATGAGGCCACAAGCGAATCAACTTGCTTAGCGGTGTGAATTTTGAAATTCCCTTCAAAATCAGTAGTTGTGCCAACTGTTGTTCCTTTAAAAGCCACACTAGCAAAAGGGATGGCTTCATTTGTTCCTTTTTCGATAACACGACCAGTAACCATAGTTTGCTGTGCATTTACAGCATACGTTAGCAACAAAAAAATAAAGTGTATGGTGTGCTTCCTAAACATTAATTCTTCACTTCTCTAATTTTCATTCTTATGTCTTTAATCGGACGTTTATTTTTTGCGGTTTTTTGATTGCAAATAGAATCAATAATGTGCAAGCCTGATATTACCTCACCAAATACAGTGTATCCGCTATCAAGTGGTGGAATTCCACCAAGGGCATTATAGGTTTTTAATTGTTCGCTTGTAAAAGTAAAAGGTGCACGCATAGCAAAAATAGAGTCGGTTATAGTTTGGAAGGTTTTTGTATAAGCCCTTAAACCTTCTTTATCTCCACGCAATCCAAAATCAGCAATACGTTTTTGAGTAGAGTCGGCATTCATTAAGGTATAGAAAATATTTGTACGAATCATTTGGTTTTTGTAACCCTCCATTTTTTGCAAGTCTTTGATATTGTAATTTGTACCGCGTACTAAAAAAAACTGTGTTGGGTGAGAAGCAAACTCTGGGTTGATATCTCTGGCAGCAGACAGCGCACCGTATTTATGAAAATGATGTGGTCTAAATTCAGCAGGTATTCTATAGCCAAAATCGCTATCTCCAATTACACTATCTTCAGTTGCATATTTAGATTTTATATCACCACCTTGAGCAGTGCCCTCAGGTGTTACCATATGAAACGTTAAGCTATCATAAAATCCCGCTCGTACCCATTTTAAAAAGTTATCGCGGTGCAAAGGTGTATCATCATACAAAAGCACTTTCATTACACCAAATTTTGTTATAATTTCAACGTATTTTGTTTTCGGCTCTGGTTGTTTTGTGGTTGCAGATATTATTATCGTTAAAACAATCATCAAACCAATTATCAATCCACTTTTTCTCATGTTTTTCTTCCCAAATTATTTCATCCAATATACAGCTTATAACTAAGTATATCAATCTTCGTAAAGTTCGTTTTCATCAAAATAAGCAACTACTAACTTACGTAATAACATTTCCTGACTCATTAAATCGGTAAAGGCTGGTTTTTTCAACAAATCATAATGTGGCCAACCATCTTTATCTATGTGTGTAAACTTATAATATCCATCATAACTTAACAATTTACATGTAGCAATATGAAAAAGGTCCATTCTTTCATCCTTACCTAATACACTTGATGTGCCTATTTCCCTCATACCAATTAAAAATAAAATTCCGTTCATATCGGGCTTTTTACCAAACTGCTTTTTTAATTGAAATACAATTTTATACCACTTCATTTTTGTGGCCTCATCTAATACATAATTCGCTACATCCATATTCGCTGCTAAATTAACAATTTAATATGTTGTGTTTTGCGAGTTTCAATAATTTTTATTTACTTTTATATTTCTATGATGAAACAAATTTGTTTAACGTTGCTTTTATTAGGTTGTTATGGTTTAATTAATGCCCAAGTCACTGACAACTTTACTGATGGAAACTACACACAAAATCCGAATTGGTTGGGCGATGATAGTATTTTTCAGATAACCTCGGGGCAATTACGTCTAAAAGGTACCATTTCTAGCGAAGCTTATTTAGCTACTTCTCATGTGCAATCAGATAGTGTAACATGGCAATTTTATACCCGTTTTGCTTTAAGCCCTAGTACACAAAATTTTTCGCGTTTTTATGTGATGAGTGATACATCAAATTTAGAAGGGCAGTTAAATGGTTATTACGTTCAGTTAGGCGGTGTTACTGGAAATACCGATAGCATTACGTTATACAAACAAACTGGAAATAATCGAGTTAGGCTCATTGCGGGTAGACCATCAACCGTAAGTAAAACAAATAACTTGGTTCGAATAAAATTATTTCGCGATAACTTGGGTAATTGGCAACTTTATAGTGATACCACTGGTGGCACAAACTTTATATTAGAAGGGACAGCTTTTGACAATACCCATAACACTTGTAAATACTTAGGTTGGTGGATGAGGTACACTGCGGGCAACAGCCAAAATTTTTATTTGGATGATGTAAGTGCAAGCGAACCAATATATGATACCATTCCTCCCAAGGTGGATAGCATAACCGTGCAAGGTGTCAATAGTATATTGGTTTATTTTAACGAGGCAGTTGATAGTGCTTCTGCTAATCAAACCAATAATTATGTATTACAAGCTGGTAATTTAAATCCAACACAAATACAACTTTTAAATGCACGATTGGTGCAAGTCAGTTTCGCCCAAAATTTTGTTACAAAGCAAAATTATGTTTTAGATATAAAGGGTGTTAAAGATATTGAGGGCAATGGTATTGTTTTGTCTTCGCATTCATTTTTCTTTTATGCACCGCAAGTGCATGATGTTTTAATCACTGAGTTTTTCCCTGATCCATCTCCGCCAATATCCTTACCTGAGCAAGAGTTTATTGAACTTTACAACAACTCGGGTGTAACGGTAAATTTAAAAGGATTTACGTTAAGCGATGGCTCGATCACTGCTACCTTACCCGAATTTATTCTTGGCATAGATAGTTTTGTAACAGTTTGTGCAACTGCAAATGTTCCATTGCTAAGCGTTTACGGAAAAACCATTGGAGTAAGTAATATGCCTTTGTTAAACAACACTAGCGATAATATTATTTTAAAAGACAACAATTCGCAAACCATACACCAAATTAGTTACGATTTAAGTTGGTACGAAGATGCAATAAAAGATGATGGCGGTTGGACCATTGAACTTAAAAGCCCGAGGCAATTGTGCAAAGGTAAACAAAACTATACCTCATCAATAGCTGTAAATGGAGGAACTCCGGGTGGTATTAATTCTGTTTGGAATATCTTGCCTGATGTTTTGCCACCAAATATCAACTCCTTTACTTTGGTTAATGATAAAACCATTCGCATACATTTTACCGAAACATTAGATACCGCATCTGTTGGTTTAATTGGTATTGGATTTTCACCCAATATCAACATAAATAACATACAAGTTATTGGTTTAGATACTTTGCTCATCACCACACAAAATGCGTTTGCCAACAAAACACAATACACGGTAACACTTACAAATATTATTGATTGCAGCGCTAACGATACTGCATTACAATTTTCTTTTAATTACGTTTTGCCCGATACAGCTCAAAATTATGATGTGCTCATTACCGAAATTATGGCCGATCCCGATCCGGTTAAAGGCTTGCCCAATGCTGAATATGTTGAGTTGTATAATAGGAGTCATAAAATTATAAATTTAAAAAATTGGGTTTTGGCTGATGGCTCAAGTAGAGCAACGTTGCCTAATTTTTTATTACTACCTGATAGTTTTATTACCATTACTTCATCTAGTCATGCTTTACCTTTTGATGCAAATGTTTTGCGTGTATCAGGTTTTCCATCACTAGGTAATGATGCAGATTTGATTACTTTATTTAACGAATCAGGTAAAGTTATTCATTCTATAAATTATACCTCTGCTTGGTTTAACGATGCATTAAAACTAAATGGTGGCTGGAGTTTAGAGTTGGTTGATGCAGATAATCCATGCGGATCAAA
>CANHBJ010000127.1 GCA_947459075.1 Bacteroidota bacterium
GATGCTGGTTTAAAATTAAGGTTAAAGTCTTTAAGCAATTGAAGCTGTTTTGATTTGATTATTTCTTTAAAAGGCTCCCATGGTTTTGTTGCGAAATTATAGGTATAGCCTACCATACCACGGTAATTCTGCAAAATAAAATACTCTATTGACTGATTGCGTCTGTAAGTTTCTGTATAGGCATAAGTAAATGTTAAATTTTCTATATCGTAAAAATGTTGTTTACCTGTACCCATTCTATTTTTTCTAATATTGGTAAAGTTAATACTACGCCTAGTGGTGTAATCGTCAGCAGCACGGCTAATCCTATCAACATAAGCAGGGTTAGTACTCTCGTCTATTTCTTTTTGCAATTTTACATCAGGGTTTAGCGGATTATAAAATGGCCGAATTGTAGTATTACCATAAGACAAAAACATTGGAATAGATAAGCCGAAGTTTTTAGGGAAAAATTTACCTAACTCAAAATTACTTTGTAAATCGTAATTGTATTGATCATTTAAACTACGCTCATTTAATTTTTTATCAATTCCACCCCAACCTACGGTAGATATACTGCCTGTAAATTGTAAGTTTCCAAAATCGGCTAATTTAGCTAAAACCCTTCCTGTAGCAGCCCAACCACCTTGGTTGCTAAACTCGGTCATGCGCAATTCATTAAACCAAACCTCAGCGCATTTAGGCAATGCATCATCATTATTTATACCAGGCTTTGCTTTAGGGTTGCGTATACCAACCATAACTATGCGTGCCTGACTTAAATCTGGTAAACCAACAACGCGGTATATACCATTACCACCTTGTCGCTCATACACCGCTGTAAAAGGATAGTTAGCGTTAGTACGGGCAATTTTAGTATTGATTAACTCCTCAAGTGTTATGGTCATTTCATTTGCACTTGGCCAAATATCACTTGGATTACCAGTTGGTGGAACTGTAACTTTTAAAGGCATTTCAAATTCGTAATAGTTATTAGTTAAATCTGTACCTATACGAATAAATGCATTTACATCATCATCCTTTAGTGCATCGTTTACACCTTCTGCATGCAAAAACATACGTAATTTACCATAACGTCTTAAATCCGTACTAATGTTTTTAAATGCTCCACGTGCATCGCCATCGCGCAAATCGCAAACAAGAACCGACAGCGATTGCTCATTTTGTTGAACCGCCTGTGGAGCGCTAAAATCAATCTCACGTTGAATGCCTGGAGGTGTTACATATTTTATTGGAGAGCGGGCACTGTTTTTTTCTAGGTTAACTGTAGATACCACAAACTGGGTTCTATCGGCATTATCTGTAGGAATGTTTTCTTTACCTGCTTCTAAATTCCCCAAATATTTACGCCAATCAGCACGTACTAATTGAAAATAAGCAAAACGAAGTATCATGTCATCATTAAAACCACGCATAAACATGCGCATAAAACGTATGGATTTAAAATCATAAATTTGACCAACTTTTTTCTCGTATTCACGCACAGGTATTTTTAACTGATACCAAGTAATTTCACGTGTGCTACCATTTTTAAGTGTTGCTAACCTACGCACGCTATCTGTTACATAATTTTGCCCAACCGCTAAACGATTTTTGCTTATGTCTATTTTGTATTGATAGTATTCTTCTATATCATTTAAAGTAAAATCTCGATTGATGTCTTCATTATCGGGGGTATTTGTAGCTGTAACTGGATAAGCCTCTGGCGACTGATCGATGGTTGGTGAATTACCTTGGTGACGGTTGAAGCGTTTGTATCGATCGAGAATAGACGTGTTCGCATTATCATAAGGTGTATTTAAATAATAGCTGTAATTATCGTTTGACGGGTCGTTTAATGCATTTTGATAAGCTACACTTGTAGTACCATATCGATTTGCAACTTTTTGAACATAAGCAGTATCAAACCAAGCACGTTCACCATCATCATTAAAACCATCTAATCCTACATCTTGTTGTTGTCTAATTTCAGGATCGGCATCAAATGCGAAATTAATTACTGGTTTACCTGGTACACGCCCCCATATGGTACTATCCATATATAAATTATCTGCCTCTGTTCTTGGTAAACCATTTTCTGCCGATCTCCGATTATCACGTAAAATATCTTCAGATATGTTTCCTAAGTTTAAATAAAATGAACCTTGATTTGATGCATCATTTTTACATGCATAGGGATCCATCATCCATACTTCTACGTAATCAATATTAGTTGCTTCAAAATCATTCTGATCTATTTTACGCATTATACCACCCCATTTGGTAGTTGGATTAGCCATGCTACCGTCTTCATTCAGCTCATCCACATTGTAATTATAAGGGCCTCTATCTTTAGGATAGAAAGCTAAATCTAAAGTTGATACGTTAGTTGGTAAACCTTGCTGTAGTTGGCGTTCGGGAAATATCTCTTTCAAATCAATCTCACGTACGCAATCATTACTTAATTGTTCATCGTCATCTTGTATGTGTTGAGGGGTAAAGTTGTCTTCACGATAAAAAGTAGTTGCAATATTGTACCAAGCAAAATTTGCACGTTTAAAACCATAATCTAAACTATTTAAAGTATTGCCTTCAGGAAATAAATCGGGTTGACCTTGAGGTGTTGAAGCTAACGTCCAGTTTAATGCGGGTGAACGCAAATCAAAGGGAGTTTCACTGCCTTCAAAATCATCTAAATAAGCTGTACCGCTTTGAGCCAATGCACCTTGCACACCAGGAATTAATTGAGCAAACTCACCACTGACTGTAATGGTTGAAATTTCTTTGGTTTGAATAAACGGAAGTTTATCAACTAACTTAGTTAAGAATCTAGAATTGCGGTTGTAAGAACCATCAAGACCAACAATCATATTAGAAATGGGCTCCTCACCTATATTTACTTTAGGTGTTAAAGGCCTTTCGTTAAGATATAAAAATGTCCCCCCAAATAATAAATCTTTGTTATGTTTATAATCGAAACGGCTACCCAATAATGTTTTTTGTTGAACACTAAATAACGAGTTACTTTCTGATGATACTTTTATTGATGCTCCCGAGTTAAGTAAACTGGTATTCAATATTTTTACACGACCAAGATTGTAATCAACCACAAAATCGGTGTTTTCTGTTAATGGTGCACCATTTGCTGTAACCCTTACCGAACCACGCGGAATGTTTGTACTATTTAAAGAAATTTCGTTGCTTGATGAGCCCTGATAAGTACCTCGTAAGAAGAATTTATTGTATTGTGGTAATTGTATAGCTGCAAATCGAGTTGAATCATATAACTCATAAAAAGAATAATACCGAGCTCTGTCTTTATTGTTAATGAATTTAGATGTTAAATGCTTTCCAAACGGTTCAACTACAGGAAAAATAACACGTCCTTGCATCGCATTAATTGTAACGCCATCAATGTAATCAAAAATACCATCGGGAGCTCGTTCTTGTTGGGTGTTTAAATTATCGAGGTTTAATACAGTGATTAGTGGTACCCCTGTTAACAAAGGCTCATTTTGTTGAGGAATGTAATTCAAGTCGGCACCTGATGGATCATCAGCATACACAACATTTAATTTGAAATCTTTGGGTTGAATATTAAATGTACCTAAAGCGTAAATATTTTTCATCATCAGGTCCCACATTGGTAAATCGGGGCGTTGAGACGGGCCTTTAAGCATTTTGGTATATAACACATTTGGCACATCCGGATTTGGAGGCAAATCTGTGGTAAACTCCCCCACTTTAAAATATCGGCCATCCATAGTGTATTCAAATGCTACGCATAAAACCTCATCATTGTTTAAGGCACTATTTAGTGAAATGTAACCTAAACGTGTATTTATAGCGTACTCGCTAGGACTTAACAAACGCGCGTAATTAATCAATTGATATTGCGATATGGCCTGTAAATTTGTGGTATTTTGATGGCGGAATAATTGATTTTGTATTTGGAAAGACTGACGTAATAATGCGGTATCAGGATTTAATCCTTGACCACTTAAATAACCATACAAATTATTGGAACTATTACCAGGGAAAGTATCATTTGGATTAGGGTTAAGTTCCCAATATTTGTTGTCGCGTTTTCCGGCCTCACCCAAATCGCTAAAACCAATAACATCTCGCGCATTATCAAAAACCCCTGTACGATTAGTAACCCAAACTTCCACGCGGTTAATAACAATAGGCGATGAAATTATAGGGAGGTTACCCAACCAAGCATCATAATTGTCTCTAAAATATTGAGCCAAGAAATAATGCTTATTCATATCGTAATTATCTGCCTGAATATCAAAACGGGTGGTTTGTACACCTCCCTGTAACTCTGTTTCAGTCGTTTTTCCACGTTGTTGTGTAACAATTGAAGTTACGGTTAATTTACCAAACTGCATGGTGGCCTTTACCCCAAATAAACTTTGGCTCCCTTGTATAAGCGATGAGTTTAGAGGTAAGGTTACATTACCTAGTTCTATTTTTTTTATGATGTCATCGTCTTTACCCGAATAATCCAATTTCATCTGGTTTTCAAAATCGAAAGTGGCTTCGGTATCATAGTTCATATTCACTTTCATTTTATCGCCAACACTACCCGAAACATTGAGCTGTATTTTTTGACGAAAATCGAACTGGCCAGTACTTTGTTGACGCAAGGCAATGGCAGGATTACGAACCGTATTAAAATTACCCTGAAAAATAAGTTCGGCAGTACCACGTGGCCTTATATCAATTACGCCACTACCAAATATTTTATCAAAAATTTTAGGGCCAACCTTTAAAGGTGGAATTAAACCACCACCTTTTACAAAATTTTGTGCTTGTGCACGTTGCTTAAAGTATTGTGCATTTTGACGATCGTTTTCACGTTTAAGTTGCTCTTTAACTGGCACTGTTGCGCCCAAGCGATATTCCTGACTTCCTACTGTTGATTTATAGTTATATTGATTTGTTTTTGGATCTAACTCATACTTGTTTTTGATGTTAGATGGCTCACCCAAATCAAACGGATGTGTTTTTTGATTGAGTTCGTAAGGCTTTCTGTCTTGAATTGGGTAAGGTAGTTTTTTTCTTGTGGTATCAGAGCCCGAAGAGCTATCCGGTGGCGCGAAACTAAACGATTTATTGGCTAATTTTTTGTTTACATCTAACTCATGAAACGAGGAAAATTCGGGCGTAACTCCCCACACCATACTAACAAGCATGGTGAAAACGGAAGAGAGCGATATGTGTTTTATTTTAGAGAGAGTAAACAATGTAGAGTTTCGCCATCAAATTACTTTTAAGGTGTTTTTTACTAATTCTTCAACTGAATAGTTGGGGTTTTGTTGCTTCACTTTTTGTAAACCTTTTTCGGCCTCACCACGAGCAAATCCTAACATAACTAATGCAGCAAGTGCTTCTTCAGTTGCTTTGTTGGCTGTGGTAAATGCCTTTAATTGCTCTCCTGTGAATCCTTCTGTTTTCTGAACTTTGTCTTGTAAGTCAATCACAATACGCTGTGCTGTTTTGGGGCCAATACCTTTCACAGATTTTAATAACGCCCAATTGCCCGAAGTTATTGCCTGCTTTAACTCGGTAGGTTTCATAGAAGATAGAATCATGCGGGCAGTATTTGCACCAACACCGTTTACCGAAATTAGCAACAAAAACAATTGACGTTCATCTTCTTCAGCAAAACCATAAAGCGTATGGCTATCTTCTTTAACCACCAAGTGCGTGAGCACACGTACATTTTCTTGCGAAGCAAGTTGGTCATAAGTATTTAATGATATGTTAATAGCATACCCCACTCCACCGCAACTAACCACAACTTGGGCAGGCGATTTTACAACTAATTTTCCTTCGATAAATGCAATCACTTTGGTTATCCTTATTGTTAAGTTTTTTTAAAACAAGGGCCGCTAAAATAGTAAATGTTTTTAATTTTGAACCTTACAGGCAAAAACAATTTATATTTACCTTTTTTATGTTAAAATTTAAAACCTCTTTTATTACCCTTTTTGCCTGCACTATATTGGTGTTTTTATTCCTTGATAGCAAGGCTCAAGAACCATTGCATGGGGTTTACAAAGAGTTTTACCCAAATGGAAAAGTAAAAACAAAAGGCCGTTATTTCTATGGCAAAAAAACAGGAAACTGGTATTATTACACTGAAAAAAAAAATTCTTGAAAAACGATTGTTATACAGAAAAGGTAAGCTTAAACGCACCTATACATATAATTTAAAAGGGCAATTAGCTGTAATAGAAGATGATAAAGGCAATGTGCATACCAAACCAGCTTGTGGTTGCCAGTAAATATAAAAAAGTAACATATTTGCGCCATGCAGATAGCAACATTCACTTTTAATGAGTTTTCTGAAAATACGTATGTCTTGTTTGATGACACCAAACAATGCGCAATAATTGACCCAGGCTGCCACAGCGCAAGCGAACAAGCTGAGTTGGTAAATTTTATTACACAACACAACCTTAAGCCAACACTATTATTAAACACACACTGTCACATTGATCATGTGTTAGGAAATGCTTTTGTAGCTAAAAAATATAACCTGCCTTTACACCTTCATCAAAAAGAACTAGAAACTTACAAGGATACTGACCGTTGGGCCAAAATGTTTGGCATGGTGGTAGAAGAAATACCCGACCCCCAAGTATACATTAATGAGGGTCAAACCTTAAATTTCGGCAATACAAATTTGCAAATTCTATTAACACCAGGGCACTCTATAGCTAGTTTAAGTTTTTATGAACCTCAAACCAAACAACTTATTTCTGGAGATGTCCTTTTTTACCAAAGCATAGGTCGTACAGATTTGCCAGGAGGTAATTTCGAAACTTTAATTACATCTATCAAAACTAAACTATTTGTATTACCTGATGAAACGGATGTATACAGTGGCCACGGGCCAAAAACTAGTATTGGATTTGAAAAGACGAATAATCCATTTTTAAATGCGAATTAATTGAATGATAACTCGTTTATTGATAAAATATGAATTGATTAATCTCCATAATTGTATTTGCTATGGATTTTACGAAAATACTTAGCTTTGATTTGATCAAATATTTAAGTTTATAAGACCAAATTTGAATTAAACTAAAATTACATTTTATGGTTATTACCGACTAGTATAAATTAATATAACAGCATATTACATATCATTGTGTTTGTAA
>CANHBJ010000128.1 GCA_947459075.1 Bacteroidota bacterium
AGACATCCTTGGGTATTTAGCGGTGCAGTAAAAACGCTACCTAATGCAGAAAATGGCGAAATAGTAAAAGTATGCACCAACCATAACGAACTTTTAGGCTACGGTTTTTTTTCACCAAACAGCCAAATTACTTGCAGGGTATTTGAATTTACATCAACCGAAATAAATATTGATGCTGATTTTTGGAAACAAAAAATACACCGCGCTTTCAATTTGCGCAAACTAGTTTTACCTGCAAATACAAATATTTACAGGCTAATGCATGCCGAAGGAGATTTTTTACCCGGTGTAATTATTGATGTGTATGATGATACTGCTGTGGTGCAATTATTAATAAAAGGTACCGAGTTAATTAGTCGATTTATTTTTGATGCCATAGGTGAAGTTGGTTTGAAATACATTTACCTTAAAACAAAACAAAACACCCAACGATTGGAAGATGTGGGCATGGAAAGTGGTTGGGTTGGAGCAACCAGAAGCATGCCTATTTCAGCTTTAGAAAATGGAGTAAAATTTTTAGTTGATGTAGAGAAAGGACAAAAAACTGGTTTTTTTATTGACCAACGAGAGAATAGAAAAATATTAGGCGAATACAGTAAAGGTAAAAAAGTATTAAACACGTTTAGCTACTCGGGCGGTTTTAGTTTATACGCACTTGCCAGCGGTGCAAGTTTGGCTCACTCAGTTGATAGCAGTAAAGACGCTATTGACATGTGTGATCAAAACGTAGCAGCCAATTTTAACAATGCTCCACATGCCAGTTATGTTCAGGATGTGTTTGATTTTATGAAAGAAAACAAGGAAGATTACGACATTATGGTGCTTGATCCTCCGGCTTTTGCCAAAAACGCAAAAGCAGTTCCTAATGCAAGCAGAGGCTATAAAAACTTAAACTTAATTGCATTTAAAACTATAAAGCCCGGTGGATTGGTGTTTACGTTCAGTTGTTCGCAGCATATTGATAGAGATTTATTTAGAAAAATTGTATTTAGTGCGGCTGCAGATGCAGGCAGAAATGTGCGCATTTTAAAACAACTTACACAACCCGAAGATCACCCAATAAACATTTTCCATCCGGAAGGAGAATATTTAAAGGGGCTGTTGCTTCATGTAGAGTAATTTAATTTTTAGGCATGATGATTGCAATTAAATTTTTCATTTTTGACTAATAATGAGAAAAGCAGTTGTATTCATTATATTTTTTATAGCTTGCTTGCAACTTAAAGTTGCCGCGCAACAAAATTATAAGCGCACACTTACTGCTTCAGAAGTGAAAATACTCACCCATTACAGCGACTCCATTCTAAAGCAAATAAAAAAGATTCACCGCAAGGAAATCAGGGAACAATTACCAGGTAAATACCAACCACAGCGTATTGCTTTGGTACGCGATTTTTTATGGCTATTTGAGTATTTTGAAAACCAATATCCTGTTGTAAACTTTACGTCCAAAAACATCATAAACATTATTGGTTTGGCCGATAAAACCTTCACCGAAGATGGTTATTTGGTGATGGAATATACGGCTCAAAATAACCCCCATTTAAAACTAAAAAACTTTAGATACACTTTTGTTTTTAAAAATGATTCACTTATAATGGTGAAACGTAATTAGAAGGCTTACAAACTTTTATACCGAAAGCACATTCAAAATAGACAAATTTCGGATCTGGCCTCAGTGAACTATTTTCATGTATTACCATTGTAAAATTATTTTTTATTTTAGACTAAAAAAAATTACAATCGCTATAATTTATCGGTTTTAAGTGCATAATTGCACCATGTTTTTAATCCCCGGGCAAACACAATTGGTTATTTTTGATATGGATGGTTTATTGGTAAACTCAGAGCCATTCTGGAAAATAGCAGAGAAAGAAGTTTTTGGTAAATTAGGATTAAACTTAACCGATGATTTGTTACGTCAGGTTATGGGATTTAGATTGAGTGAAGTTGTAAAACACTGGTATCATTATCAACCCTGGCCCAATCCCAACTTTGAGCAAACAGAAAGAGACGTTTTAGATTGTGTTAAACAATTGATACACCAAAAGGCAGATGCCATGCCAGGTGTTTACGAAGTATTAACACAATGCAAAAACAAAAACTATAAAATCGCATTGGCTTCATCAAGCGCTATGGAGTTGATTGATGTGGTAATAGACAAACTTAATATTCGCCACTATTTTGATGTGGTATGGAGTGCACAAAACGAAGAATACGGCAAGCCAAACCCAGCTATATTTTTAAGTGTTGCTAAACAGTTAAATACAGAACCTAAACATTGCGTTGTTTTAGAAGATGCAATTAATGGTGTTATTGCAGCAAAAGCCGCACGTATGTATTGTATTGCAATACCTGAAGAAGTAAGTTACAACGACCCTCGTTTTGCTATTGCTGATATTAAAACACAATCCTTGTTAAATATTTTTTAGCCTTATGAGAATACAAACAATAGCTTTCTTAACCCTTTGGGGACTATTTCTTGGAAGTTGCGGCACTAAAAAAATGAATCAATCAATTGCCAAATATTATCCTTACCATGAAGATTTTACAAGCGACTCAACCGAATTGGTAATTGTTAAACCCAACGAAAAACTTCTGGCTTTAGCACAAACTAACTATGTAAAACGTGTTAAAAATGTTTTTGTACCAGTTGTGATTTTTTGGTATTGGAATGTACTTTACAAATGCGAACTAGATGTTAAACAAGAGCTGGAAAAACTTTGCAGCGATATAAAAGCTGATTGTTACAAATACAAATTGGATAGCATTTTACCCGAACAACGATTGGAACTTACCGTTCAGGCCATTCCAACATCATTTGCTTACCAAAGCAAAGGCTACATATTTGTTTATCTTTATGGATATGTTTACAAATACTCCAAAGTTGCTTTACCAATACTAAAGGAAAACCTTGTTGTTGCTTATAAATTATACAGTAAAAACAATTTAGTTAGAGAAGGTACTATAGTTATTGATGATAAACGTATAGCAATGGGTGATGCAAACTCAACTGCTGCAAATACAATAGATACATATGTAGTTGCAACAAGAGACCAAATTTACCAAGCAAAAAAAGAGCTCATTACCCAATTACAAGAAGCAATTAGACAATAAGCTCTTTCATTGGTTTTATTACAAATTTTGTTTAAAGTAATCTGTAATTTTTTGCATCAGGTGTACCCTATCCTTGCCCATTACATTATGCAAATGGCCCGGATAAACGAAGTAATCTAACTGCACACCTTCATCAACACATTTTTTAATGTAAGCCAAACTGTGTTGCCACAATACTACGTTATCGTCTGTACCATGTATCAACATCAATTTACCTTTTAAACCTTTTACATGGTTTAATAAGTTATTCTCTGCATAACCTTCTGGGTTTTCTTTTGGAGTATCCATGTAACGCTCAGTGTACATAATCTCGTACATTCCCCAATCAATTACAGGTCCACCGGCAACACCTGCTTTAAACAAATCGGTTTTACTCATCATGGTTGTTGTCATAAATCCACCAAAACTCCAACCGTAAATTCCCAACCTATTTATATCAACATATTTCAATCCTTTTAAATATTCCACACCTTTTAATTGGTCGGCTTTTTCTTCAACACCTAATTTCTTATGTGTAATATTTTCAAATGCTAAACCTCTGTTTGCACTCCCTCTGTTATCTATTGTAAAAACCACATAACCTTGTTGTGCCATGTAATACAACCACATATCGGCACCACCTAACCAACTATTAGTTATCATTTGTGCATGCGGTCCACCATACAAGTATACCAATGTTGGATACTTTTTATTAGCATCAAAATCGGCAGGTAAAAACATGCGACAATTTAAATCTGTTGTACCATCAGCAGCTTTAATTTTAAACAACTGCATATCACATTTTTTATAATCAGCAATTGGATTAATGGCATTTAACAATACCGCTTTTTCTTGTCCATTAGCATTTAACAAACCAATGTTTTTAGGCGTTTTAATGTTAGTATAGGAGTCTAAAAACCACTCACCATTATCATTCATCATTACCGTATGAACACCATCAGCAATGGTAAGCCTAACTGTTTTTCCAGTTGATAAATTTACTCTATTTAAATAGCGATTCATTCCATCTTCGCTAGCAGCTATATAAAAAGCTTCATCGCCCTTACTATTAAAGCCAACAAACTGCGTAACATCAAAGTTACCATTAGTTAACTGGCGTTCTAATCGACCATTACTATTGTATAAATACAAATGGTTAAAGCCATTTCGTTCACTCATCCAAATAAATTGTTTTGGATTGTTTTTACAAAATATTAGCGGATGCTCGGGCTCAACGTATTTAGGATTGGTCTCTGTAAATAATGTTTTGGTGAATACACCGCTAACTGCATCGTATTCATTCAACTTCATTTCGTTCTGTTCACGATTAACAATGGCTATATAAATTTTTTCTTCGCCAGGATGCCATGCTACATTAGTTAAATATTGATCAAGTGGAGAACCTGTTGCAAGTTTAATAGTGCGCTTTTTTACAAAATCGTGAACCCAAACATTAACTACATGACTTGCCTCACCTGCCATTGGATATTTAATATTTTTAGTAGAAGCGGGTTTCTTTGTTAAATCATAAACCGGATAGTCGGTTACTAAACTTTCATTCATTTGGTAGTATGCCAACTTATTTCCGTTAGGCGACCAAAATGTACCTTTATCAATACCAAACTCATTGCGATGAACTGCAGTGCCGTATTCTAACCCCAAAGTACCATCTTTTGTTAACATATCACCTTTGGTGCCATCATCACTATTAATTATCGAAGAACCACCTTGCAATACCGAAGCTTTTGTACTTACAAAAAGATTATGGTTATTAACATAAGCCACTCTACCTGTTAGTGGTTCAATATCTGTATTTTCTGCAGTTTCAGGCAAATAACAAAAAACATCAACTTTGCCAGTTTTTAGGTCGGCTATATAATAATTTTGTTTGATGTTAAAGCGGAAACTATTTTCATTTAACCATGTTACCAATGGCATGCGTTCAATGGGTTTTAAACCTGCATCGGCCTTACCTAAAACATCGTTGTATTTTGCTAAAGTTAAAACGGTATCACGATTTAAAGTGATGGCGTCTTGCATAACAACACAATCTTTCCCATCTTTTTTACCAATGTAGGTAAACTTATTACTTTTTGGCACCCAAGCCAGGCCAGCCAAACGGGCAGGTCCTAAAGTTGTACGTTGTTTCATAACGGCATCCTCTAGGGTTAGGAATTTTTGCTGTGCCGAAACCATTACTGGAATAAATAAAGCTAAAAGTAATTTTTTCATTTTACTATGATAATTTATTGGTAATTTAAATAAAGTAAATAAAAAGCCCGACCATTTTTTGATAGTCGGGCAGATTTATATAAAAGGTTTATAATTAATAGCTGTTTAACATCATTGGCATAACCAACATCAAAATATTTTCGCCTTCATCACCATTCATTGGTGTTAATACACCTGCACGGTTAGGTTGACTCATTTCCAACTTCAACTCAGATGTATCTACAGCACTAATCATTTCTGATAAGTACTTAGAATTAAATCCAATTTCTAAATCTTCACCAGAGTATTGGCATTTTAATTTCTCTTGCGCTTCATTTTCAAAATCAATATCCTCAGCGCTAATAGTTAACTCACTACCTGCAAGTTTTAAGCGTATTTGGTGGGTGGTTTTGTTTGAAGTAATTGATACACGTTTAACACCAACAGAAAACTCTGTTTTATCAATTTGCAACACATTAGGATTCTCTTTAGGAATAACTGCGTTGTAATCAGGATATTTTTCGTCAATTAAACGACAAATCAAACTCACATCACCGAATGTAAAGAAAGCATTTGAGCGGTTAAACTCAACCATCACTTCAGTATCATCATTAGGTAATGAAGACTTTAATAGGTTAAGTGCTTTTTTAGGCAGAATAAAAGACTCTTCAACACCTGGTTTAACATCTACTCTATTATAACGTACTAAGCGATTTGCATCAGTAGCAACAAAGGTTATATCATCATTCGTTAGTTGAATGTATACACCAGTTAGATTTAAACGAAGTTCATCATTACTAGTTGCAAATACCGTTTTAGCAATAGCACGTTGTAAAATCTTTGCAGGTATTACAAACTTTTTTCCGTCTTCAACAACTGGATTCTTTGGAAACTCGTCACCTTTTTGCGCTGTTAATTTAAAACGACCTGTATCGTATTTAATTTCAACAGCACCTTTTTCTAAGTTTACTGAAAAAGCTAAAGGTTGATCTGCTAATGTTTTTAATAAATCAATCGTTGTTTTAGATGGAATAGCAATGCTCATTTCCTCTTTGGCTTCTACCTTAATTGCCGTTGTCATGGTAGTTTCCAAATCGGTTGAGGAAATTTTAAGCTCCCCATCTTTGATATCAAACAAGAAGTTATTTAAAATAGGGATGATTGGCTTTGAAACTACAACCCCATCAATGTTTGATAGTTGCTTTAGAAGTGTTGTGCTATTTACGATGAATTTCATTGTGCGTATCTATATGCTACGAAAATATGTGGAGTTATTGTGCAATTCAACACAAGTTATGCACAGAATTAATCACAAAAAAAACCGCAGGTGCGGGTTAATTGTTTTGGCGGAGAGTGAGGGATTCGAATGCAGACGCTTAGTCTGCATCGAGACCGAAGCGTCTCGACCCAAAGAACTTAGCTTATTTATACTTTTCAATAAATTGAAGCAAACGCTCTCTGTTTAAGTTCTTGAGCTTACATTCTAAAATCACAGCTTCACTCCTAGATGACTTTTCTATTACTAAAACTTTTTCCCATGGTTTGTATGCCGAAGTATACTTCTCTGTTCCATCATTATGTCGGGCTATACGCAAATCAAAGTTATTGGTTTGACCAATGTAATATTTGTGGTGCGAAACTGAATAAATAATATACACAAAATACATAATGTAAAAGCAAAAAAAATGCAGATCGCTTGATCTGCATTTTGGCGGAGAGTGAGGGATTCGAATGCAGACGCTTAGTCTGCATCGAGACCGAAGCGTCTCGACCCAAAGAACTTACCTTA
>CANHBJ010000129.1 GCA_947459075.1 Bacteroidota bacterium
ACGCCTAACCTAAATCCATCGTTTGAAGGAACCGAAGCCCAAATATTAACTGGAATATTCATCTTACCAGACTTAAACGTTTTACCCAAAGCAACAACCAAGGCAGATGTAAATTCACTTTGCCCCCTGCTATCTACCGTTTTATTCAAATCATATTTGGTAATACCTGCCTTTTTTAATTCATCTTCAGTATAATACTTTCCATCTATCAATGCTAAATCTTTATACGATGCAATGCTAATTGATGGACCAATGGCCACTTCCCAGCCATGTTTATTATTTCTAAAACCATTTAAAATAGTAATACTAGGAATGACAAGTTGTTGATCTACACCAGTAATCATTGGTATAAACTCGAACAAAGCTTGGTAGTTACCTTCATTTAGGTATTGTTTCTCAAACTGATATCCAAACTGAAACATTGCTGGATAAGCTTCAAAACCACCTTCATCTTTTGAATCTCCTAAACGTTTAGCTTGCTCGCCCAACAAAAAGGTATATCCAAAACGAGGACCAGATAAGTTAAGCCTAGATTTATTAGGATTGTTAATCGAATTTTCATAATCAAACTTTTGGGTTAATCGCGTAACTAACTCTGGATTATTTTGTAAACCAAACATTTTACGGATACTAATACTTGCCATTTGTTGAAGCTCTAACGGAAAGTTCAAGTATTCATCAACAGCAGTTCGTTCTACAGTTCCATTTTTAACATTTATTAACCTGAAGGTTGATATGATTGTTTGCCCATACAACTCAACACTTCCTGTAAACATGTAATCGGTTTTTATGGTAGTACCCACTTCCAATAAACATAATTTACCATAGCAATTGGTAATGTTCAGTTTATTTTTATCAATTAAGTATGCCACATCATACCGATCGGTAACATCAAAAGTGTCGAGTTTTTCTAATTCTATTCTAACCAAATTCCCCATTTGTTGTGGGTCTAGTGATAACCCTTTGGTATCAATATTTAAAACCGTAATAGTTGGACGAACATTTTGTGCAACTGTTGACATTACTGATGCAATTACAAGTAGTACTGTAACTACAATTTGATTATTTATATTTTTCATCATATTTAAATTTATGATACAAATCTGCACTCATAATCATGCCTAAACCAATTGCATTATGCCAATACCGGAGGGCATTTTATTAAAAAATGCAACAAATTATATAACACAGAAGCTAATTTGCATTATTTGCATATGATACGTAAGAATCGATATATTGCATACTACATGTAACCTAAAATGACTAAAGCAAAAGAAATTCAAAAAGCCTTTTTAGCACGAGTTAAATCTGTTGTACCAAATAATGTTTCGTTTGTTGACGAACTTGCCGAATTGCTTAATACAAGTAATGATAGCGCTTATCGCAGACTGAGGGCTGAAACCTTATTAAGTATTGACGAAATTGCACTGATATGTGCACATTTTAAAGTTCCATTCGAAACTCAAACCCAAACCAATTCAAATAATGTTAGTTTTAATTATTTTAAATTGGATGGTAAAGAAGAAAACTTTAAGCATTGGCTGGTAACCATGCGCGACAATGTTAAAGTTATTAGTGAAATACCAGAAAGCACCATATTATATGCTGCAGATGATATTCCAATATGGCACCACTTTTTTGATGATGAATTAACATCATTTAAAATATTTTATTGGCTTAAGAACATTGTAAATGTTGAATCGTATAATGGCAAAAAATACCATGCTTCGTTGGTTGATAGTAATTTAATTGATATAGCCAAAGAATTACTTCATTACTACAATCTATGCCAATCAACTGAAGTTTGGAATGAGGACACATTGAACAGCACGGTTAAACAAGTTGAATATTTCTGGGAATCGGGGTATTTTGAGAACAAAGAACAAGCGCTTAAAATTTGTGATTGTTTAATTGCTAGTATTAAGAACCTGGAGATGAAAGCTGAAACAGAAAGTAAAGAAGTTAATGGCGTTAAAAATTTCAGGTTATTTCAAAGCGAAATCATGATAGGCAACAACAGTATTATTGTAAATTTAAAGGGAAATAAAATCGCCTACTTAAGCAATAACACTTTTAATATGATGAGCACAACTTCTCCTGATTTTGTAAAAGAAAACGAGGAATGGGTAAATAACTTGTTACGCAAATCAATACAAATAAGTGCAGTATCTGAAAAGCAAAGAAATCGCTTTTTTAAAGGCATGTTTGATAAATTAGAACAACTTAAATCTCGAATACAATAAATACTATATTCGCACTTTAACTGTATACATATGAGTTTAGCGCTTCGCGTTGATTATATTAATGAGCCACAAACTATAGCTATGGCCAAATTGGGTAGAGAATTATCAGCCCAAGGTTTTGATGTGATTAGTTTAAGTTTAGGTGAACCTGATTTTACCACACCGCAACATATTAAAGATGCCGCTAAAGATGCTATTGATAACAATTTTAGCTATTACACACCAGTAGCAGGTATTCCAGAATTACGCGAAGCCATAGTAAAAAAGTTTAAGCGTGATAACAACTTACACTTTACACCTGAACAAATTCTGGTTTCAACAGGTGCAAAACATTGCATCATGAATGCCATGATGGCTTTAGTAAATAGTGGTGATGAGGTAATTATACCTACTCCTTATTGGGTGAGTTATTCGGAAATGGCAAAGCTGATTGAAGGAGTTCCTGTATTTATACATGCAACCATTGAACAACAATACAAAATAAGTGCACAACAGTTGGAGGATGTCATTACTTCAAAAAGTAAATTATTTATTTTTTCATCGCCATGTAACCCAACAGGCAGTGTATACAGCAAAGAAGAACTGGCTGCTTTGGTAAGTGTGTTTGAAAAACATCCAAATATTTACATCATTTCTGACGAGATTTATGAGTTTATCAACTTTGTTGGCACACATGAAAGTATCGGTTGTTTTGATAGCATTAAAGACCGTGTAATTACCATTAATGGCTTGTCTAAAGGTTATGCAATGACTGGATGGAGATTAGGATACATGGCTGCGCATCCATCAATTACCAAGGCTTGCGAAAAAATTCAAAGTCAGTTTACTTCTGCTACTAGCAGCATTACACAAAAGGCAGCTGTGGCAGCACTAAATGGTGATATGAAACCAAGTGAAGAAATGGTGAAAGCATTTAAACGCAGACGCGAATTGATTTTAAAAGAGGTAAAACAAATTCCTAATTGGGTGTGCAATAATCCAGAGGGAGCGTTTTATTTGTTTCCTGATGTGAGTTATTACTTTGGTAAATCATTTAACGGAAAAACCATAAATACAGCTACTGATTTGTGTATGTATTTACTGCACAACGCACACGTTAGCATGGTAACCGGTGAGGCATTTGGCGCACCAAAATGTATTCGTATTAGTTATGCCACCAGCGATGATAAAATTGTGGAGGCTATGCACAGAATAAAAAAAGCATTAGATGTGCTTATTTAATTACTTTTAGCTAATCAACACAATGAAAAATATACTTGAGCAATTTAAAGGTTTAAAAGTTTTGATAGTGGGCGATGTGATGATTGATGCATACTATTTTGGTAAAGTAGAACGTATCTCACCCGAAGCTCCTGTTCCTGTTGTTGCAGTAGAAAAGAAAGAAAATCGACTAGGTGGCGCAGCTAATGTGGCTATGAATTTAGTTGCACTTGGTGCTAAACCAATTGTTTGCTCAGTTGTGGGTAATGATAAAGATGGTGATGATTTAATTGATTTGTTTCATCAACAAGGTGTGGGTACCACAGGTATTGTCAAATCAAAAGATAGAGCAACTACTGTGAAGCTACGTGTAATCTCGCAAGCTACACAAATGCTACGTATTGATACAGAAAATACAGATCCTATATCTGCTGTAGAAAGTTACGAATTGGTTGAACGCATTCACCAATTATTGATAGATGCAGATGTCCTCATTTTTGAAGATTATGATAAGGGTGTTTTAACAGCAGAGAACATTGCGAAAATTACTGAAGAAGCTCACAAAAGAGGGATTCCGGTTGTGGTTGACCCCAAAAAACGCAACTTCAATGCCTACAAAAATGCCGATTTATTCAAACCCAATTTAAAAGAATTGCGTGAAGGTTTACACAAGGATATTGACGTGAGTGATAAACTGGCATTTGAAGCTGCTGTAAAATCAATGATGCAAACAATGCAACTTAAACACGCCATGATTACCTTGAGCGAAAAAGGTGTAATGATTACAGATGGAATTACGTTTGAATACATTCCTGCACACATCAGAAAAATTGCAGATGTAAGTGGTGCAGGCGATACTGTAATTAGTGTTACAGCATTGTGTTTTGCATTAAAATTAAATATAAAACAAACTGCTGCCATGGCTAACTTAGCTGGAGGTTTGGTGTGTGAAGAAATTGGTGTTGTTCCAATCAATAAAGCAAAATTAGAGTCCGAACTAAATACCCTTTTATTTTAATAAAATGTTTCAAGGCCATAATGGCCAAAAAAATTAAGTAAACACAACTAAATTATTGTAATATATGTTACTAACAACAACCAACAATATTGAAGGCCGAAAAGTAAAACAATACATAGGTATTGTTACAGGTGAGGTGATTTTAGGCGCCAATTTATTCAAAGACTTTTTTGCTTCCATTCGCGATATTGTTGGAGGTCGATCAGGCTCATACGAAAAAGTATTGAAAGAAGCTAAAGATAGTGCCTTACAAGAGTTAACCGATAAAGCCCGCGCTGTTGGTGCAAATGCTATTATTGGTATTGATTTAGACTACGAAACATTAGGAGCTAATGGAAGTATGCTTATGGTAAGTGCCAGCGGTACTGCTGTAATTTTAGAAGATTAATTTCCATAAGCCGTGCGATATTACGCAGTTTTATTTTTTGTATTAATTTGGTGTGAAGTACTGTTGGCCCAACGCAAACCAGTGCCACCTCAACAAATGCGAGAAGCTGATGCGTTATACACCAAACGTACTTGGCGCATAATTGATTTGCGCGAACGCCAGAATAAAGTTGCCGCTTGGCCGCGTAATCCATTAACTAAGGTTTTGTACGATGCTACCTTGGTTGGTAAACTCAGGCCTTACCATAACGATTCGCTTAAACAATTTTATGATGTTGAACAATTTTTAAAACTTGGAACGGATACTTTCCTTGTGAAGAAGTTAATTAATCCAAATGGTGATGACGACAACTATACCATGGATACCGTAATAGAACGTTTTAACCCAACTGAGCGCATTAAACAATTATTGGTTTTGGAAGAATGGTATTTTGATAAACGTACCTCGCAACAACGTGCACAAATAATTGCGTTGGCACCTTTGTACCAGCGAAAAATTGCGAGCTTCGACTTAGGATTTGTACCTTTATGTTGGTACAAATTTTACGATAGATTTGATAAAGAAAGTGATTGTAGAGATGTTTTGGTAAACTCTTTGATGTATAACTCGGGAAACCCTTACCAAAAATTTAGTTATGATGATTGGTTTGAACAACGCAACTTCAGTAGCTTTATCATTAAAGAAAGTAACCCATACGATATATTTATTATGGACGACCCTGAAATAAAACGTAAGGGTTTAGATGCTTTAATTGAGGCCGGAAAACTAAAACAACAAACTTTGGAACAAGAACATGACATGTACGAAAACTAGTGGCTCATTTTTTGGCACGAAATTTAGGTACAACTTGAAAACTTTTACCATTATGAAAAAATACTTATTAGCAGCTTTGGTGATTACCTCAATTTTTACCGCATGTAAAACAAAAATCGAGGGCATGAGCGAAGTTAAAACTCCGTTCAGCGGGAACAAATACGAAGGAAATAAACGTTGGTTTAAGGCTGTGGCAAGTGGCGAAAGCATGAATTTAGAAACTAGCAAAGACAAGGCCATGCTAAGTGCGAAACAACGCTTGGCAGCATCGGTTCAAACACAATTAAAAAACGTAAGCGAAAACTACAAAGGCGAACGTGTAGTTGGTGATAACATGGGCGATTTTAATGAGCGTTTCCAACAACTTACACGTGAAGTAACCAACCAAACTTTGGTTGAAGTACAATTGATTGAACAAAAAGTATTTCAAAATAACACCAACAAAAACTATGTAACTTGGGTTGCCATTGAGGCACGCAAACGTATCGTGTATAAAAAACTAAAAGAGATTGCCAATACACGTACTTCGTTAAGCGATAAAGATAAAGCCTACATTAACCAAATGTTGGATGATGCCATTAAAGAGTTAGACGACAACGAATAACTAATAAACAAAACGCCCCGAACAGCATGTTCGGGGCGTTTTGTATTTTAATACCTAAAGGGATTAAGCCATTTGGCCTTCTAATTTATTTACTAAAACATGTTTTGGTACTGCACCAACTTGTTTGTCTACTACTTGTCCGTTTTTAAAGAACAACAAAGCAGGAATGCTCATTATACCAAACTCTGTAGCTATTTTAGGGTTGTGATCAACGTTTAATTTACCAACTATTGCTTTGCCTTCGTATTCTTTAGCAATTTCTTCTACAACCGGACCAACCATGCGGCATGGGCCACACCATTCTGCCCAAAAATCTACCAATACAGGTTTGTCGCTTTTTAATACCAACTCTTCAAAGTTGCTGTCTGTTATTTCTAATGCCATAATTTTATGTGTTTATGTTATTGTTATTTTCAACTGCAATATTCAATAATAATTCCAAAGTTTAAAGTATTTACATTTTGGCAGTTATTTTGGTAATAAGTTTATATTATTAAATAGGCTATGCATTAATTTTATAGTCCAATTCCAACTCATCAAAACGTTTCATGGTATCGTTATCAAAATTAATTTTAAACCTGCGCGAGGCTGCCAATACCACTATCTTTTGTTTTTCATCAATAATATTCAACTTAAGCAGGGCATTACCTTTGCTGTGGTCGAGCAATTGAAAAAACTCTTGCACAAACTGTTGTTGCACCTTTTCCGTTTTAATATTAACCAAAACAGAAGTCAACATTTTTTCGCGTACATCAGCCAATAAG
>CANHBJ010000130.1 GCA_947459075.1 Bacteroidota bacterium
CCTTCTTTTTCTGTTTTAAATAACTTCAGAATTCTTCCCTCCATATCATATAATACCATTTCACCTTCCTCTGCTGAGGCTGGATAAGTCAAACTAAAACGATCAGAAAATGGATTAGGCATAACTTTGATATTATCAGCTATATCAAAGTCGTTATTTTTAACAATACTCCTTATATCAGTTGTGCTAAACCTTCCATCTATATCAACTTGTACTATTCTATAATAAATATAACCAACAGTAATTAAGCTAATGTCATCTTGGTAATTATAAGCCATAACAACATTAGTATTCAAAGCCCCTTCAATTTGTTTCACAGCAGTAAAATTTTCACCGTCTAATGAGCGTTCAATCAAAAAGTATTTATTGTTGATTTGCGAAGCAACAGTAAACTGAATATTTGCACGATTTTCAGATAGTTTTTTCACATCAAAGGAGTTCCATTTTACTGGCAAAATTGATGATGTAAACAAACCAGCATCTGCACCTATATCTACTGGGCTTAAACCACTGCGTATTTGGCCATCAAAATCAATTGTTACAGCAGCTATTGGGGTTCCATTAGACTCAATAGGTGTTACACCAAAAACATGTAAATCTAAAGTTTGAGCATTTCCATTAGGATTAATAAAATTTGGATTAACAATACCACTAACGGCATCGGTACTGGTAACATTTCTAAAAAGAGAGAGCGAGTCGTACACCGTATTACCAACTTCAGCCAAAGCACTACCATTGCCAAGTCTAAAATAACAATTATGATTTGAATTAAATAAATTAGGCGAAGCTAACCCCAAAGCAAAGTTTCGTTTTACGTTACCATTTGTAAAACTTCTTTGATTCACTAAAATATTATTGATGGAAGTTAAACTTCCATTGCCATTTCGTTTCACAGCATAAGTGCTAGAAGTGCTATTTATTAAAGTTCCACCAATAAAAATGGAGTTATGCCATAAAGTAGTATTATCAGATGAGTTTATTTCAACTCCACTAATATTAATTGGCGAAGTAATTGGCAATCCTAAACTATTAATCCCTAAACGAATCATGTTATTGGTTAGCTGAGCATCGCCTTCTTGTAAAATAATACCGCCCATTTGTGTATTAGAACTAGAGGTTGTTACTTGAAATGAGTGAACAAAATTTCTCGAAATGTCAAATAAACTTGGCGAAATACTATTGATAATTATTCCGGCAACATTGGCTGCTCCAGTTGGCGATAAATTACTAAATGTTGAAATGGTGTTGCGATTAATTGTGGTATTGGTAAGGCTTGGAAAATTTAAGTTTGAAATTTGAATTGCTTTGATTGGATAAAAATTAGTAGATAATGATGAGGATAAAACAGTTAACTGCTGTATATTATTAAAGGAAATAGTTGATCCACGTGTTTCCAACAAATCTATACCCACCATCCTATCAATTGCAGAAGGAACGTTAAAATT
This sequence comes from Bacteroidota bacterium, assembly GCA_947459075.1. Lineage (GTDB taxonomy): Bacteria > Bacteroidota > Bacteroidia > UKL13-3 > UKL13-3 > UBA6183. Next base: position 1,446 of record CANHBJ010000130.1, read on the forward strand.
ATTTCTCAACCCGCTTATGGTATTACCTGTTATGTTAATGAGTTCATTTCTTGAAACAAACCCCGGAAATAAATAATTAGATATGCCAATAAGCGTTTGCTGACTTGATGATGCTGTGTTTGATGCTAAAATACTGTTGTTAGTGGTTAAACTTCCAATGATATTATTACTTATAACTCCAGAACTTTGCATGGAGATACCTAAGAACTGAAAACCATTGTTACTTGATGGTCCAGACATATTATAACTACCTATTTGGTTGGCATTACATACAATATTTGAGGTATCTGGTGCATCAATTAATATACCTGCAATTAGCATTGTTGATGGTCCTTCGTTGATAATATTAATACTCGAATTACCTGTATCGCGCCCAATGACGTTATTTGATATGTTAACTCCAGTAGCCTTAAATTGACTTGTAAAACGTATTCCACAAAATCCCGGGTAGGAAGAAAACAATGCAGACGAACCTATGAAGTAGTTTCTGATGGTGTTATTAGCTATACTAAAATTAGTTGTACCAAGTATTGAAATATCTATTGGAATAATTCCATTAAATTCACTTACCGGACCAAGTTCCCATGGGTTTCCAGTCGCTTGTGGGTTACTGCCTCCTATTATATTATTATTAATTATAAATGATGAAGTTATATTAGATGAAATTCGAATTCCACTTAGAATAAAAGGATTCGAAAATGAATTTGACGAAACGGATTGTGTTTCATAAATACTGTTGTTGTTAATCGTAAAATCTGTAAATGCTCCTTCAATAGTTATTGCGCCATTTGATCCACCAAAAAACCTGCTTAAACCAGCAAAATCATACATAATATTATTACTAATAGTGTTACTATGACTAACCACCGAGCCAAAATTCGAAAATGTTATTAGTGAAGAAGGTGGATTAATACCATATATTTCATTGTTTACAATTGAATTGTTATTGCTACCACCAACAAATCCTACACTTGAGTAAAAAGTAATGTTACTCGAAAAAGGGAAAAAACCATTTCCATTATCATTTAGTCCAATTCTACAAAATCGAATGGTATCGTTTGAACAATCATCTGCAAAAGCCACTGTATTAACACCATTGTTGCAAAGCATTGTGAGCGCCCTATTAGTGCCTTGACCTCCTGGCCTACCATCAATTATAAAATTACTGGTATTTGAAATAGCAAATACAGAATTATTAGTTGGTGCTAATAATACCAGTGAGGTTACATTAGCAGCAGGCCTAATTGTGAGTGTTCTATTTAAAGATGTTCCTAAACCTGAAACATTAATTGGGTATGTTTCAAAAGCATTATTATAATTGGTATTAAGTTGTATAATTACAGAGCTTGACATACCTGATGTTCTAAGTGCATTTATAGCTGCAGTAATAGATGAATAGTTTCCAGGAATATTTATAGTACCACCAATAGTTCCTAATAGAGTAGATGCAGAACCGCTTAATGGGCTACTTAATCTACCTTCATTAATGGCATATATTCTATAAAAATAGGTAGTTCCACTAACTAAATTAGATATACTATAGCTAGTAGTATTATTAGATGTAATGCCATCATAAACAAAATTTACATTATCAATAGATTTATATATAACGAAGCCAGTTTCATTTAATGAATTATCAGCCCAAGTTAGATTCATACTATTAATAGTTCTTGAATTTGAATTAAAATTTAATGGGGCATTAACTGTATTATTTGAAAACCTATAAATTTGGCCTGTTGCAGGTTTTGTATTGATGGTGTTTGTTGAATTAGAGGTGCTGGATGTTGGATTTGTTGAAGCAGAAGTTAAAGATATGAAAGCATTAGTACTTGTAAAATCTAATCCTCTAATACCAATGGTTGCGCTTGCACCCGATACAACCCCTGGTTCTTGTGCATATTCAAATTGAATAATACCACTTGTTTCAAATAATTTTACCTGAAAGGAGATAACAGCTGAATTCGAATTCCAGTTCCACTCCACATTGCGCCATTCTGCAGTAAAAATTCTATTAGGAGCAACACCTATGGTTTGATAACGAAATGAACCACTTGCCATATCTAAGTCATCCCAAAGAGGAGCCAATAAATCATTAGGCAATGAAAAAGAGGTTAAATTATTTGCGGCAACTGAAACAGTTGATTGGTTTGTACCAAGAACCATCCAACCATTTGTACTTGTTTGAACAGTATTTATTTTTCTTCCTAAATAAAAAAAATCAAAACCTAATGGAATAGATGAATAAAGACCTTCATTTAAAGTACCACTTGACAATGCGGGGGATGTAGCAGTTAATGGTAAATATGAAAATGTTCCATTTAATGAGCTAAAAAAATAATTATTAATGGATTGAGCTTGTATAGGTGAGGCAATAACGAATAATGATAATATACGGACAATTAACTTCATAATATAAAATATGTTATTTTCTAAAACACAACATCAAAAAAATTGTTTTAATCATCTATTTATAAGTATGTTTAAAGCAAGTTGATTTGTATATTGTAATAAATCAATAAGCAAATAACAAAATGAAATATAAATCCTAGCATTAGGTAGTTACAAGAAACTAAAATAAAACAAGAATATTACAATAAAATCTGCATGCATTAATTATAACACCCAATTTAAATTAGCGCTCCCACACTTCAAAGGTATAATCGTAAGCATGCTTTTCATCAGCTAAAAACTTTTCTGATGAAGTAAGTCGAAATCCTAAAGTTTTTACCTCAGGAAAAAAAGTATCTGCATTAAAGGTATGATGAATTCTTGTAAGATAAATCTTATCACACCAATTCACGGCATCAGCATAAATAGTACCTCCGCCAGTTATCATTAATTCTGTTTCGTTATGCTTTCTTGCATAATCAACAGCATCATGTAGCGAATTCACCACTACGCATCCATCTATTATTAAAGCCTTATTTCGGGTTACTACAATGTTTGTCCTGTTAGGTAATGGCCTACCTATACTCTCATAAGTATTACGTCCCATTACAATACAATGGCCGCTTGTTACCTGTTTAAAATATTTTAAATCGGCAGGCAAATAACACAATAATTTATTATCTAATCCGATACCGTTATGTTCATCGGCTGCAACTATTAACGAAACAATCATTACTTTTTAATAAAATAAGTTATTATAAATTTCTACTGCACAATCATACATAAATAAGTTAATTTTATTAGATTTAACACATCAAAGATGAGCACAAAAAACGCTATTTTATTAACAGCAATTATACTTATAACGTTAAGCGGCTGCCAGCGCTTGTATTGGCAACGTAATAAAGTGCGTGCCGGAAATAAGACTTACCAGAGCATGGAAGTATACATAGAAAACAAAGTGCCTTATATTTTTAATCTCGATTTTGATGCCAAGTTAAAAAATACCTGTAAAACAGAATTTGAGCGAATGGGCTATACCTTTAATTATAAAGATACCCCTGATTTTATAACTGTGATTAAAATTAATATGGATTCGTTTGCCACTTCTGGCGTGTATACTTTTGGTGCGGGTGGACCAACTAGTTTTTGGAAAACATATAAGCGTAACAATGTTAGGGCTATTTTATTTGATTATACGATAACTAGTACTAAATATAAAACGGTTAAGTGGGCCAATAAAAACGATATTTTTTATTTTTATGATGCATACAGAAATAGCCAAAGAAGTATGAACATGATTAAATATACCATACGTTACGGTAAGTAACTATTCTCAATTTTATAAGTCACGATGATATAAATTGACTCCCATTTACATTTATAATTTAATTTAAAACGTATTAAAATAAAAAACCGCCTTAAGTTTCCTCAAGGCGGTGTCTTATAATTTTTTAATTGCGAATTACCCTAAGTTTTTTATTTCACTTACCAATTGCGTTAATGCTTTTTTAGCATCGCCAAAGAGCATACTGGTTTTAGGTTTATAGAAAAGTTCATTTTCAATACCAGCATAGCCAGCTTTCATGCTTCGTTTGTTTACAATAACATTGGTTGCATTTTCTACATCTAAAATTGGCATACCATAAATGGGCGAGTTTGGATCTGTTTTAGCAGCAGGATTTACCACATCATTAGCCCCAACTACCAATACCACATCAGTAGTTGTAAACTCTGGATTAATCTCCTCCATTTCTACTAATTTATCGTAACTCACATTACTCTCTGCCAACAAAACATTCATATGGCCTGGCATACGTCCTGCAACTGGATGAATGGCATACTTCACTTCCACACCTTCTTTCTCAAGCAACTCTTCCAATTCATGCACCACATGTTGTGCTTGTGCTACAGCCAATCCGTAGCCCGGTACAATAATTACTTTTTTAGCATATTTCATTAATATAGCGGTATCACTTGCTGTAACTTCTTTTATCGTACCTTCAAAACTTGCTGATGATGCTGCATCTCCAGTAGATCCACCACCAAAGTTACCTATCAATACATTTAACAAAGAGCGGTTCATGGCTTTACACATTACTACAGTTAATAGGGTGCCAGCACTTCCCACTAAAATCCCTCCTACCAACATGACTTTATTATCATATAAGAAACCACCACAAGCAGCTGCTACTCCGGTAAACGAATTAAGTAAAGAAATTACCACAGGCATATCTGCACCACCAATAGGCAACACAAACAAAATACCATATAACAATGACAAGACTAAAACAGCATAAAACATTTGAGCATCCGTATTTATAACGGCCATTGCTGCTAATACCAAAATTACCACTAGCAAACCAATATTAATAAATTGCTGAAATCCGAATGATTTGTCTTTTACTTTACCGCTTAATTTACCCCAAGCAATTATACTTCCTGCAAAAGAAACAGAACCAATTATCATTCCAATAATAATAGTAGCTAACTCACCTACTGCAACGGTTGTTTGATTTACGCTCTGCGTAATGTGTTGAAATTCTATAATGGAAATAAGCATGGCACAGGCTCCACCCATTCCATTAAACAAACTCACCATTTCGGGCATAGCTGTCATTTGCACCTTTTTAGCTGCTAGCCAACCCACAATTGTACCTACCAATAAACCGGCAAAAATAAAAGGTAAGTTTCTTAAATGATTTCCAACTGAATCTGTGTATAAAAATATGGTTGCAAAAATGGCCAATCCCATACCAAATGCAGCAATTAAATTGCCCTTTCGCGCAGTTGCCGGATTACCTAAAAATTTTAGTCCTAATATAAATGTTACCGATGCGATTAGGTAACTAATTTGTAATATGTGTGCTTGCATGAGTATTTAAATTATGAATATCGAATTTTGAATAATGAATGATGAAGTTTTTGCATTACTTACTTTCTTTGTTTTTACTTGCGGTATCAATACTTTTATTGAAAATTGCAGCCAACTCGTTTGATTCGGCAAATGCTTTTTCTGCTAGGACTAAAATTTTCATAACTGGTTTTCTAATAATAATTTTCAAACAAATACCCGTTTCCCTTAACTCCTTTAAACATATTTTCATCTTATGAATAAAATCGTTTCGAGACTCTGCACTTTGCGCCTCTCCTTAGTTTAAAGCGGGAGATGTCCCACTTCTC
>CANHBJ010000131.1 GCA_947459075.1 Bacteroidota bacterium
AAAAACAGGCCATTGCTTCTCTTCGTTCAATAATGGTGGATCGGCTGTTACAAATGAACGCACCAAAGTATCAACTGTTTTTAATTTACCTGCACACCTTGCATCAACACTTTTATAAACAATAAGCATTGGCTTAATGGTGCTTTTATCCGGATACCCTCGTCTTGAAAACTGAGCTACCCTCAATGTTTCAGTACCCAAAATCCACAAACAGCTGTCGTACTTTGGTGTGGTAACTGTATATCTTATGGACGTAACTCCATCTAAAGGACTTCCAATTTCAAACCACCTGTCCCAAACCTTTTCTTCCATCACAAAATCTGCTTTAAGTGGGGTCTCACACTCACAAGGGTTATAAGTTTCACAATCCTTATTGCAAGGATTTTCGCAATCGTCTTTGCAACTGCCTAATACTAGAAACCATACCAATATAAGGCCTATTAAATTTAGTTTCATGGTTTTTTAAGTTCTGCAATTTGCTTTTTTAACTCTTCAATCTGCAATTGCTGTTCCTTAATGCTTTCCAACAATACCGGAATTAATCCAATATAATTAACACTTAAATCACCCGTTTTTTCATTTGTTTTTACAAGTTCAGGAAGCACTTCTTTTACTTCTTGCGCTATTAATCCTATTTGGTTCTTACCACCTTCTAATAAAACCGGTAACATTTCTTTAGGTGTATTTGGATAAGCATCTGCTGTAAAATCGTAGGTATAACCATTTAACTTTAAAACCATTTGTAAAGCACTTTGGCTGGCTATTTTATTTATGTTGGTTTTAAATTTCCTATCGCTAATACTAATTAAATTTTGGTAATAAATATTAGTTCCGTGAATTGCAAAGTATGACACACCGGTTTCTCCTAATACAGATGAGTTACCCCATTGTGGTATTATTCCCATGGTATTAAATGTACCATTCCAATTGGTACTTTTAATAGATATACCACTTTGTGCGGGGCTTTGTATAAAATAGGAATCGCCAATAACTGATAAATTTTCGTTTGATGTAGTGCACCAAGAGCAGCCAATTACTACTTTGTTTTGGGTTACTACTTTTAGTTGGGCAAAAGTGTTAAAACTGGTTAAAACCATTGTTAAGCAAATGATGCTTGTTTTTAATAGACTATTCATAAATGTTTAAATAATGATTATTAGTTTAAACGAAAATAGTTTGATTGGTGATAGTCAAAAATTATTTCTGGGTCTTATTAAGACCCTATAATGTATAATCGATAACATATTTGATTATTAATTATTGTATGTTTGAAATGTATAAATCATTAAGTTAACCATGCCCTTTAACGAAAATAATATTATAATATACAATAATATTGGTAAAGCCATTAAGTTATTGAGAGAAAGCAAGAACCTTACACAAGAATATATGGCTCATAAACTTGGATATAACGATAGAGGGGCGTATGCTAAAATAGAAAGGGGCGAATACAACACTTTAGATATCCTTTTACTTCTAAACATTTGCAAACTGTTAAAGTGTAATTTAGTTCATTTGATGTTAATGGCAGAAGTGAATATTATAGAAATACCTATAAAAACTTATACCGAATTTCTTGACTCGTTAAAATACGAGAACTGGAATAAAAATGAAAAAGAAAGTGAGTAACGAGTAGGGAATTTATATCCTTTCCAATTCTTCCCAATACTCCGCAGCCCTTCGGGTATGGGGTATAACAATGGTTCCACCAACAATATTAGCTACTGCAAAAATCTCATATACCTGTGCCGTGGTTACACCTTGCTCTTTGCATTTACCCAAGTGGTATTTAATACAATCATCACAACGCAAAACCATGCTGGCCACTAGACCCAACATTTCTTTGGTTTGGGTTGATAGCGCACCTTCCTCGTAGGTATTGGTATCGAGGTTAAACAAACGTTTTAATACCAAGTTATCTTGTGCCAAAATTTTCTCATTCATTTTGGCTCGGTATGCATTAAATTCTTCTACTTGATTTGGCATAATGCGTTAAATTAATTTGGCACTTAACTTTTCTATCTCTGCTTTTGCGGGCATGTTTTTATAAATGATATTATACACCGCTTCTGCAATCGGCATATCAATATGTAATTGCTCGGCATTTAACTCAAACATGCTCTTGGTAGCATAATAACCTTCGGCAATCATGTTCATTTCTAATTGGGCTGATTTAACCGAATAACCCTTGCCCAACATATTACCAAATGTGCGGTTACGGCTATGCTGCGAATAGGCTGTTACCAACAAATCGCCCAAATAAGCCGAGTGGTTTATTTCGCGTGGATGGGCATGCACTTTATATAAAAAGGCTTCCATCTCTCTAATGGCATTACTAATTAATACCGCCTGAAAATTATCACCATACCCTACTCCATGGCATATACCACTGGCTACAGCATATATATTTTTTAAAACCGATCCATATTCTGTTCCGGTTAAATCTTCGGAAATAATGGTGCGTATATAACGGCAAGCCAACAATGATGCAAAGTAACTTGTTACTGCTTTGTTTTTTCCGGCAATAGTTAAATAGGATAACTTTTCGGCAGCAACTTCTTCAGCATGACACGGACCTGAAATAACCAGAAGGTTTTCGTGAGGAACATTGAAATCGTTCATCATAAAATCGGCTACAATTTGTTTGCTATGTGGCAACAAACCTTTAATAGCCGATACAATAAACTTACCTTCAAAATCTTTGGGTGTAAGTGTGCTTAAGGCATCTTTTAAAAAAGCTGATGGCACAGCCAACACCATGATATCTGCTGTGTTGACTACATGTTTAATATCGCTGGTTACTTCAACCAACTCCGGGTGTATTTCAACCGAACTAATATAACTTGGGTTATGGCGATTGGTAATTACATAATCAACTGTTTCTTGTTTACGCAACCACCATTGCAGTTTATTTATTTTGCCCGTATTGTTTCTAAGTTGTTCGGTAAGCATTTTAACAATAGCTGTTCCCCAACTACCTCCACCTAACACGGCAATATTTCTCAACTCACTATTCATACAAGCGAAAGTAAATAATTGCAGTTAATTTTAATGAATATAATTCCCCTTAACTGCTTTAATTCGACTTTTGAAAAGCACTCACAGCTTTAAATTTAAAAGCTTAACATAAAGGTTATAATTATAAGAAAGAAAAACAGTAAAATTAAAATAGCCAATACATTGATAATTAACCCTGCGATTGCAAAGCCCTTTCGTTTGTATGATTTTAAACCGCGTATACTGTAAATTAAACCGGGAATAGCTGCTAATGGAACAATGATTAACCCTGCAAGTCCAAGTATAAAACCTATAAAGGCGTCTTTATCGGCCTTACTATCTGGTTCGTAATCATTATTTTGGGAATTTGAGTTGTTCGGCTTTTTCTCCTCATCAAATTTGTACTTTTTTCTAATGGTATCGTCTGGCAAAACAGATACGTTTGTTGGGGCTAATTCCTCTTGCTGGGCTATAAATGAATGAGGCTCATTATAGGTTATTTGCTCACTGGCCTCAACATTAGAGGTATGATCAATGGAATTATCATTGGTATTATGGGGTTGCGTTTTTACTGTAACCTTATCGGTGTGGTTAACAGTAATTTTTTTTCTAAATGCAAACTGTTGTTGCGAACATGAGGACAGTAAAACAATTACTGTTAATAACTGGAAACTATTTTTCATGATGATAATTTGTTTTTTTCAACTACCTAATTTAGTTAAATTATTTTACGAAAGCTATAAGCTATTAATAGTATCATATTAACGATATAAATCAATGTTAATTAGATACTCAAATCAATATTTTAGTTACCCCATGTAATAATTATTATGGTTATAACTATAGGCCAAACTAAACTAAGTAGCAAACCTAAAATAGCAAATGCGAAAGAACCTTTGTTTTTTGTCTTTAATGCCAAGATGCTAAAGATTAAACCAGGAATTGCGGTGAAATATAAAAATAAAGAACTCAATCCAAAGGCAAAACCAAGTATTGCATAAGTAGAAAGTGATTTTTCAGAAGCGGCATTAGGTGCTGAAGTATTATCATTCAACGAATTTGGTGATGAATTCCTATCTGTAGTTTTAATTTCATCATCAAACTTGTACTTTTTTCTGATACTATCGTCCGGTAAAACAGATATGTTTGTTGGGGCTAATTCCTCTTGCTGGGCTATAAATGAATGAGGCTCATTATAGGTTATTTGCTCACTGGCCTCAACATTAGTGGTATGATCAATGGAATTATCATTGGTATTATGGGGTTGCGTTTTTACTGTAACCTTATCGGTGTGGTTAACAGCAATTTTTTTTCTAAATGCAAACTGTTGTTGCGAACAGGAAGCCAACATTAAAGAGACAAAAGTGAGTAGTAAGTAGTTTTTCATTTTGTGGGTGAAATTAATGTGCCGTGAAACTATTCATTTTTTATAAAAAAAATAAATTTTACAGTTTATTTATCATTAAAAAAAGCCGATTCGCATGCGAATCAGCTTTTTAATATTCTTAAATTAATTGGTTTTATTGACCTTGAGCTAATGAGAAGCCAGCGCGGTCGTCATAGTTTCTTAATACTTCATGCGAAGGAATATAAAACTGACTAGATAATTTAGATAACAAATCAAAAATTTCAGGTTGAGACATTTCACCTTCTACCCTAACGCGATAATGATCAACACATTCGGTAAAAACAGAGCCTGAAGGCCATACCATGGTACCACGGTTACTAATCATAATTAATTTTTGATTTGAGGCCAAGTGCGGTTGAATTTTATCTGCAATTTCGTTACCTAACAATTCTGACTCAATAAAGAAATCAACTCCAACGATTTTCTTTACAGAGTTATCGGGAGCTTTCATCATTTTTTGTTTTAATGGAGCAACTGGCTTGGTAAATAAAGCCACACCTTCTACTGCTTCGCGAGGCTTAGATAATTGTGGTTTTTGACCCAAGTTTGCAATTATGGCAGAAGCAAATGCTTCTGTTCCTAATGATGGAATAGATTTATCACCAAAATCTCCAGTGTGTACACCTTGCTCAAGCGTGTAACGCAAAGCATTTTCGATATCAGCAGCTTGTTTAACAAATCCCAAATAACGTAACATCATCAAACCGCTTAACAAAAGAGATGTTGGATTTGCAATTCCTTTTCCTGTAATATCTGGAGCAGTACCGTGTACAGCTTCAAAAATTGAAATGTTATCGCCAACATTAGCCGATGGTGCAAAACCTAATCCACCAACCAAACCCGCACACAAATCGCTCATAATGTCGCCTTGCAAATTGGTAAGCACTACCACTTCAAACTCTTGCGGACGAGCAACCAATCTCATCGCCAAATCATCAACAATAATATCGTTTGAATTAATTTCTGGATACTCTTGAGCAACGCGTTGGAATGTTTCCAAAAACAACCCATCGGTAAGTTTCATAATATTGGCTTTGTGCGCACACGTAACTTTTGAGAAACCTTCTTTACGTGCCATCTCAAAAGCAAAACGAATTACTTGCTCAGAACCAGGTCTTGAGATGATTCTGCGGCAAATGGCCACATCGTTTGTATTTAAATGCTCAATACCGCCATATGTACCCTCAATATTTTCACGCACAATGGTAATATCAATAGGAATACCCGCACGACTAAATACAGTTTCAACACCTGGTAAACTTTGAAAATGCCTGCGATTAGCATAAGTACTCCATGTTTTACGTGCAGTTACATTTATACTTTTCATTCCCTTGCCCTTTGGCGTTTCCATAGGGCCCTTAAACAATATACCATTATGCTCTAAACTTTCTTTTGCAGCAGGCGTCATACCAGTGCCAAAACCTTGCTCGAAATAGGTTTTACCCATTTCAATAAACTCATAATCGAGCGTAACTTTTGCAGCATCAAAAATACGTAATACAGCGTCCATAATTTCCGGACCGATTCCATCGCCTTTCGCTACTGAGATTTTTATTGGTTGTGTCATTGTTTAATACGGTTTTTAAGTGCCACAAATATTGATTTTACCTAGTAATAAAACAAACCTTTTATTACTAAATTAATGTTTGAGTTTTATTAACAAACTAATAATGGATTGATTAATTGGATACAATGAAACAACGCTTGGGTAAATATGTTATAATGTATAGTTTGCTAAAGTAAACATGGCATTAAATCATATTCAACACCTAATTGCTAAAGGCGAGAGCGATACCCTCGACTTTAAGAAAACAATCTCTAGTGCGAGTAAAATTGCAAAAACCATGAGTTCGTTTGCAAACCACAAAGGTGGCACACTATTGATTGGAGTGAATGATAATGGCACGGTAAGCGGAGTGCGCAGTGAAGACGAAAAGTATATGCTTGATTTGGCTGCTCACTTTTTTTGTAAACCCGAAATAGAATTAGAATTAATTGAGTGGGAATTTGGTAATAAAACAATTATAGAATGTATAATACCTGAAGGAAACAATAAACCCTATTATGCAAAAGATGAACAAGGTAAATGGTGGGTGCATATTAGGGTTAAAGACAAAAGTTTGTTAGCCAGCAAGGTGGTTGTTGATGTATTAAAACGGGCCACAAACCCAAAAGACACTTTAATTAAATACAGTAAACATGAAGAAGGCCTGATGCAATACCTAAGTAAAAACAATAAAATAACGGTAAAACAACTGTGCAAATTGTTAAACATATCTAGATGGAGGGCACAAAAAATGCTCATTAATTTGGTTAGTGCGGGTGTAATTAGAAATCATACAACCGAAAAAGAAGAGTTTTTTACATTAAGTTAATTGCATGAAGGTTGATTTAACTATAATACTTTACTTAAAAGTGTAGCTTATCAGAACGCTAACCAAATTTACTCCCCCTTTACACCAATTACACTCAAACTTATTGCAACCCAAAATATACTTGGTAAAATGCACCAAATTAAACCGTGTAGCCAAAAACCATCAAAAGTATAAAC
>CANHBJ010000132.1 GCA_947459075.1 Bacteroidota bacterium
AAATTATAATACCTATGAACATACCAACTCCTGCGGCAAAAAATGCATAACCCCAACCAAAATTATTGCGCAAGTAAGCAGCAAAAAAGTTACAAATAAATGCACCAATATTAATACCCATATAAAAGATATTATACCCAGCATCTTTATTTGATTTGTATTGAGGCTCGTTGTATAAATTACCTAGTAGGGTAGATATATTTGGTTTGAAAAAACCATTACCAATAATCATTAATCCTAAAGCTATGTAGAATGTGGTTTCGCCTGGAATGGCCAAGCACATGTAACCTAATCCCATAAGAATACCACCAAGCGAGATTGATAGTCGATACCCCAAGACCCGATCAGCTAATAAACCACCAACAAACGGGGTAATAAATACCAATGCAATGTAAGTTCCAAAAATATCTGAGGCTTCTTTTTTCTCTAATGCCAAACCCCCTTTGTCAATGTCGGTCATGTATAAAAAGAATATACCTAACATTAAATAATACCCGAAGCGTTCCCACATTTCAGTAAAGAACAAAAAAGGTAATCCCCTTGGATGTTTGCTTGTAGTTGTTGCTGACATGGGTGCTAATATAGTGGAAAATTCGAATATCAAATATGAAATATGAAATCCTGTTCACCCAGCATATTTTCGAGTAAATTTTATATACTCAAAAATTAAATGACAATTAAGGTAATGTGTTATGTAAAATTGCAATATAGGGATTACTAAATACAGGTCATTTGAGTTTCGCATGGGCACAAAAAAGAGGCTGTCTTTTTGAGACAGCCTCTTCACCATATAAAACAATACGTTTATTTATTGTACTCCGTGCATCATTTTCAATAACTTTTTACTTAAGAAAAATAAAATGACTGACGAGGCTCCTGCCATAAATACAAACACCATGAAGAAGTCGTAAAGGTTTTTAATTTGCACTCCTAAGAATGATGGTTTTTCAGGTGCTAAGTTCCAGATTTGAATTTTGGTTGATTTAACAGGAACTTTGTCAATTACCTTTTCGGTAATTTCTTGTGTAATTAATTTACTTCCATCATCAACTAAAACTGCACGATCAAAATTGCCATTGGCCATTTTAATTAACTTTAAATGGAAATTACTTACCTCGGCTTTATTATTTGTTGATTCAAACCCAAGAATACTGTCTGACCCGGTTGATGATTTAGTGGTGTTTAATTTAGCAAGTGTTAAGGCTGAATTAGCCTTAGGGTCTGCACTCCAAACGTTACTATCAATCATAAAAGAGGCAAGTTGTTCAATGTTTTTTACATCCGTATCGTTACTAAACGACTTTTCAATTTTTACTTCTTCAGGGTATAATGAGCTTAACGTTCCGGCAAACTTATTGGCAGATGCAGTTGATAAAAACCAAACGCCCATCAACAAAGAGGCCAATCGCGCAGGTGATAATTTATTTACCATTGATAAACCTATAGGCGATAAACATAATTCACCAAAAGTATGGATGGTGTATAAACTCACTAACCAGCCCATTGAAACTTTTGTACTTGGGTCGATACCTTTAACACCAAATGCAATTACTAAGTAACCTATGGCCAATAAAAACAATCCCAATGCTTGTTTAAATGGAGATGCTGGTTCAAGATTCCTTTTGCCTAATCCACCCCAAATCCAAACAAAAATAGGGGCAAATATTACAATAGCAACTGCATTAATACTTTGGAAATACGATGCAGGAACAATAGCACCAAACAAATTACGGTCTGTTTGTTCTTCTGCAAAGTATGTTAATGAAGCACCTGCTTGTTCAAATGCAGCCCAAAAGAAAATAACGAAAAATGCAGCAATGTAAATTACCCATATTTTATCTTTTTCTACTTTAGTTAAACTGTCATCGGATATAATAAAACCTGGCGCAACTATGGTTAAAGCAAAAATAATTGTACCAATTAAATCTAAATCAAATACAAAAAAGAATAACACAAACAATGCTGTAAAAATAGCACTCCAAGTGTAAAGTTGTTTTGGGTTAAACGGCTTCTTTTCTCCTATTGTTGTATCTTCATCGTTTCTGCTAACGTTTGGTTTAACACCAATTTGTTCGCCCTCAGGTGTAACAATGTATTTGTTTTTTAGTGATACGAATAGAATTACACTTAATACCATACCTAGGCAGGCAGCAAGAAAGCCCCACTTAAAATCTTCTGGGCTTCCGGTGTCACCTAAATAGCCACATAACAAAGGAGCAATAAATGCACCAAGGTTAATCCCCATATAAAAAATGGTAAAAGCAGAGTCCACACGTTTATCACCTTCAGGATAAAGTTGTCCAACCATTGTTGAAATGTTTGGCTTAAAAAATCCGTTACCAAAAATTAAAAAACCAAGACCAACAAACATGATCATAGGTGCAAATGCTTCTTGAAAAAAACTGCCAGCTATAAACATAAAAAATTGTCCGATGGCCATTAAAATTCCACCAATAATGATAGATTTTCTATTTCCCCAGTATCTATCGGCCATGTATCCACCAAGTAGCGGTGTTAAATAAACCAAGCCTGTGTAGCTTCCGTAAATTTGAGAACCAAGTGCTTTATCAAACAATAAAGCTTTTGCCATAAAGAGCACAAAAATGGCTCTCATGCCATAATAACTAAAACGTTCCCACATTTCTGTGATGAATAGAACGTATAAACCTTTTGGATGTCCTGTATTTGATTGACTCATTTTTTAAGTATTATAAAGATGCAAGATAAAATTATGGTTGATTTATGCAAACTCAGTTTAACATGGTTAGTCCTAACATTACGAAGTAAAGTAAAACAATGGTTCCGAAAATTGTGGTTATAATAAATAAAATATCTACAATCGGTTTGAGTTTTGGGTTCATGATTTATATGATGTTATTTTACTTATCGTGTAATTTCAAATTTTTGTTGTTTGATATCAGCCTGTTGGCGTGATGAATGGTGATGATATCGATCCTGTTATTGTCTATTATTTTGTAAATAATTCGATAGCTACCATTTATTAATTCCCTTATTTTTAAATTGTTGATTTCGGGTACAATTCTTCCTACGTTAGGGTTGGTGACTAAAATTTCAACGGTATCAAAAAAGGAGGATACGGTGAGCGTTGCGTATAAAGGAGAATCTTTTGCAATGAATTCAGCAATGTTTTCTATATCATCAAGCGCATTTAATGTCCAATTTATGCTAACCATTTAGCCAAACGCTTTTTTGCTTCATCGCTCGAAACAACCTTGCCTGCATCAGATTGTTGCAAACCTGTTTCTATTTTTTCCAGCAAAATAATTTTCTGAATCAATTCTTCTGTAGAAAAGTTATCAGGTAAATCCTTAATGGTCTGTATTACTTGGTCTTTGTTAATCATAATCCGAAGATACAAATTTAATTATTTAAATGTTTGGTGTAATTGCTCAGGTTAAAAGATGCCAAACCTTATAACACCTTTTAATCAGAACATGTTATTATAGTTTCTCTAAAATAAATCTTGTCATACGCTCGTATAAATGTAAACGAGTTTTGGCACCTCCAATACCGTGGTTCTTGTTCGGATAAAATTCACTGTCGAATTTCACGCCTTTATTAATCATTGCATTTACCATTTCTACTGCATTTTGAAAATGCACATTGTCATCGGCAGTGCCATGTATAATTAAATAATTACCTTTTATTTTTTCAACGTGGTTAATTGGAGAATTGTCATCATAATTGGTTCCATTTTCTTGCGGTGTGCGCATAAAACGTTCGGTATATATATTATCGTAATACCTCCAGTTGGTTACAGGTGCAACAGCAATGGCGGTCTTAAATAAATCAGCCCCTTTACTAATACCTAAGCTCGACATGTATCCGCCAAAACTCCAACCCCAAATGCCAATTCGAGCAGTATCAACATAAGGCATTTTGCCTAACTGTTTGGCTACAAAAATTTGGTCTTCAATTTCGTATTTCCCCAATTGTAAGTAGGTTACTTTTTTAAATGCCTCACCTTTAAATCCTGTTCCTCTTCCATCAACACAAACAATGATATAACCTTTTGCCGCCAATAGTTGATACCAAAAGTAATTACTACCCATCCAGCGGTTAACAGCCAATTGGTGACCAGGTCCGCCATATACATACATCAACACCGGATGTTTTTTTGTTGCATCAAATTGTTTTGGTTTAATTATAAATGCATTTAAATTTTCTCCATAAGCATTGGTATAATTAACCATTTCGGCATCAGCCAAAGGGTATTGTTGCATTTTATTTATCAATAATTTATTATCTTCTAACACCCTCACTTCTTTACCCGAAGCATTACACAATGCATAGTAGCTTGGCTTATTTATGCTGGAGTTACTTAACATGAAATAACTATAATCGGCATTAAAAGTGGCACTGTTCCAGCCTTTACGATTAGTGAGTTGTTTCTTGTTTTTACCATCAATGCCAACAATAAATACATACCTTTCTGAAGTATTTAATTCAGATGTACTGATGTATATGGTTTTGGTTTTTGGGTTGATGCCGTAAAACTGATCTACGTCCCAATTGCCACGGGTAATTTGATTAATAAGTTTTCCATTGAGGTTATAATGATAAAGATGATTCCAACCACTTTTTTCGCTGTTCATGATGAATGATTTTCCATCTGCTAAAAAGTTAATTTCTGGGACATCGATATAGCATTTATTTTCTTCTGTGTATATGCATTGTGTTACCCCATTGGTTGTGTTTCCCAATAATAATTCCAATTTGTTTTGAAGCCTGTTCATGCGCTGTATGCAAAGTAAATTCGCATCTTTAGTCCAATGTATACGTGGAATATAAATATCGGTTTCTTTTCCAATATCAAGTTTTACTTTAGTACCCGAACTTAAGTTAAAAGTATAAATTTCTACAATAGAATTTGATTCACCAGCTTTAGGATATTTAAACCTATTATCTTCAGGATAAAGTTTACCATACATAGGCATATTAAATTCTCGCACTGCACTTTCATCAAACCTATAATAAGCTAATTGCGTACTATTACTGTTCCAGTAAAAGCCTTTACTTAAGGCGAATTCTTCTTCGTAAACCCAATCGGTAGCACCATTAATAATGCTATTGGTTTGGCCATCTGTAGTAACTTGTATTTCTTTTTTTGATGCAAAATCAAACACAAATAAATTATTGTTTTTAACATAAGCTAATTTACTTCCATCTGGAGAAAAATCGGCTAACATAACTAACTCTGTAATTGGTTGAGTTAAATTTTTTGTATTAACATCATACACATAAATATTAGCTGCAAATGAGTGCCTATAAATTTGTTTGAAATTAGTTTGAAGTAATATTTTTTGTTCATTGCTGCTAAACGAATAGGAAAATCCGTTTAGGTTTACATCTGCTTTACGCAAGATGGTATCAACTATATTTCCATCTGCAAATGCATACCTAATAATGTTCTCAAACTTATCTTGTGCAGTATAAAACCTGCCATCATTCATCGAATTAAAACCAGCAACACCTTTGGCATTAAATGTTCCTTTGGTCCAAATGTCTTCTAATGTAATTTCTTGTGCGATTATATTGTTAAACGCAGAGGCGCAGAGAGCGCAGAGGATAAGTATTTTTTTCATCTTAAATTATTTACTTTTCGTTTTATTCCTTTAGTTAAAATTTCTTCATGAAAGTTCACCAACAGGCCTAATTTTTTATCTGCAATTTTTAAATATGTAACTAGGATGACTTCGTGAATAGGCAGTACATTTTCAATAGCTTTGAGTTCAAGAACTATTTCATCTTCAATTAAATAGTCGAGTCTGAAGTTTTGATTTGTTGGCTCTCCTTTATATAATACAGGAAGATGTACTTGTCTTTTGAAATTCAAGCCTGCATTTTTTAATTCAATGGATAAGCATTCTTCATAAACGCTTTCAAGCAAACCGGGTCCGAGTTCCTTATGAACGGATATACAGCATCCAATAATATGCTGACTAAGTTTGTTATATTCTATAATATCCAAGTTGTTATTTGTTAATAAAACTCTGTGTACTCTGCGCCTCTGCGTTTATATTTGAATCATGCAATATAACAAAGTAACCGAAACGCAAATAAAAACCTTTCAGCAAATAGTTGGTCTACCGTTTGTAATTTTTATGGATGTGGATAAGGCTGAGTATGCGCAAGATTATACTGAAGATTTGTATTATATGCCTGAGGTGGTTGTTAAACCGAAAACAACTGATGAGGTTGCTGCTATAGTGAAAGTTTGTTACGAAAACAATCTTCCCATCACACCGCGCGGAGCTGGCACTGGATTGAGTGGTGGTGCTTTGCCCATTTATGGTGGTGTAGTAATTGCAATGGGCCGAATGGACCAAATTATTGATATTGATGAACGTAATTTTCAAGTAACGGTTGAACCTGGTGTGATTAACGAAAATTTACAACAAGCCGTTAAAGAAAAGGGTTTGTTTTACCCCCCTGATCCTGCTAGTAAAGGCAGTTGTTTTTTAGGTGGGAATATTGCACATGCCAGTGGTGGTCCGCGCGCATTAAAGTATGGTACTACCCGTGATTATGTTTTGAATTTAGAAGTTGTTTTGCCTACTGGAGAAGTTATTTGGACAGGAGCAAATACACTTAAATACTCAACGGGATATAACCTTACACATTTATTTATTGGTAGTGAAGGTACCTTGGGTATTGTTACTAAAATGGTATTAAAACTTATTCCACACCCGCAACAAACATTGTTAATGTTGGCTCCGTTCTCTTCACCTGAAAAAGCATGCGAAGCAGTAAATCGCATTTTTATGGCTGGTGGTAATCCGAGTGCTTGCGAGTTTATAGAGCCAGAAGGATTCAGACTTTCGGCTAATATGCTGAATATAAATTTTACCATTGATGAAGGAGTAGAAGCGTATTTGTTAATTGAGGTTGATGGAAATAATATGGATGCCATGTTAGCCGAATGTGAGCT
>CANHBJ010000133.1 GCA_947459075.1 Bacteroidota bacterium
ATTCGCCTGCCATAGCGCAAGCCTTTGCTAAAGAAAATAACCTAAAGCATTTTACCGATTTAAATTTACTGTTGGATGAGGTTGATGCCATTGATATCCTATCACCTGTTGGTACGCATTTTAGGTATGCAAGTCAGGCCATTCGTAAATCAAAACATGTATTATTAAATGGCTTGTTAAGTGAAGATATTCGAGAAGCTAAACAATTAAGTGAATTAGCCATTGAAGCCAATGTAAATATAAGAATCCTTCACGAGGATAAGTTTCATCCAGATTTAAAAACATTTAAACGTATGGTGAAACGTCCTAATTATGTGGAGTTAAAGCGTTATCAAAATAAAGTATTAAGTGTAAGTAACGATTCTATGATATTTGGCATGATACTGAGTGATATTGATTTGCTTACTCATATTATTGGCTCTAATGTAAAAAAAGTTGTAGCTAATGGTGCTGCCGTTTTTAACTCTTATACCGATTTTGTAAATGTTAGACTTGAATTTGAAAATGCTTGTGTAGCCACTTTAATTTGTGGTAACTTTAACAATGGAGAAAGTAGTTATATAAAGGCCTATCAAAAAGGCGAGTGTATAGGTATGGGGTTAAATGATTTTGAAATCACCCGTTTGGTAAAGGATGAAGACAATGAAATGGTTCATCAAGAAATTATACCCAAAAACAACCGCAAGCAAGATATTGTTAAATTAGAGTTAGAGTACTTTGCATTAAGTATTTTAAGCCGCCAACGTATGACCCAAGATACCCACCAATCTTATCAAAATTTACGAATTGCCTATCAAGTTATAGAAAAAATGTATCCAAGTACCTTGTTCGATTATAATGGATAGGGGATTTGTCCGTTGTACTTAAAAGCTTAAGTATGATTAAAAATTAATACTTTTGTTCAACGTTCAACATGAAAAATATTTATCGCGCCATTACAGCAATAATTTTTGTAACGCTGTTTTCACAGTGTAAGGTTTTTGATAACGAGGTAATTGTACCTGGATATGTGTATATCCCTAACTATAAATTGGAAACGGCCATTGATGGAAGCCAAGGTGATACTACAGCTAAAATCGTTGATGTTTGGGTTTATGATAATGGCAGCACGATAGGGTCTTATGGATTGCCTGCTCTTGTTCCTATTCAAAAAAAGGGAAGTACGGAAATTGGTATTGATGCAGGAATTCTAAAAACAGGTCAGGATTATGAACGCATGCCCAACCCACTTTTAACTCGCGCCTACTTTACCATTGATGCACAGCCGCAAAAAATTGATACCATAATACCAGTTTTTAAATATACCCCTCGCGCTAAGTTTAAATTTATTGAAGATTTTGATCGTGTTGGCTTAAGATTTACTAAGTTTTTTTCGATGCCTGGTGATACAATTATTTATGTAAATAGTGGTGATAGTGCAAAAACACCTGGTAAAAACTCGGGTATGATTTTGTTAACTGACAGCACTGATTATTTCCGTTTAATAACAACTGACGCATATAATTTAACAGGATTAAATTTGCCCTCAATTCTTGAAATGGATTACAATTCGGATGTGGTTTTATTTATTGGGTTGTTTGCCAATACCCCAACTGGTGTTAAGCAAATCCCATTGTTTAATGCTTTTCCAACAAAAGGTTGGAATAAGGCTTATATTAACCTAACTGATGAAGTTGCAATTAATCCCATTAATACAGAATATAAAGTATACATTGACGTATATCGCAGTAAAGGATCTCCGCGTCCACGTATAATTATTGACAACGTTAAGCTAATTGAAGGGTAATGAAGTTAAGAAAACACACCATACCTTTTATACTTATCGACTTTGTGGCTGCAATGATTTCGTGGTTTACATTTTTTACATACAGAAAAGTATTTGTAGAGCCTGATAAATTTGGTTACGATATTCCTTTTGAGGCTAACAGTCATCTTTATTTAGGTTTGCTTGTAGTGCCTTTGTATTGGGTACTTTTATATGCACTTTCTGGAGCATACATAGATGTTTGGCGCAAATCGCGAATCAAGGAAATTTCTCGCACCTTTTCAATAACAGTTATGGGTGTTGTTATTTTGTTTTTTACATTATTGCTTGATGATGAAGTGAAGTCTTATGAAGTATATTATAAAACAATACTTACCCTATTTACACTTCACTTTGTGGTAACTACTTTTGGTCGAATTTTAATGGCCACACTAATTAAAAGGTTGATTAATGCCCGTGAAATAGGTTTTAAAACAATAGTAGTTGGTAGCAATACCATTGCACTCGACTTGGTAAAGGAATTACAAAATGGGAAAGATTTACAAGGTTATCTTTTGGAAGGATTTGTTAACGTAAACGATGCGCATGAGTTAAATGGCATTATACCTTATTTAGGTAATTACACCCAATTACCTGTTTTGATAAAAAAACATAAAATAGAAGAGGTTATAATTGCATTAGAATCAACTAAACACAAAGAAATTGCAGAGGTAAATAATTTATTAGAAGACGAGCCTGTTATTATAAAAATTGTACCCGATTTATTTGATGTGGTGAGTGGCAGTGTTAAAATGCAAAATGTGTTAGGTACAGCATTAATTGAAATTAACCACCAAATTATGCCTACCTGGCAAATGGTATTAAAACGGTTAATAGATGTGGTGGTTTCTCTTTTGGTTTTAATTGTATTATCACCATTATACCTGCTATTGGTTATTGCAGTTAAAGTTTCATCACCTGGACCAGCATTTTTTAAACAAGCTCGCATTGGGTTACATGGTAAATCATTTTATATTATTAAATACCGCACTATGGTTGTAAATGCTGAAGCGAACGGACCTGCATTATCATCTAAAGATGATAAACGAATAATTAGCGTAGGCCGAACATTACGTAAATATAGGCTTGATGAAATTCCGCAGTTTTATAACGTTTTAGTTGGAGATATGAGCTTGGTTGGTCCTAGACCAGAACGACAATTTTTTATTGACCAAATAATGCCGATTGCTCCTCATTACAAACATTTGCAAAGGGTGCGTCCTGGTATCACTTCATGGGGAATGGTGAAGTACGGTTACGCGGAAAATATTGAACAAATGATTGAGCGCCTTAAGTTTGATATACTTTACATAGAAAACATGAGTTTAGCAATGGACTTTAGAATTATGATCTACACGATTAAAACGATCATGCAAGGAAGGGGTAAGTAACCCAAATTTTCCTATGGTTGAATCCCAAAATGAATTAGGTCACTAACTAATCTGCCCCCAACGAGAAGTTTTGCCGTAGTTTATAAAATATTGTTTTAGTTGTTGATGAATAGGTGATTCCAGTTCTGGGTCTTTTTCTAATAGTTGAGTTGCAATCTCTCTTACATCTTGCAGTAGGTTTTGGTCTTTAGCTAAGTCAGCCATTTTTAAATCCAATACACCACTTTGAGCTGTTCCTTCCAATTGTCCTGGTCCACGGAGTTTTAAATCAACCTCAGATATTTCAAAACCATTATTTGTTTCGCACATGGTTTTAATACGAAGTTTACCATCGGCACTTAATTTATAACTGGTCATCAACACACAAAAACTTTGTTCTGCACCCCGTCCCACACGGCCACGTAATTGGTGTAATTGTGATAAGCCAAAACGTTCAGCACTTTCAATAATCATTACACTAGCATTAGGAACATTAACACCAACTTCAATTACAGTTGTTGCAACCATAATATGCGCTTCACCTCTAACAAAACGCATCATTTCTGCATCTTTATCAACTGGTTTCATTTTTCCGTGTACCATAGCTATCTGGTATTTGGGCAAAGGGAAATGTTTACTAAGCTCCTCAAAACCATTTTGCAAATTCATATAATCCATTTTTTCGCTTTCTTCTATCAATGGATATACCACATAAATTTGTCGCCCTTTAGCAATTTCTTCACGCATAAAACCAATTACAGCCAATCGATTCGCGTCATTTCTATGAACTGTTTTAATTGGCTTACGCCCAGCAGGTAATTCATCAATCACACTCGTATCTAAATCGCCATAAAGTGTCATGGCTAAAGTTCGCGGAATTGGTGTGGCTGTCATAACCAAAACATGTGGAGGATAGGTATTTTTTTTCCAAAGTTTAGCTCGTTGTTCAACACCAAAACGGTGTTGCTCATCTACAATTGCCATTCCCAAATTTTTAAACTGAACCACACTTTCTATTAGGGCATGTGTACCTATTAAAATATGTATATCGCCATTGGCTATACCTTGTAATATTTCTTTACGTTTTTTAGTTTTAGTTGATCCTGTTAGCAGTTCTACTTTAACAGGCATATCTTTAAGTAGTGCATTAATGGTAGCAAAATGTTGTTGTGCCAAGATTTCGGTTGGGGCCATCATGCATGCTTGATAGTTGTTATCCAGTGCCATAAGCATACTCATCAACGCAACTACAGTTTTACCGCTACCCACATCACCTTGAACAAGTCGATTCATTTGTTTACCACTTTTTACATTAACCCTTATTTCCTTTAATACACGTTTTTGTGCATTGGTTAATTCAAATGATAAATGGTTGTTATAAAAGGTATTAAAAAAATCACCAATAACATCTAGTTTTATGCCATTATATACTTGGGTTCGCTTAATTTTATAACGTAATAATCGCAATTGAATAAAAAATAATTCTTCAAATTTTAATCGCTGTTGCGATTTGGCTAACATTTCTGCATTTGCCGGATAGTGGATATTAACCAAAGCATCTTTTCTAGATAGTAAATTTTTTTGTTTTACTATGTATTCAGGTAGATTCTCGGTAATATCAAAACGTATATCTGTAACCAAAGTATTGGTTAACTTCATAATTACTCGGCTATCAATATTCTTAGCCTTCATTCGTTCAGTGGCATTGTAAAATGGCATGATGTGCATGTACATTTTACTTTCTGCTGATTCTGGATCATCTACAGTTGGGTGCGCAATGTTGAAGGAGCCATTAAATTCTGTTGGTTTACCGAATACCATATATTCTTTACCCTCAGTTATACTCTCTTGAATCCATTTTATTCCTTTAAACCATACCAACTCTATTCGCCCTGTTCCATCAGTTAAGTCGGCCACTAATCGTTGCGCACGCTGCTGCCCCATAAGCCTTATATTTTTAATTACTCCGCGCAATTGTATATATGGCATATCGGGCATAATTTGATTTATTTTATATACCTGCGATCTATCTATATGCCTATAAGGATAATGGAATAAAAGATCAGCAAACGTAAAAATGCCAAGTTCTTTTTTCAGCATTTCAGCTCTTGCTGTTCCTACTCCTTTTAAATACTCTATTTGCGTGGATAAAAATTGCACATCTGCAAAATAGTATAATTAAATGTGGGTACAAAAGTGGTTATCCGCAACTTAATTGTGCATTATTACTCTAAATCATAGCTTAATTTAGCAGCATGAAACGTTTGTTATTGTATGTAAGTTTCAGCATTTGTTGCTTTGCCGCATTTGCTCAAACATTATTCCCAGTTCAAATTAAAGGTAAATGGGGATTTACTAATGCAGCAGGTAAGTTAGGTATTGTACCAATGTACGACTATGCTGAAAGTTTTTATAATGGTAGGGCAGTAGTGGCCTTAAATAATCAACCATGTGCTATTGATGAAAATAACTCAAGACTAATTGATACAGGATTATATATCAATATCCAAAGATTTAGTGAAGGAGTATCTAAGGTTACCACAGTAAAGTTGCAACAGTTTTTCGTTGATGTAAACGGGAACCGAGTTTGTAATGTACCTATAGATGTTTACGATGCAAGGCCATTTAAAAATGGATTATCTGGTATTGCCAAAAAAGTTGATATCCATGAAACGAAGTTTAACAACGACATTATTAACCTGGGATACAAGTTTGGATACATGAATAAAAATGGACAAGAGGTTATTGCATGTAAGTATGATGATGCGGATGATTTTGAGAACGGGTTTGCGCGGGTTCGAGTAGATAAAAAGTTTGGTGTGATTGATACACTAGGTAATGAGGTGGTTGCACCGTTGTATTTTAATATTGGTAAATTTATTGAGGGAAAAGCTTGGGTTGATATTGGTGGAAATTATGGGTACATAAACAATAAAGGAATCGTATTAATTAGACCAATTTATAAATATGCATATGATTTTAGTGAAGGATTAGCAGGCATTAGCATAGAAGGTAAATTTGGTTTTATTGATGAGATGGGCAAAATTGTGATTGCTCCTCAATATGAAGCTATAAGACCATTCTCGCAAGGATTGGCAGCTGTTAAACAAAATGGTAAATGGGGCTTTATAGATAAATCAGGTATACTTAAAATGCGTTTTGTTTTTGATAATGCAATGTTGTTTGTAAATGATAGGTGTGCAGTTTTGGTAAAACGTAAATGGGGTTTTATTGATGCTACCGGTGCTTTTGTTATTCCAGCAGAGTTTGATGCTGTAGGAACATTTAGTGATGATGGACTGGCAGAGGTGATGATTGGTCAAGTAAGTGTTTATGTAAACAAGCAAGGTATTATTATTCCACAGTTAAAATAGCTTCATTAGCGTATCCGTTTTAATTACATTATTAATAATACCAGCCCCTTTTCGAGCTGCTATTATTTTATATTTTTAACTCAATTTAATACCATTTACTTGTAACAATTGTGTTTCAAATCGACAATGATTGGTATGTTATTTTACAAATAAATTCCAACTTCTAACAAGCTTACGTTTGAGAAAATGTTCACATTAATACGTATTCTTCATTAAACTTAAATTACTTCGAGTGTTGGCTTTTTTAAGATTATGGCAAGCCTATAATACATAAAAAAAGTGAATCATTTTGACTGATTACCTTGTTTTATATAGGATTATTAAAACGGGTTATTTCGGTAAAGAGTTTTTAAACTCTAGATATCTTGCATCAAATGTTCCCGTGTTTCCTCCGCTGCC
>CANHBJ010000134.1 GCA_947459075.1 Bacteroidota bacterium
AAAACTGATAGAAAACTACATTAGTTAAATGATACCGTATTCGGCTAAAAGCACAGCCATTTCATTTGTCATTTGTTTTGCTTCCTCCGCTGCTTTTTCTGCAAAGTCGATTCCGGTGCTTGCGTATATAATACTACGCGATGCATTAATCAATAACCCGCAATCTTGGTTCATGCCGTGTTTTGCTACATCAACCAAACTACCTCCCTGTGCGCCAACACCAGGAACCAATAAAAAATAACCAGGCACTTGTTTACGTATTTCGCCCAACTCTTGCGGTTTAGTTGCGCCAACTACAAACATTAATTGTTTATCTGTTGCTAATGCTGCAAAGGTTTTTATTACACGTTCGTATAATTTATGATCACCAATCTGTTGTTGCTCAAAATCTGCACTACCTGGATTTGATGTTAAAGCCAATACTATACCCCATTTATTTTCGTATTTAAAAAATGGAGATAAAGAATCTTGTCCCATATATGGTGCAAGTGTTACAGAATCAAAACTCATGTGCTCGAAAAAAGCACGTGCATACATATCACTGGTATTACCAATATCACCGCGCTTTGCATCAGCAATGGTGAAAATATTTTTAGGAATATAGTTCAGTGTATCCTGCATTGTTTGCCATCCTTTAACGCCC
Source organism: Bacteroidota bacterium (assembly GCA_947459075.1). Classification (GTDB taxonomy): domain Bacteria; phylum Bacteroidota; class Bacteroidia; order UKL13-3; family UKL13-3; genus UBA6183. The sequence goes on from CANHBJ010000134.1 coordinate 644, forward strand.
TCTGCCTCATAAAAAGCAGTATTAATTTTATAACTCACGCAATAATCCTTTGTGGCATCAATAATGGATTTATTAAAAGACAATACTGGGTTTTCTTCTTGTAATAAATGTACAGGTACTTTTTTGATATCAGTATCTAACCCAACACACAAAAAGCTTTTCTTTAATTTAATTTGATTAACAAGTTCGGTACGGTTCACAGTGTTTGGTATTTGCCCTGTTGGGGTTGATTAAAAAAGTAAATTTATTTCAAGTACGAAATTATGAATATCCTTGTTTTTAAACAGAGGATTTAATCCACTTATTAAGCCGTTGTTAATGTTTAACAAACCATACTTAGCCACAATTTGAAAACCAACAAAGCCACCATAAAACTGAGTACCTGCAACCAATAAAACATCGTTCGGTTTTAACTTTGGTTTTTCATTTTCTGCAACTGTGTTGGGGTTAATAAAAATTGATGTGTTAAGTAGATGAGAATATTGTAGCCCTGCAATAAAGTGAGAACTGTTATTAGCGTTTATTGACCTAACCCATGTAATTGGTAAATCTAAATAATAAGTAACTAGTTTGTTGTATTTGCCAACTGGATTATCAAAATTACTGCCACGTAAACTTACTGCTAAATCAAGTTGAAAGGCGTTTTTTGGCGATACCTTTTTACGATAATAAACAGCACCATTTAACCCAAACATTGGCCTTGGATTGTCCAGTTCTCCACCCAACATTGTAGTTGTGTTTGTACCCAAGCGTATACCAAACTCTTGGTCTTCATTCATATCGCCTTTAAGCCACTCAAACGAATCCTCGTCCTCATCCACCAAATCAGAACTATCTGTTTGGGCAATTGCCACAGAGGCAAACAACATCATTAATATAAAAAACAACCGTTGCATACACACAATATTAGTACATTAACCCAAATTCAACATTATTAATATTTAACCGTTTGCATAATTTTATTTCAGTAAGCATACACTTTTTATAACAATCGCTATGTATAATAACATACATGAGCAAAATGCTTTTAATTAAACTATACATTACACCAAACAACAACAATTTCAATTTATGCCAATGCATCGACAAGCAATTTAATATATTGTGCTTTTGTAATTTCTATTGCACCTAATGTTCTTAAATGATCAGAAATATACTGTGTATCTAATAACGTAAATTGGTTTTCTTTCATCCACTCAACTAAACAATATAGGGCTACTTTACTTGCATCTGTTTGGGTGCTAAACATACTTTCGCCAAAAAAAGCTTTACCCATTGCCACGCCATAAAGCCCACCAACCAATTCATGTTTTTGGTTCCAGGTTTCAAAACTAAACCCATATCCTATTTGGTTTAATTTGCAGTATGCTTGTATAATCTCTTCACTTATCCAAGTTTCTTCTCGATTCGCACAAGCACGCATTACGCCTTCAAAATTTCTATTAATGGTAACGTAATATTTTCCACTGTGTAAAGTTTGCCTTAGCGATTTGCTTACTTTAAATTCATCTAAAGGAATAACCCCTCTGAACTCAGGTTCAATCCAATAAATAACATCCCCTTCCTCTTGATTAGCCATTGGAAAAACTCCGGTGCTATATGCATACAAAAGCATATCAGGGGTAATTTGCTCAACCATTTAAAATTCTAAAATGTGTTTGTTTTCGGATGACTGGTTCATGGCATCTTCTAATGCGATGTAGGTTAATTTTATTTGATGTAAGACCTCTCCTTCATGTTTTTTTAGTTGGCCCAAACTTTCAATTTTATTTATTATAAATCCTACTCTTAAATATTGTAAATCAAGTGCAGGTACATAACAATAGTCTTTATTTTTACCTTCTTCTATTGTTTTAGCAAGCAAATCACATTTCTGCATTGTACTTAATAAACTACGTGTTAAACTCAAAGGCAAATTTAATTTTGTTGCAATCTCTGAAGCATCTGGGGGTTGTAATGCATCTTTAAACTTTTTGGCTATAAAATGCATGATATACAAACAATATAGCATCCGCATTTTATGACTAATATTCCCCGTTTGTTTTTCTGATTCAAATAAGGCAATATTTTGTACGCTAAATGAGATTTCTGCACCAACCAATACTATCATCCAACTAAACTGTAACCAAGTAATAAATAAAGGAATAGAAGCAAAGCTACCATAAATAGTATTATACCTCGATACGCCAATTTGAAAAGCAATGTAAGCCCATTGAAACACCTGAAACACACAACCAGCAATAATTCCTGCTGTAAGAGCAGCCTTGGGCTTGACACGTGTATTAGGCATAACCAAATACAAGAAGAAAAACAAAACACTTGTGGTGATATAAGGTAAAACCTGTAATGAAATAATAATTAACTCTGTAATAGCAGGACCTAAAAAACTAAGGTGAATTAGTATATTTTGTACCTGAGTTGTTATATAAATATTTGCCGCACCTGAAATTACAATAAAGATGGGAGCCACTAACATCATGGATAAATAGTCAGTAAACTGCCTAGCCATGGTTCGCGGTTTTTGTACATCCCAAATAGAATTAAATGCTTCCTCAATATTAGATAATACTTGTAAAACACTCCACAACAACAATACAAAACCCAAACCAGCAATTACTCCACCTTTTGTACTTCCCAAGAGATTATGCGCATAGTTCATTACATTTTCTAAAACCTCGGGTTGTCCAACCAAAATGTTTTTCAACTGGCTATCTAAATATTCTTGTAGTCCAAATCCTTGTGCAATGCCAAATATCATAGCTACAACAGGAACAATAGATAGTAATGAGTATAAGGTAAGTGCCGATGCACGTAAGGCTAAATTTTTGCGCACAAAATCCTTTACAGCTAATATGCTAACGCGTAAAATTTTTATCATTCCACGCTGCCATTTTGGAAATTTATCTAACTTTACGTGCCACACATCGTGCGTAACAAAGTTGCGTATTTTTGCCGTATCAATTTTAGCCATGCGGTAAAGATAAGTTTATGTAAGCAATGATGAGAATTGAAACATAAAAAATCATGGATAAGAACCTATTTCTATACAAAAACTCACGCATATCTTACCACCGATTTGGGACAGGAAAAAACGTATTGGTTGCTTTCCATGGTTACAACCAAACGGGTAGAGAATATGCTTATTTTGAGGGTGTTCTCGGGAAACAATTTACAATAATAGCCATTGATTTTTTTTGGCATGGTGATAGTGTATGGCAAGAAGTAGAGGATTTTTTAGATGAGGACATGCAGAGCATTGTTAATGGAATTGCCAAACAAGAGGATCTTCATGCTGAAAAGTTTTCAGTTTGTTCATTTAGTATGGGCGCCAGATTAGCAAGGGCTTTGGTGCGTAATTTCGCCCATCGCATTGATTATTTTATTTTATTGTCTCCACCCACATTTTCGTTTAACAAATTTTTAAATTTTACCACAAATAATCCTTTGGGTTTAAATCTTTTTAAATATTTTGTTAATACACCAGGAGCTTTACAAAGCTGGGTTGAACGATTATACCATTGGAAAATTTTAACTCGAAGTGTTTACGTTTTTACCTCGAAATTTGTTGGTAAACAAGAACGTATTGAAAAAGTATTTAATACTTGGTACGCCCAACGTAAGTTAAAAACCAACTTTAAAACCTTTGCTCAAATCCTTAATAACAGCAATATAAATGTGATACTAATTGTAGGCAAAAACGACAGCATCACACCTCCTAAAGGTATGATAAAATATATTAGTAAATTAAAGTATAGGCGGATATTTATTTTGCAAAAAAAACATGAACTTGCCACCCCCGAAACCAAACGTGTTTTTGAAGAGCTATTTACATAAGCACAAGCAGGGATTGGTTAAACTAAAACAATACACTTATGCAATACGAAACTATTTTATTTGAAGTTAACAATGGCATTGCCACATTAACACTTAATCGGCCAGATGTTTTTAATGCTTTTAATGAGCAACAAAGTTTTGATGTAATTGACGCATTGAAAAAGATTGATCGCGATAAATCAATACGTGTAGTTATTTTAACAGGAGCGGGCAAGGCATTTTGCAGCGGACAAGATTTAAAGTCGATAGCGGGAGCAAAAAACCGCTCATTAAGCGATAGTTTGTATACGCGCTACAACCCTATGATAAAGGCAATGCGCAATTTACCAGTTCCAATTATTTGTAAATTAAACGGAGTAGCTGCTGGTGCTGGTTGCAGTATGGCATTGGCTAGCGACATGATTATAGCTAGTGAAAATGCCTCTTTAATTGAAGTATTTATAAATGTAGGTTTAGTTTTAGATTCTGGTTCGAGTTATTTTTTACCGCGTATAGTTGGATCGGCACGTGCATTTGAATTAGCAACAATGGGCACAAAAGTTACAGCAAGCCAAGCTTTAGATTGGGGTATGGTAAACCGCGTTGTTAAACACGAGGATTTAGATGCCGAGACTTTAAAAATTGCCGAGTATTATGCTAATGCACCAACGAAGGCAATTGGCTTAATGAAAAAAATGTTGAATAAATCGTTCCACAGCGACTTAGATACAATGCTACAATATGAAGCATACTGCCAAGAAATATCAGGTAGAAGCGCTGATTATAAAGAAGGAGTTAGTGCGTTTAACGAAAAGCGCAAGCCAGAATTTAAAGGCGAATAGCGCATTATATTTGGTAGTGTGGCTATTTTTATTTACATTGTACTTAATAAAATCATTAATTTATGGCCACACACATCACCAAAATAATTGTAGCGGTTGACACATCAAGTTGCTCAACCATGGCTCTTAAGGCTGCTTTATCGTTAGCCAATGCATATCGTGCTTCGCTTTATGTGCATCATGTAACAGAAGACTCTACCTCTGATGAGGTGAGACAAAAAGTAGCCAGTGTTCTGGGGGCAACGCCTCACACCTACTCCGAAAGCAAGGGCAGTGTTTATAAAGAAATTATTGTTAAATCGCTTGACGTGCAAGCTGATTTAATTGTAATGGGCACACACGGAAATACAGGTTTTCAGGAATTTTGGTTAGGTAGTAATGCAAATAAGGTAGTGAGTTCTACTAAATGTCCAGTTCTTACCATCAGAGATGATGCCAGATCAACGGACTTTAAAAAGATAGTTGTTCCAATGGATACCTCTTTTGAATCAAGACAAAAAATACCTGTGGCCATTGATTTGGCTGAAGCACTAAAAGCAAGCATACACATTTTAGGCGTTTCAACTGGAAAAGATAAAGAAGCTGAGCATGTTATAAATAATTACTCACGACAGGCCATTAATAGTATTGAAGATCATAATATTTCATGGACTACAGAAAAACGATTAGGAGGTAATATTACCAATGCAACCATCATGTATGCTGAAGAAATCATGGCTGACTTAATCGTAATTATGACCGAACAAGAGCCTCAACTAGGTTCGTTTTTCTTAGGTAAGTTTGCACAACAAATGGTTAACAACTCGCCAATACCAGTAATATGTGTACCAACACGTGAAGACTTATTGATAACAGACGCAAGATTATAACATCTATACTACAAAAAATTGCTCCTTTGGATGCCCCCAAAAAGTTAGACACTTGATGGGGGCATTTTTATGCTTATGCTAAACAATTTAAATGGTTGCGAACATTATTTTTATACTTTAAACCAAATACGTACTTTTACCGTTTGTAATAAAAGCCTAAGCAAAGCAATAGAATGATAAACATTTGCCTTGTAAAGCTGTTAATAAGATTATGATGGAAATTAAACCCGGTAAGCATTTAAAGCCCATAGAGTTTCCTGCCGATTTGCGCAAGGTTAAAGAAGAAGATTTAGTAAACGTTTGTGCAGAGTTGAGGCAATACATTATTGATACCGTTTCGGTATACGGTGGCCATTTTGGTGCAAGCCTTGGGGTAGTAGAGCTATCTGTGGCTTTACATTACGCATTTAATACGCCATACGATCAATTAGTTTGGGATGTTGGGCATCAAGCATATGGCCATAAAATATTAACTGGTCGTAGAAATGAATTTCATACCAATAGGGTTTACAAAGGCATAAGCGGCTTTCCAAAACGTGCCGAGAGCGAATACGATACATTTGGAGTAGGCCATTCGTCTACTTCCATATCAGCTGCAT
>CANHBJ010000135.1 GCA_947459075.1 Bacteroidota bacterium
AACATCAATGTATTTGCCCAAAGCATTAAGTGGTTCATAATTTAACAATTCGCCATTACTTACTTTTATCTTACTTAATACGTAAAGCTTATTTAAATCACACCTGAAATTACTGCTCCATACTCCAACAAAGTTAATCTCGCCACTTAGTTTACCATTTAAATTTTTTTGAGTTATTTCTTGTTGTCCAAAATCGTTACATTCATTAAACAACCTCTTAATGTTTATTCCCTCTAGGTGAGATGAGGCTGTAATTAAAAATCTACCATCTGGTGCATTTTCAATTTGTCCATCTAACTTAATATCACCCTCCATGGTTTGAGCGGTAAAGTCTTCTAAAGAAATTACCTTGCCTCTCCAAAATACCTTTGCACTTACATTTTGTGCAATAAATAAATTATACATTAATTTACCAGCACCAACATTTGCCGAAATGGAGATGTTTTCAGGCAAAGAAAAACCAGTCTTAATGGTATCATTCGATGCCTTACCCAACATGGTAAAATTATTAATATCCATATATGTTGATTGGTAATTAATTTGTGCTTCTAGTTTCTCTCCATTAATTAATAAGTAAGGAATAAGGTTATGTAAAACACCCGTTACTTTTACATCCGATTGATTAATCTTGGCATCTAATCTATTTATCTCAACATCTTTTCCATTTACCGTTAACAATGCCTTAAATAATTCGGTTCTGTTTTTATTGTTATCAAATTCAATATTGCTTAAATTCAAATCAATAGTTCCCGATGCCTTATTTTTAATCCAATTAACTTTATTAATGTGCGATAAAAAACCTTCAAAATCAACATCAAATTTTATATCCCCTTCAGCTCTTTTAACCGCACCATTTTTAACAAATGCTATTATATCCTGTGCCCTTGCATTTCCTTTTAAATGTATTTTCATTTCTGGATTAGTAAAATCGGTAATAAATAAATTACCCATTACTTTTCCCTCATTTATATTAAACTGTAATTCATTAATTTTTAAAGAACTAGTATTCGCATTGTGTGCTACTCCATTGCTAAATTCACCAGAGAATTTAATTTGATTAATACTTAACCCATCACCTTTTTTTAGTTTTCCATTTTTCACTCCAAAAGTTAAAGAAATTTGGGGAGAACTTGTTTCTGATGCTTCACCCCTAATCAAACCATTAAAATACAATTCTCCCTCACTATTTAAATCAGTTGGAATGCTAACAATTCCAGGTAATAAACTTAGCATTGCTGGAATATCTAATTTACGAGCTCCAACTTTTACATCAAATAAAACGGATTTAGGCTTATTGGTGATACTACCCTCAAGATTCAATTGCAACATATCTAAATCAATAAATCCTTTAGTAAAACTGTAAGTTTCTGTTTGGTTATTAATGGCTAGCATTAAATCCAAATTAAGCAACTTGTTTTTTGCAAACACAAATTGATTTGATTTTACCATTCGAGCATAAACCAATCCTTTACAATTAATAGATTCTCCTGTATTACTAAAATCACCACTCAATAATGTGTTTTGTACACGTAAATCATAATGTTGTTTGTTGCTCTTATTTGTGTATACAACATTTACTTGATTTAGGTTTACTTCTTTTAGGCTTAATAAAAAACTATGATTAGCAACAGTGGAGGTATCTTGTTTAAAAATATTAAAATTGGATTTCCCTTCTAAATTGGTGTATAGATTAAGCTGTGCGCTATCTATTGCAATAAGTTTGATACTGTATTGTTTGCGTAAAATATCGTAAAAATTGAATCCAATATACACATGCTCTGCTTGAAGTAAAAATTTATGGGGTTGAATTGGGTCAGTAACACGAACCAAATGCATATCTAAACTAACTTTAGGAAAGTGCTTAAATAGGGTAATATCAATATTATTGATAGTAATTTTTGCATCTAACTGAGCGTTTAATTGATCTATTGCATATTTTTTAATCTGGTTTTTATTGGCCAAAAGGTAACCAATTAGCCCAGAGGCCAATAATAGTAATGCAACAAGCGAATACAGAAGGAATTTAAGCGGTTTATTTTGCATTATTGATTAAAATATAGTTTTTGATGTTCAGCAGGTTGCAAATATTTTAAAAAAAAAGTTAGCATGTGTTTGTATTTATAAACATCAAACTTATCTTTGCCCACCTTAAAACAATAAAGATGTTATAAAAAACATCATATTAGTTTAATAGGGAGCATAGCTCAGCTGGTTCAGAGCACCTGCCTTACAAGCAGGGGGTCACAGGTTCGAACCCTGTTGCTCCCACAAAAAGCCACCATCAGGTGGCTTTTTTTATACCATCAAGTTTCAAATAGATCGTTATAATACTTCCACGTAAAGGCCAATTCCAATCAGTAAAATTATATTGTTTTACAATTTAGTTATTTGATGCTTTAATAAACGAACTCTGAAATTAAAAATTATATTGCGCGTACTTTTTTAATGATATAAATTCTAAAAAAATACAAAGCCAATTGATTCGATATAAAAGATACTACTTATAACTGATTAATTAACATCTATGAAAATACTTATTACCATCATGCTACTAATTAATGTAGCATTTGCACAAAATGGTTCTTGGGGCTTAGTTGCAACACCTAAAAAATCGAATAAAATTGGTGTATTACTTAAGGATACATCATTGAATACTTGTCGGTCTAAGGTTATAGTGCAGATGACCATGCATGGTTACATCATCGCTAAAAACGATTTAAAAATGTTTAACATCACCAGCGAACCCAAAACACTTACCATAACAAAAATTACTCTAAATGCGATTGGGACAAAAACAGACAGTGGTTACTTTGTAGTTTTTACACCAAAAGGAGAAATAAAAACCAAGACGGAAATTGCTAACGGCCCATTAGAGGTTAATAATGCTGGTCCGAAAGGTTCGCTTGCGCAAAAAGCATGGGAAGACTTGGAACTATTGTGCGAATCACTAAACGGTAAAGTATACTACTACAACAAAAAATAACTTACTACTAAATTATAAAAAAAGCCGTTTTAGAACGGCTTTTTTTATGCTAATTAATGTGGTAGATACTTTTCTTCAATTACTTTTAGGTGATGCATTTCATGGGAAACTATTGCATAGCCAAGCGCAGCGGGTGTTACTTTGTATCCATTGGCAAAACCAACATGCTGAAGTCCTTCTTCGCTTATACTTTTAAACAACTCTATAGTACTTGCACGTAATAAACTAAATTCACGAACCATATCCATGATATTACGGCTGTCAGCATCGCTGTTTGCTGCATAAACATTTTCATCATAACCAGGATTTTCACTTTTATCGCCACGGGCAATTCGCAACGCACGATACGCAAATACCCTTTCACTATCCATCAGGTGTTGAATAATTTCAAGTATACTCCATTTACCATCAGCATAGCGAAACTCAAGCGTTTCACCATCAACAGAAGTAACTACGTCAATCGTATCCATATTACTTTTGGTCATTAAATCAACTAAATTACCCTCTGCAGGTAATTTGCTATAGTATTTTTCAAAATACTCTGGGTATTCACCCACTTTTGGTCTTGCAATATTTTTCATAATTATATTTCTTAAAATGCCCTACTTACACCTAATACCCATCTAAATTTCACAAAATCACTATCAACAAATGGGGCATTGTTTAAAAATAGTGGTGCATCAAAACGAATGGCTAATGGCTTACCTTCATCTAATTTTCCCCACTTTTTAATGGTTAAAACAGCACCTGCTCCTGCGCTCAATAATACATTTCCAGTTACTGTTTTATTTGAAGATAAACCATACTCTCCTGCTTTAAAATTGTTTTGTAAAACACCCGCATCACCAAATAAATATAAGTCTAAATGCAGGTAATCGCTTAAATATTTAGGAGTAAATTTAACCAAACGGTCTAATTCCAACTCTCCATTTATACTAGCCCCACTCATCCCTGTGTACATTTGTACTTGTGTACCTTGCACATTATTAGGCAATGCATAACCTGCATAACCACGCACGTTTAATCCGCCACCATAATGTAAATGATTTACATTGGCGCCATAACCCAACCAACCTGTTGGTACAAAAGCTAAAGAGCGTATATACTTATTGTCCATAAATTGCTCGCTATTTGCTCCTGCAGCATTTAATCTGCTTTCAGGCGCTACGTCATTACCCGTCATATATTGTGCAAACACACGTGTACGAAAATCAATCTTGCCTAATTTATTATCGTTAATCACTGTTAAATGAATACTTGCATAATTGTAATCACTACCTAAAGCAGTATTACGCATACCAAGTGCTATTTGTCCAACACCACGTTTGTATGAATAGACACGAGTAACTTCTAAATTAAGTGTGTTATTAAACTTACCTGCATTCCATGAATTTGGATATAATAAATACGCTAAATCATTAACATCGTTGCGGTACATACTTTTAAAGTAAGCTGCAAAAGTATTTTTGCCATACTTTTTCTGAACACCCGCTTGGTGCATCCAAAGTCCATCTAACAAACGTGATTGTATGTTGTAGTTAAAATCACGCGCTATGTTGTTTTGATAGCTAAATAAATAATTGATGGGTTGATTTGTAGTGTACTTATCATCCTTTAACACTTGCGTATTGTACCATGCAGTAGCTCTAAAAATGTGTTTGTAGTTAAAGTAGTTACCATTTAAATGTAATCCGGCTTTTAAACCATCAACACTATTATACCATAAATCGGGGCGCCATTTTAAAATGTAATGCCTGCGTGTTAATGGATTTTTGATGTGGTGATCGAACGAGAACTTAATCGGAACCTTGGTGCTGTTGTTTAATTGATTCACATCGGCCAAACGATAAGTGGTATCAATACTAACCATTTTTAAACCTCCAGGACAATATACTTTAGTTTTGTATACAGGGTTTAACAAACCCCATCCCAACCATGTATTTTGAGGTGTAACATATTGTGTTGTTAATGGTTTTTTAAAGTAGTAACCATTGCTTACATAACTGGTATAAATTTTCCCATCATTACTATAAGCCATTAAATCAATTGGCATTTGCATATGGCCAATTCGTTTTAATTTTACTTCATAATAATCACTCGATGTACCATCGCTATTGTTTAATCGTTTTGCTTTACCCTTAATGGCATAATCAATGGTTTTAGTAGTTTCCATCCATTGATCGAAAAACCAATTTAAGTCTACATGGGTATAATTAATAATGCTGTTTCTAAAATCTTCGAAATATGGATGTGCCATCTTCCATTGATTAAAATAATGTTGCATAGCACCAATAAATAAACTATCGCCTAATACATACTGCAAATTATATAACATGGTAGCCGTTTTATAATATACATTACTGTATCCACCTCCATGATGTAAAGAACCATTAAAATCATCACTGTGCGTATTTAATGGCATGTCACTTTTGTTAATGGCATCACGAAAATAGCCATTAAATACGTTTTGATCCATTAGAGGTAGTGGCTTATAATTTTTGGCCACATAGCCTTTATTAGAAGTTTTTGGTTGTTCACGCGTAAGGCGAGTCATTGACCAATGGGTAAGAAACTGTGTAAAACCTTCATCTAAACTTGCACGGTAAGTTTCGTTATTACCCACCATCCCAAAAAACCAATTATGACCAATTTCGTGTGCAAACAATCCGTAATATCCAGGTGATAAACCACCATCTAATGTTAACATCGGATATTCCATACCATCACGTGCATCAGCAACAATCATTTTAGGATAAGCATACAAACCAAAATCGCGTGAATAAACATCAATAACTTTTGCTGCAAATTGAGCTGCATCTTGCCAACGTGCAGCATGAGGTTCTTGTGCTAAAGAAACACATTGAACACTACTACCATCAGGTAATTTTAAATTTACCTCACCTATGCGATAAGTTGGGTCAGCAGTCCATGCAAAATCATGAACATTAATGGCCCTAAAACGCCAAGTTTTATAAGTCCCGTTATTAGGTGTAATAACAGACGGTTTTTCGTAAAGTGGTTTATCTTTAAAATTTTTGATGTCGAGTTTAGCACGTAAATCAGCTGGTAAAACCTCCTCCCTATTTGTTAGCAATCCAGTAGCATCCATAACATAATGGCTAGGCATGGTGAGTTGAACATCAAATGTTCCAAAATCGCCATAAAACTCTTTACCCAAGTGCTGATCAGTTTCCCATCCAAATTTTCTATCATACACGCAAATACGCGGATACCAATGAACGCCATCAAAATGTTTGTTACCATAAGCATCAAAAGTTTTCATTCGTCTACGTTGATCTCCCCCAGCATCAAAATAAGTCTTAAATTTTATCTCAAATGAAATAGAGGAATTTGGGGCAATAGGTTCATCCAGTATCACCTTCATGATACTAAAATCTAATTGTGGTTTTATTTCTATTTTTTCAATCAGTGGATCAACAGCATTTTGCTGGCCTTTTTCATCTACAGATTGGCCTCCCATAATGATGCGCTTTACAATTACACTTTCAATCTCGGTTCCTTTACCAACTGCCTCGTACTTACCAAATTTTTGATGAAAATTATTCGCCAAATTAAGCTGCTCCAAATAACCACCTTTTAAAAATGCATTTTGATATAAATGAAAATAGACTTCTTTCAACGTGTCGGGAGAATTGTTGTAATAAACCAATTCCTCTTTCCCTCCAACAATATCGAGAGAATCAAACAAAGTTACCTTAAT
>CANHBJ010000136.1 GCA_947459075.1 Bacteroidota bacterium
TATGCGCATCATCCAACAGAATTAGAAGCTATTATTGGTTCAGTTAAAAAAATGTACGCTAGCAAAAAAGTACTGGCAATATTTCAACCCCATTTATATAGCCGCACACGCGATTTTGTAGATGGATTCGCATCTAGTCTTTCTATGGCAGATGAGGTAATATTATTAGATATTTATCCAGCTAGAGAATTGCCTATGCCGGGAGTAACCTCAAAAATTATTTTTGATAAAATAACCAACCAAAACAAAACCCTTTGTAGTAAAGAGGAATTGTTATCCATTATCAAAACAAAAAATATAGAAGTAATACTAACACTTGGCGCAGGTGATATTGATACTTTAATTGAACCCATTAAAAATTATTTAAACACAATTAACTAGTTACCTAAATGGCATTTGATAAACATAAATTTTTAAGCAAGGCAAAAAAAATTGGCTACATCACACTTTGGCTGTTGTTGGTTGCTGGTCTTTTTGTGAGTGTTGCGTTTATCAATAAACAAGAGAAAGAAAAAACCTGTACAGAAATTAACGTACACATTGAACCAACCGAAGCAGCAAATTTTATAGACAGAGAAATGGTGTTAAAAACCATTAGAAAAGATGGAAATGAAAAAAAGATTATAGGTGTTGCAATAAACAACATCGGTATACCTTGGTTAGAAAATAAACTACGCATTAACCCAATGGTAAAAACAGCAGAAGTGTATACAGATATGAACGGTAGGTTAAATATCCACATACAACAACGCAGGCCAATACTAAGGGTATTGAATGCATTTGGAGAGGGATTTTATTTGGATGAAGATGGTCTTAAAATGCCGTTATCGCCTGATTATACTGCACATGTACCAATTGCCAACGGATACATTTTTGAACACGGAAATGGAAGAGATACTGCCCAAACCGAAACGCTACGTCAACTGTTTAAGATAGCCACATATGTTGATAAAGATACTTTTTGGAACGCGCAGATAGAACAGATATTTGTTACAGCTGAAAGTGAGTTTACACTTATTCCGAACATAGGTGATCAAACCATAGATTTTGGCGATGCTACAGATACTGAAGATAAGTTTAAAAGATTGATGCTCTTTTACAAAGAGGCGATGAATCGAGTAGGCTGGGAAACGTATAGTAGCATTACAGTAAAATATAAGAATCAAATTGTTTGTAAAAAGAAAAATAACCCATAGCTGCCATGGCGCAATTAAATAAAGTAATAGTAGGATTAGACATTGGAACCACGAAAGTGTGTGCAATTATTGGAGCCAAAAATGAATTTGGTAAAGTAGAAATATTGGGCATGGGCAAAGCCGATTCACTAGGGGTGATTAGAGGTGAAGTGCGTAATATAGATAAAACGGTAAAAGCAATTCGCGAGGCAATTGATAAAGCCAAAGCAAGCATGCAGGATAGTAATGTTCGCATAGAAATTAACTCGGTGCATGTAGGTATTGCAGGACAACACATCAAAAGCAAACAACACCGCAATACCATCAGCCGCAATAATCCAGAAGATGAAATTATTTTAGAAGAGGTAATTAACTTTATAAAGGAAACTGAAAAATTAGCATTGCCTCCAGGAGATAAAATCATACACGTACTTCCACAAGAATATCAAGTAGATGACATTACAGATGTAATAGATCCAGTTGGTATGGCTGGTGTTAGATTGGCTGCAAACTTCCACATCATTACAGGACATGTTGAGGCGATAAAAAACATCAATAAAAGTGTTCATCGTGCAGGTTTAGATGTGGCCGATTTAATTCTTGAGCCACTATCTTCAGCAGAATCAGTTCTTACTCCTGAAGAGATGGAAGCAGGTATTTGTTTGGTTGATATTGGAGGTGGAACAACTGATGTTGCTATTTTTAAAAATGGTATCATCAGACATACTGCAGTAATTCCTTTTGGCGGTAACATCATAACAGAAGATGTGGTTGAAGGATGCCAAGTGTTGCGCAATCAAGCCGAATTACTTAAAGTAAAATTTGGTTCGGCAGTAGCTGAAGAAAATAAAGAAAATGAAATCGTTTGTATTCCTGGTTTTCATGGTCGCCAACCTAAAGAGGTTTCGATAAAAAACTTAGCCATGGTTATACAAGCACGTGTTGAGGAAATATTTGAATCGGTAGTTTATCAAATAAAAAGTTCAGGTTACGAACGTAAGCTTAACGCAGGTATAGTAATTACCGGAGGCGGATCGCAATTAAAAGATTTGAGCAAATTGGTTGAATATGTAACCGGATTAGATACACGCATTGGTTATCCAAACGAGCACATCGCTAAATCAATTGTTGATGAAATTAAGAGTCCGATGTATGCCACAGCAGTAGGATTGGTGCTTAAAGGATTAAACGAAGGATACGAAATAAATGTAGAAACAACAACAGAAGATACCCAAACCGTTATTACTACCCAACCGCCTAAAACAGGAGGTTTTTTAAACAAATGGTTAGAAAAAGGCAGAGAATGGTTGAATAGTAACGATATGGATGATTTTTAATTTAAAACCCAGTAAAAATAAACCGATATGAACGCTTTAAAATTTGATCTTCCAAAAGATAAATCAAGTATTATAAAAGTACTTGGTGTAGGCGGAGGAGGAGGAAATGCCGTTAATCACATGTTTAACCAAGGCATTAAAGGGGTTGATTTTGTTATTTGTAATACCGATTTACAAGCATTGGAAGCGAGCCCTATTCCAAATAAAATTCAACTTGGTGCAAGTTTAACAGCAGGACTTGGTGCTGGTGCCGACCCAGAAAAAGGTCATAACAGCGCCATGGAAGCCATTGAAGATATTATTGAAGTATTGGGTGTAAATACCAAAATGCTTTTTGTTACGGCAGGTATGGGCGGTGGAACAGGTACAGGAGCAGCTCCCGTAATTGCCAAAGCAGCTCGCGAACTCGATATTTTAACTGTAGGTATTGTTACAACACCTTTTAATTTTGAAGGTAAGAAACGTAAAATACATGCCGAAGAAGGTATTGAACAATTAAAACGTAGTGTTGATTGCTTGCTTATTATTAATAATGATAAGATAAAAGAGATGTACGGTAATTTACCTATTCGCACAGCTTTTAGTCATGCAAACGATATACTTACCATTGCAGCAAAAGGTATAGCAGAAATTATCACTTACCCTGGTTACATTAACGTGGATTTTGAAGATGTGAAAACAGTAATGCGCAACAGCGGTGTGGCTTTAATGGGTAGCGCAAGTGCTGAAGGTGAAAACAGAGCAATGGATGCTGTGCAAGGTGCATTGGCTTCTCCATTGTTAAACGATAACCAAATTCTTGGAGCCAAAAATATTTTATTAAATATTTCATTTGGTTCTAATGAAGTGTTGATGGATGAAATTGATATCATATCAAACTTTATACAAGAACAAGCTGGATTAAATGCCGATGTAATTTTTGGAACTTCTATTGATGAAACTTTAGGAGATAAGTTAGCTGTTACTATTATTTGTACAGGCTTTGAAAGCAGAGAAAATAAAATAACCTACGCACAAAATATAGAGGCTAAAGTACCAACAAAACATGTGTTGTATGATGCACCATCAAAACCTCAAATGATTGTTGCCAATCCTTTAGCTGATGTTGTTAAAACTGTAGAACCAACTATTGAGCCAGAAGCAGAAATAAAGATGGAACCAATAGTTGAGGTGAATAATGAACCCATTGCAACCATAAATACAGTTGAAGAAACACCAGCTATTGAAGACGAGATGGTACGTTTCGAACTAGAGGATGAAGTAGCCGTAGTTGCCAATATTGAGCAAGATATAGTAGAAGAAATTGAAATGCCTATGGCCGAATTGGAGGTTGAAATGCCAGAAGCAGAAACTACGCAGGAGCCTTTTTTAAAAACCATAGCACCTGTATTAAATGAAATAGATTTACCTGAACTAAATGATGAGTTGATGGAAACACCTCCAGCAGCATACACAAATTTTGTTGATGAAGTTGAAGAATCTATGACCTTTAATGCAGCAGACGACTTTGATTTTGAATTAAAAGAAGAAGTTAATGCTAGTACAGTAGATCAAGAGGATAGAATTAACAAAAGCATCGCTCGATTAAAAAAAATAAAGGAATTAAACTTACAAATTAACACCCCTGTTGGTTTAAGAGATTTAGAAAAAGAGCCTGCTTATGTGCGCAGACAAAAAAAGTTAAATGATGTGCCACACTCATCAGAAAATGCGGTATCGCGTTTAAGTTTATTTGATGATGGTACCAACAATGGCATACGCACAAACAATAGTTTTTTACATGATAATGTAGACTAAATTTTGTTTGTTAAACATAAAAATCCCCAAATTGAATAGTCAGTTTGGGGATTTTTTTATGCGTGAATTAAGACCTGGTTTTTCGCATTCTTTTTCTACCTTTTACATAATCGTAAATTGCCTCTTGGGTGGTAAACCAAACCCTACCCTCTTTGTAGGCATCTATTTCGCCCCTGCGAGCAAGCAAGCTAATATACTCTTGACTATATCCATATGAAACCAAACCCTCATTTACAATGTTGCTAATGGGTTTGTAATTTTCTGCGTAATTATCCAAGTTACTTAAATAAATATCTAAACTTCTTTCCATTGCTTGGCAAACCAATAAAAACAGTTTCTGGTAATCACCTTCATTGGCTTTGTTAAGTGCAGCATAATATTTCTTTCTATCGTTGCGTAAAATAATGGCAGGCGGAAATCCGTGTTTCATCATCAATAAATTAAAAAGTAAACGCACACTCCTGCCATTGCCATCAAAAAATGGATGTATCCAAACAAACCTATGATGAAAAACAGCAGCTCGTATTATCGGATGTAAACCACCTGATTCTTCATTAACCCATTGCATCAAATCGTGAATATAATCATACACTTTAAGTGCATTTGGTGGTGTATAGTTTGCACCCGTTATCCTTACACCCGCATTACGAAAACGACCTGCAAAATCTTTTTCAATTTTATCTAACACCAAAGCATGTGTATGTAAAACATCACGCTCATTAATCTTGTAATTAGGCCTAACAATAGATTCAATATAATCAACAGCATCATGGTGATTAACTGCCTCAAAATGCTCGCGTAAGGGTTTACCCTTTACAGTAATACCATCTTGCAAAACTAGTTTGGTTTCCTGAAGCGTTAATGTATTTCCCTCAATGCTATTGCTGTTGTATGTCCACTCCATAGCAAGTTCATCTTTAATTCGGTTAAGTGCAGCAGCAGGCAATGGCCTCGACTGATTGAGCTTCGCCAATTTATCATCAAGCCTTTGTAATAAGTAGGTTGTACTTTCATCTATTACAATATTTTTCCAATCCATTTTTCAAATATCGGTATTTATCATAAAATACCTATCCGATATTTAAAATTTAAAACACGGTGTTTAACAAAGGCGGCAAACACATCTAAAAATAGGTTAACACAAGAAGGAAATTGTTGCACTTTTAATACATATTTTATTATTAATAGCATGCGTAAAAAAACAACTTTTAGCACTTTTTAATAAGCTAACCTAGATATAACCG
Source organism: Bacteroidota bacterium (assembly GCA_947459075.1). Lineage (GTDB taxonomy): Bacteria > Bacteroidota > Bacteroidia > UKL13-3 > UKL13-3 > UBA6183. The sequence goes on from CANHBJ010000136.1 coordinate 5,554, forward strand.
TTTAATAACGTTTACCGAACCCAATAGTAGCCTAGATTTGTGTACAATAAAACAATACAATTAAAAAGGCACTAAAAAATATTTTAAAGGTAAATTACACTAAACCAACACACAGCAATAAAAATAAAGCTTATAAAAAATTTATGCTTAAAATATATATTGCTTAAAATTAGGATACCATGATTTTAAAGGTTATAAAAAAAGATTAACTACAACAACCATTGTACGTTAAAATCTATTTTTATTAAGTTTCAAATGTAAATCTGGTATAATAAACCAATTATAAAATAACACTTGTTTCAAAAAAAAATATTGTAAACAATAACTGATATGAGAATATTACTCCGCACATCTATGTTTATGAAAAAAGTAAATGCAATAGCCTGTAACATTCAGGAGCACGTTTTTTTCGCTACTCGTTTAGGTAAAGGCTTACCAAAACTAGCAATGCTAGTTATTCTATTTGCAAGTCAGGTTGTATCTGCACAAAATATTTATAATCTCGAGGGTGTGAATTGGGTAGGTCAAATAAACGGTTACAGCCTACCCACTAACCTTGCAGCAGGTGATTACCGCGTACTGCAATATAGAAAAGTATCTACCACTGCCACCAACCCGGGTGATGGAAGGGGGCAATGGGCTACAACTATTAATGTTCAAGCAACTGGTGGCAATGTAACCCCATCGAATATGAATGGTGGAGGCGGAAATGGATTTATCTTTACCTCAGGGCCACCGTCTGGTCAATATAATAATAAATGGTGTTTTTCAGGAGTAGGTAGTGCGTCATTAAATGCAGTAAATGGTGTTCAGTATGTAACCGCAGGTGGCGTAGACATGGGACTTAATATGAGCACTGCGGGCCATTATACTTTTGTGCTTAAAGATGCAGGTTATGCATCAACTGGTTTTTATGTTGGTTATACTACCAATGCTCCTGTTAATATTACCCATACCACGTCAACTCAATTGGCTATGCAAAGCAACCGTTCTGCAGTTGTAAGTTTTACACTAAGCGGAACCCCATCTACACAAGAAAGATTTTTTGTGCGCTATCGTACTACTACAAACGACTTTTCTACTACCAATACAGTTGTAGAAGCGACCCA
>CANHBJ010000137.1 GCA_947459075.1 Bacteroidota bacterium
ATCATGCCTTTTAACGCTAATCGTTGGTTTACATTATACCTTCCCATTATTGCAGCACTCGGATGATACTGATCAAAACGCATCTTTTGCTCACTTACATCACCTATGTAATTTGAAACACCACCATATACTCCAAACTCAATGTTTTGGGCTGATACTGACACTACAAAAAGCGTAGATGATAATAATAGAAAGTGCTTGAATTTTGAAATCATGTTAACCCCCATAAATAACAAATATAGGTTTATACCTTAAAACGCAAAATGTTTGTAAATGTTGTTAGTTAAGCTATTATTAATTAATAGCTTATGTTTTAATGATTAATTAGTAAAAACGTGGACAACGAATCGATTTTCCATAGTTTCTTCCACGACTTCCACCAGAACTTCCGCCTCTAGCCTCACCAATTGTGTAAGAAGCCGTTAAGCCTGTAGTAACATAAAAATCGCTAGCACCTAAAAACTTATTTAAGCCGTTAGATCCTGTTCCTTCTTTTACATTACCCATTTTACTTCTTAAATCACCTGGGTTTCTATTTGCTGAACTCCTTGCGTAATAGTATTGTGTTAGCGTAGGGAATGGTGTTGTACTCGGGTCTTGATATACGTTATCAGGAGCTATGTCGTCAATATAAGAGGTATTTGTATAACGGACTCCTAATTCTAAACCTATTTGGAATTTACGGGCAATGTAGTATCTGGCACCGAAGCCAAATGGTACACAAATGGCGTCACGAGTGTATGCAACACCAGATAATTGAAGTGGTGCTAGGCTTTGCAATTCACCATTATAATCACTTTTTGGGGTGAAATTGAACATACCTACACCTCCAAATAAATATGGAATGAATGGATTTGCAAACCTTCTACCTCTGTTACGGTCTTCTATTAAGTTCCATTCTAATAATAATGATCCTTCAAGAATATTGGTTTCAAATGTCCAATTGCGCTCTTTTTGCCATTTGCTCTCGCTTAATTGGTCATCGCCAGAAACCTTATTAAATCCTCCGTATGCTTTTATTGCAAAGCGGGTGCCAAGTCTGTAGCGAAGAAAACCGCCAACTGCTGCGCGCATTGTAGTAGGTTCAAGTTCGTTAACAACATCACCATAATAGTAGGCACCGCCCAAAAGTAGACCAACGTCTAATTTTTGTGCAGTTACATTTCCGCATATAGTAGCGGAAAGTATTAATAGTGTTGATATGTTATAGAGAACTTTCATTCTAAAGGGTTTAAGATAGTGCAAAACTACTATAATAAACTATAATTCCAAGTCAATTGCGATTGAATCCTTTTAATGCAATCAATTTAGGCATTTCTATTGTCAACCCCCCACATTAATTTTTTACGCAATGTGTTTAAATAATTTTCTTCATTAAATCGAATGAGGTGAAATTGAAAATCAGCTTTTCTAACCGCAAGTTGTGTACTACTGTTTATAGATTCAGATCTAGAATCAAGTGAGACAAGGTAGCTGGTTGCTCGGCCTTCAATCTCGAATGACAATACGTTTTGGTCACTTACAATTATAGGTCTTACATTTAAATTATGAGGAGCAACAGGTGTAATTGCAAAGCTTGCGCTTGTTGGATAAAGGATAGGCCCCCCACAACTTAGCGAATAACCAGTTGAGCCAGTTGGGGTAGCAATAATTAATCCATCGCTCCAATATGAATTTAAAAATTCACCATTAATGTATGAGTGGATAATAATCATCGAAGATGAATCCTTTTTGTGAATTACAAAATCGTTTAGCGCATATTTTACACCACCAAAAAGTGGTTGGTTTGATTCTAATTGGAGTACAGATCGGCTATCAACTTGGAAATGTCCTTTACGTAAGTTTTCTAGCGCTTTTTGAGATTCGTCCATACTTACGCTTGCCAAAAATCCAAGACGTCCGCTATTTATTCCTAATACAGGAATCTGAAGGTCTCGGATATATGTGAGGCAATCAAGCATTGTACCATCTCCACCAATACTTATCATGTAATCTACCTCGTACTGCTTAAGTATATCGTAACCATCAAAACTATCTGTTTCTTTTATCTTAATCTCGGCTTGTTTGCATTGAATGAGAAAGGATTCCTCTACCAAAAAACTTATTTCGTTTTGGTGTAAGAAATCAAACAGGTTTTGCAGCTGTTTTTGGTATTCCTTTTTATAAACCCTGCCGTATATAGCGAGTTTCATGTTTTTAAGTATTAATGTATTTAATCAACCAATCTAATCTTTGGTTTAGGTTATCAGCTACTTCACTTAATTGATGAACAGATTTAATATTGTAATTGTATCGTTCAAAAGTGTGAAGTACAGTTTTTATTTCAACGGAGTTTAATTTTAAGCTAACTTCAAGTTTGTTGTTCTCTATATTTCGGATAAATAGTCCAGTAATTTTAAAATCATTACTTTCTGTAATACGTGCAATTTCAGTAAGTGAGTAATCTCTTGGAAACATTTCGAGTGTAATAATAGCACCCGGCAAACTGTTTGCTGTATTTTTTGAGTAGGCTTTTAATAAATCAGCGAGGGATATCGCGCCAATGTAGTTTTGTTTCTCATCACATACTGCAATTGTTGTTGAATTGGTATCGTACATGATGCGAGTAATATCAAATAGATGTGTATTTGCAGGAATGAACAAGAGCTTATTTTCCATAACCTGCCCAACTGTTTTGTTCTGTGTTTTTTCAGCTTTGCTTATGTGTAAATAGCCCAAAAGTTTACCAGATTCTACTACGGGCATTTCCACCACTTTAGCATCGTGCATAAAACTGATCGCAGCATCGCATAAATCGCCACATTTTAGTGGAATTATTTGATCAGATATCAGTTCTTCAGCTATCATTATTTAGCAAGTTTTTTAAGGTAGAATGCTTCTGCAATTTTATTGAATTCGGTTGGGTGTTCCATCATTGGAACATGTCCGCAATTATCTAAAAAGTGAAGTTCAGAGTCTGGTAATAACTCATTAAACTCTTCTCCAACATTAGGAGGGGTAATTACATCATTTTTTCCCCAAATTAAACAAACAGGAATCTTGATATTTGGAATATCTTTTCGCATGTTATGTCTTATGGCTGATTTGGCCATGGTTAAAATGCGCAAAACTTTCATTCGATCATTAAGTGTTTCGAATACTTCATCCACTAATTCATCAGTGGTATTTTTGGGGTCGTAAAAAGTAATTTCTATTTTTTTTCGAATAAACTCTTTATCACCTTTTTTGGGATAATTTCCTCCCATAGCATTTTCATACAGTCCACTACTTCCTGTAAGTAACAATGTTTTCACATTTTCAGGATGTTTTTTTAAATATACTAGGGCTACGTGTCCGCCAAGTGAATTGCCTAATAGATTTACAGACTTAAACTTTTTATATTCGATAAATTCGTGGATAAAATTAGCTAAACCCTCAACACTTAGGCTTAAAATATTCATTTCAAAAATTGGCATCAATGGAATTACCACCTTATATTTTTTGGAGAAGTGTTCTGTAACCTCTCTCCAATTACTGAGCGCTCCAAATAATCCATGTAAAAGCAGAAGTACCTCGCCTTCACCTTCTTCAATATACTTAAAATTACCTTCTTGTTTTATCGTTAAATCCATTTATGTATTAAGAATTGCAACCAAATATAAGAAAATTAACTTATCTTAAACTTTGTTGTACCATTAGAACAAAGTTTTTTATAAGGGTTAAGCCTTGTTTTGTTAAACACGACTCGGGGTGAAATTGTATGCCAACGATAGGCAATGTGTTATGAGTCAGAGCCATAACTTCGCCATTAGCGGTGTGTGCAATAATTTGTAAAGGTGGTTTGATGTTGTTTAAAATTAATGAATGATACCTAGTAATTTCAAAACTCTCAGAAACATCAACAAACAAACTGTGGTTTTTGTGTTGGGCCACATCAACTTTTCCATGTTTGGGAATTATGGCTTTTTGTAAAGTTGCACCAAAATATTCGCCAATAGCTTGGTGGCCCAAGCAAACTCCTAATATTGGTTTGATTTTATGGTATTTATCGATTACCTCCATTAAACAACCTGCATGTAATGGCGTTTGCGGTCCGGGAGACAATACCAGTGCGTGATAGTTGTTCACGAAATTACTGTCCTTTAGCTTAACATCATCGTTACGAACAATATCGCAAACCACATTACATTGCCTTACATAATCAGCAAGCATGTGTGTAAACGAATCGTAATTATCTATCAGTAGAAATTTCATTTTACTGCCTTTTGATAAACTTGCAATGTGAGGCTGATGTGATTTTGCCAGGTGAATTGTTGTTCTCGGATTTTACCTTTTTCAACCAATTCCTGCTGTAGTTTGGTATTGGTTAATACTTCGTTTAGGGCACTTGTTAATTGTTTCACATCTGTAGCATCAACATAGTAAGCGGCATCACCTCCAACTTCGGGTAAACTTGTTGCATTATTGGCCACAACTGGAGTTCCGGCATTAAATGCTTCTAGCATGGGAATGCCAAAACCTTCGTAAGTTGATGGGAAAACGAATAGCTTAGCATGTTGATATACATAGCGCAACTCAGAATCGCTGAGTTTAGCATGGTGTAGTTTATTATTTACATTTAATTTTTGGGCAAGCGCTAACTCATCGTTATTAAATGATGCACTTCCAGCACAATATAAATGCAAATCAGGATTTGTTTTTGACAACTCGGCAAACGCATTTAATAATGAAATAAAGTTTTTGTATCCACCACGTTCGCCTGTAAAGAGTATATAATTAGCTGGCAGTTTTTTGGGCTTTACACCTTGCTCTGGTAATGATTGTGCCAATGGTATTATATTTACTTGCTCTTGATTTACAAAGGGATAAATACGAAGTAAATCTTTCTTGGTATGTTCAGAAACCACAATGATTTGATTGGCAATTTTCAGGTTTTCTTCCTTCATTTTTGCCATTTGTGTGTAGTGTGAATTGTTTGGCGTTTGCTCGTGTATTAAATCATGCACGGTAAACACTAAAGGTAAATTAGCCTGAGTTAGTGCTTCTAAATAGTAGTTGGCATAAAAGGTTGGGTGAAAAACATCAGCCTTTTTTTTGCCAATAGTGTTAATGGTTTTTTTATGTGAATACCCTCCGTAAATACCTCTTATTAATTTACCTTTTAATGGAAACTGATAAGGTTTAAGAAAGGAGTTTGTGTTGGGTTTGAGTTGTAATAAATATTCGTTTTCCGAGTAGTTACAATTAAACATCAGTTGATGTTCTGGATTTTGCTCTATACCTTGAATAAGCTTGGCAAATATGCGCGAAACACCACCAAAACGTTGCCTGAAAAACACCTCATCATCAAACAAAATATGCATGAAATTAACTCATTAATTTATGGTCGGTAAAGGTTTTGGTTTGAAGTCCAAGTTTAGCGAACCAATACAAACCAAATTTACTGCCTTTATAAAGTAATTTAAACACCAATGGATTGATTGGTTTTTTACTCAAAACATGAAAGTTAGAACCATTTGATGAAAGGTGTAAACCATGTTTTTGTGCAAGGTGTAATAACGAATTTTTATGATAAAAAGCTATGTGTTGTCCGTGGTTAAAGGCATAGTACCACCAATCTTTTGTTGGTGTATTATCTGGTAAAAGTTCTGTAGAGAAAATAATATTATCTGAGTAAGATAACATATCTATGAGTTTTTCTTCTGGGTTATCTAGGTGTTCAAAAACTTCAAAGGCCGTTATAGACTCATACTTTGTTCCAGCCTTGTGCTCAAAACCTATAGAAACTAAATTCTTGGCATATTCATCAACCCAATAATAATCGAATCCTACATCTCTCATCATGCGTGTAAAAATACCGTAACCACCAGCGTAGTCTAAAAATTTCTCATTTTTATTAAATAAAAAACTTATGAGTACGCTAACAATACCTCTAAAACGCTCGTTACGCGATATAATTCCAGTATCGTTATTGTTTATAGCGCTTTGGTAAGCCTCACTTAACCAATAAGGTTTTTCTGTTTGTATAAAATGGCAATTTTCACATTGTTCGTATTGCACGTCATACTTATTTAGTACTTTGGCTATAAACAATGGATGCATATTACTACTGCAAATTTTACAAGTACTCATGGTTATTTTGTTTGATTGTTTATAGCTACTATATTTTGAAATCCGAAAATTTCTGTTAGTAAAATGTTGTGCTGCTCAACCTTTAGCAAACCGTTTGGTAACACCCTATAAAAAGAGTATTGAGGCAATATTTTAATAAAGTCTTTCATGAAGACTTTACTGATGATATTCATGCTGTTAAACTCAAAATGTATAGCCTTAATCTTATTGTTTTTAATACTTTCAAGGCATCCACTCATTACGCTGAATTCAAAACCTTCCGTATCTATTTTAAGTAAATCAACATGTTCAATATTATATTCTATTATAAATGCATCTAGTGTTGTTACATCAACCTCGTGCACAATTGTCTCGTTATTATTGTATAAATCTGAAAATACACCTTCTAATAGGGTAGCGTGTTCTGAGCCATCATTATTTGCGTAATCGTAAAACTTAAGTTTTCCTATGGTGTTGGCACAACCTTTATTAAT
>CANHBJ010000138.1 GCA_947459075.1 Bacteroidota bacterium
ATGTATACTTTTAACACATCTTCATTTTGCAACAGAGGTTCAATATTTTCGGGCCACTCCATTAAACATAGGTTATTGCTGTAAAAGTAATCTTCATAACCAATGTCGTAAACTTCTTCTAAATTTTTTATGCGATAAAAATCGAAGTGATAAACAATTTTTTGGGTGCTTGTTTCGTACTCGTTAACCAATGCAAATGTTGGGCTCGACACTTCTTGTATTACACCCAACTGCAAACAAATTTGTTTAATCAAAGTAGTTTTACCTGCACCCATTTGCCCGTAAAATGCAACCAATTTATGTGTTTGAGATAATTCAATAATGGTTTTGGCTACCTCAGGCAAATCTATTAAACCTACATCACTAAACGTTTGTTGCATACTTAAAATTTGTAGCTATAGGTATAGTGCACTTTAGTTGTTTTTGCACCCAAGGCTTCAAACAACGAATGCATTTTAGGGTTAAAATCACCAATCCAAGATAGCTCAGATGAACGCAGGTGTTTGTGTTTAAGCACGGCCTCATGAAACTTCATAATCATCCCAGTTTCTAAACCTAAATTTTGGTATGCAGGAATAACACCAAATACAATTCCACGTGCCCTATCAATACGTCCAAAATTGCGGTACCAAAGGAACTTAACTTTAGCCCATAAATTCATTTTACCACGTAAATGTTTAAAAATTTGATTCACATCAATGGTGTTAATATAAAAGCCTGCAGGTTCATCACCATGATAGGCAAACCAAATTAAGTCTTCGCGTAAAATTGGCCTTAATGCTTTTAAAGTTAACATCACACGTTCCATGGTCATGGGTGTAAAATCAGGTCGGTGTGCCCAACCTTGGTTATAAATGCTTACAAAATCGGCAGCAAATTTATTAATATCATCATCGCGATAATGCTCAAATTTATATGCAGGGTTATTTAAAACACGACTTGCAATACGTGCAAAACGCTCGCGGTTAAAACCCTCTTCAGTAACTTCACTTGTTGATTGTTCGTAGAGTTTAGTAAATCCATAAGATTCAAAAAACTCTTGGTAATAAGGCGGGTTATAATTTTCTAGGTAAGAAGGATTTTTGAAACCCTTTACCATCAAGCCCCAAAAGCGATCTTTTTCGCCAAAATTAATTGGGCCATCCATGCTGTTTAAGTCTTTACTTTTTAACCAACTTTTGCATGTATCAAACAACTTAAAAGCTGCTTCTTTATCGTTAATGCATTCAAAAAAACCCATACCTCCTGGCTTGTTGCCGCTTTGCTCAATGTATTTTTGGTTATAAAAAGCTGCAACACGTCCAATAATTTTGCCATTATCACCAAATAGTAACCATCGGCAAACCTCGCCATTTTTATAAAATGGATTTTGTTTGGAATCAAAAACCTCTTCAATATCCTGATTTAAAGGGGCAACCCACTCTTCATCGTTTTTGTATAAATGATGAGGAAACTTGATAAAGGCTTTATGATGTTGGGCACTAATTACTTCTACTATTTCCATGTGTTAAATTCCTGCAAACTTATTTTAATTAAAGGGGCAATTGTTTATTTTGCGTGGGTCAAAAATATAAAATTATTAATGGTATGCTTCAAATAGGTGATAAATTACCCGAATTCAATTTAATTGGATACGATGATAAGATGCATTCTAACTATGAATTTGCAGATAAATACGCATTAGCAGTGGTTTTTACTTCTAATAGTTCGCCTGTATCTTTAGCATACAGCAAGCGATTGTTAGGTTTGTTTGAAAAATACGAAGATGATAATTTAGCTATTATTGGTATTAACTCCAACGACAGCAGTCAATCTTCTACTGATACGTTAGCCGCAATGAAACGCACAGCAGACCATTATAATTTGGATCAATTGCACTTTATGTATTTAAAAGATGAAGACCAAAATGTTGCCAAATTATTTGGTGCAACTTGCAATCCTGAAGTATTTTTGTTTAACTCAAAACGAGAATTAACTTACAAAGGTGCAATTGATGACAATTGGGAAAGTGAAAACGGTGTTACAGCTGCTTACCTTGAAGATGCCATAGAAGAGACTTTAGATGGCATGGATATTGACTTCCCTGAAATACCAAGTAATGGAACACCCATTATTTGGAAATAACATGAACAAAAAAATTAAACTTAACAAACGCTAATCCGCAACAGGGTTGGCGTTTGTGCATTTTATAAACTTACTTTATGTATCCAACTATATCTGATTTATTAAAAGACCTATTTGGTTTTTACCTTCCGTTACCTGTTCAAACATTTGGTTTTTTTATGGCCGTATCTTTTGCTGCTGCATACTATACCACTACAAGTGAATTGAAACGTAAAACAGCACAAGGATTTTTAAAACCTATTCAACGCAAGGTTATTCAAAATAAAGCCATCACCGCAACAGATTATTTATCTAATGTAATATTAGGTGCACTATTAGGCTACAAAGGTTTAGAAATCTTACTAGACTATAACGCACTGGTACAAAATCCACAGGCATTTATTTTATCGGCAAAAGGTAGTTGGTTTGGGTTGATGATAGGTGCTGCTATTGCTTATTACAACACTTATAAAGATGCTGAAAAAATTAAAGGCAAGCCACAAAAAGAAGTTTTAGAAGAAGTACAACCTCATGAGTTAATGTGGAATATTACTGCTATTGCAGGTATTGCTGGTATTTTGGGTGCAAAAGTTTTTCATAACCTAGAGTATATTGATGATTTAATTGCAGACCCAATAGGTGCTTTACTTTCGTTTAGCGGATTAACTTTTTATGGCGGATTAATAGTAGCAACTTTTGCAGTACTGTATTATACCAACAAAAATAAAATACCCACTAAACACATGATAGATGCTGCAGCACCAGGGTTAATGCTAGCCTATGGTATTGGTAGAATTGGATGCCATTTGAGCGGTGATGGCGATTGGGGTATAGTAAACCTTGCAGCAAAACCAGATTTTATAAGCTTTATTCCTGATTGGGCATGGAGCTCAAGCTATCCAAATAATGTAATTGATGAAGGTGTGTTAATTCCAGGTTGCGAAGGACCACATTGTTACATGTTGCCTCAACCAGTATTCCCTACTCCACTATATGAAGTATTTATGGCTATTGGTTTGTTTAGCATATTATGGGCCATACGCAAACGTGTTACAATACCTGGTATATTATTTTGCATTTATTTAATTGTAAATGGTATTGAGCGATTTAGTATAGAAAAAATACGTGTAAATAGTACCTACAATATTTTTGGCAACGCCATTACGCAAGCCGAATTAATTTCTACGTTTATGGTGATTGCAGGTATTGTTGGAATTGTTATTTTAGCTAAACGTAACAAAACCAATGAAGCTACTCAAACTACTGTATAATCGCTCCTGTTTTCTTTTATTTTTAATTCCCATAAATGTTGCCTTAGGGCAAAATTTGGTAGTAAACAGTGGCTTTGAAGATATAAATGTTTGTTGCGAGAAAAAAGCACCATGTAGCCCTGAAGGTTGGTTTGGATTAGAAATACATCGCTACGACCACGACATTATTCCACTTAACCCTGATTATAAAAATAAAGCAAATGGCCGAGCTGCTATTTGGATAGAAACAGGTTCTCCCATCTTTAGAAACGGCTGGTCAAAATTTGGAGCCGTTACACCATTAATTAAACCCCTTTTACCTAATCATACCTATATTATAAAGTTAAAAGTAAAGGCACATGTGTATGCCATAAATGAGTTTCATGCCACGTTTTGCGATTCGGCATTGCCCATCATAAAAAAACAAAAACCTGCAATAACCTTTAAACATAAAAGATTTATTAAAGGTAAAAAATGGGTAGAGGTAATGCAAACTTACACCGCCTCAGGAACAGAAAAGTTTTTGATTTTGGGATTGCTTAAACCGTGCAATCAGATCAGGTATAAATCAATTGATGGCAACAAAGGATTAGGTGGAATTTATATTGATGACGTTGAAATAATTCCAACCGATAGCATGGAAAAACAAGTTATTTTAGCAGCAACAGATTCGGCTCAGTTGCATATTTATAACGAAAACAGAAGACATGACTTTCAACGTTTGTGTAGGGGGTCGAATATTTTGTTTCCTACCTTAATGATTGATCATATCATTGACTCCACTACAACCATGCGAGATATTTTAAGTGAAGAAAGATTGGTTGCATTTAATGCTGACATGAATCGAGGGGCATACTTAACCAATTTAACATACAACGAAAGTTATCAATTAACTCCTCAAGCAAACCATATCATCAACCCAATATTAGACCAATTAAAAGCCAATAAACAAAGTGAAATTATACTGGTTGGCCATGTTGATGTGCGCACGTCTGATTTCGAAAACCATTCGATTAGCGTATTACATGCCATGGCTGTAAAAAACTACTTGATAAAAAACGGCATAGCTAAAATACGCATCAGGGTTGATGGAAAAGGATCGAGTGATAACATTGGTAATATTGCGCACCCCAAAGGATACAACTTAAACAACCGCATCGAATACATTATTACCCCAACTCCAATCAATAAAAATTAACTCCAACAACTTTAATTAATATGCTAATTGTGGCTTGTACATATCAACCCATTTTAAATTTAAAAGGTATTACCACTGCAAACTTATTTTTAGCATACACCAAAGTATAGGTGCAATTGGTATAACTTTGGCATTGTTTTTATTCATTTGATTTGATTATGAAAAACGTAGCATTATTATTTAGTTTATTGTTTGTGCTATTGGCTAAAGCGCAACAACAACCTATCGATACATTAAAAACAGTGGACTTACCTCAGTTTATTGCCGAGGCCAAACGCGACCCAGAATATGAAAAGCGTTATCAGAAATTGATACGTGATGTTAAAAGGGTATTACCATACGCAAAGGTTGCAGGTTTTAGGTTTCAATTAATGGAACAAAACTTACAAATGTTACCAACAGAAAAAGCACGTAAAGCATACCTTAAACGTACAGAAGATGCCATTGAAGAACTATTTATGGACGACCTCGTTAACCTTACTGTAACCCAAGGCAAACTGCTAATAAAGTTAATTCACCGTGAAACTGGAAAAGACACTTATACCCTACTTAAAACATACCGTGGTAACCTTACCGCTATTTATTGGCAAAGTTTAGCATTAGTCTTTACTTCCGATTTAAAAAATGAATACAATCCTGTTGAAGATTGGCAAATAGAAAAAATCATAAAGGACCTTGGGGTGGAGTAAAACCGTCAGACGCATCTCGCGTCAGCACGGTTGAGCTGATGTGAAACCGTCAGACGCATCTCGCGTCAGCACGGTTGAACTTGAAACCGTCAGACGCATCTCGCGTCAGCACGGTTGAACTGACTCAATCTTCTAAAATAATTTTATCCAAAAGATCCTCGTCAAGAATTCTGTATGAATCATAATAGAATAACTCCATATCTAAATCTAAATACTTAATACCTTTACCTACACAGGTAAATGTACTCTCAGATACATCTTTATAGAGACTAAATGAGGAATATTTCCAATCTTCCATTCTTTGAACCAAACCAGCCTTTAATGGATTTTGATGTATGTATTGAAAACATGTTATCAGATACTTGCTATCATTATTAGTATCAATTAATTTGGCTTTAAATTTTTGGCGAAAAAGAGAACCCGTTCTGTTATTTTTTTTATTGAAAGCTAAGGTGTAATTAGATTGCAAGACTCTTATTGCATTAGAAAGTTCAGTTAATATCAGGCTACCAACTGACTTCTTTCTTACTGATTCCGAATTAGTTTTCACCAGTAAATGAAAATGATTTGGCATTAAACACCACGAAATTATCTCACATTTAGGTGCAACAAGCTTCTCTGCGAGTGAAAGAAAATAAGCATAATTGCCTTCATCTAGAAATATAGTTTGCTTATTATTTCCTTGATTATAGATATGGTAAAATTCTTCTTCTTGGAAAACTGCCATACTACAAGATTAAAATATTTATCAATAATCCCAAAGGTCTGACACCTTGAAGGCGTGCTGACCTTGTGAAACCGTCAGACGCATCTCGCGTCAGTACGGTTGAGCTGATGTAAAACCGTCAGACGCATCTCGTGTCAGCACGGTTGAGCTGATGTGAAACCGTCAGACGCATCTCGCGTCAGCACGGTTGAGCTAAGAATTATTAATTTATTACTAAAGGTCTGACGCCTCAGAGGCGTGCTGACCTTGTGAAACCGTCAGACGCATCTCGCGTCAGTACGGTTCAGCTGATGTAAAACCGTCAGACGCATCTCGTGTCAGCACGGTTGAGCTGATGTAAAACCGTCAGACGCATCTCGCGTCAGCACGGTTGAGCTAAGAATTATTAATATAGTTTACCAAAGGTCTGACGCCTCAGAGGCGTGCTGACCTTTTTTAATTATCATACCCCAAGTTTGGAGCTAACCATTTTTCGATAAAGGCAAGATCTTTACCTTTACGTTTGGCGTAGTCTTCAAC
>CANHBJ010000139.1 GCA_947459075.1 Bacteroidota bacterium
AACCCTTCAAAATCCCAAGTAAGTATCGTATCATTTTCCAATTCAAACAATGCCAAGTTTAAATTTAGTCGATCAAACCTATCGTCACGGGCATAAGCTGTTAATGCAACAGTTTTTTCTTGCTGTGCAAATAAACGCATAGCCTGAAACATAATTACCAATAAAAATAGAACGCTCCTTAACATCATCAAATTAATTTTTTCTGTGAATAACACTAGCCATAGGTTGTGCAGTTGGCATAATGGTTAGTTCGTTAATATTTACATGAGCAGGACGACTAATTGCAAACCAAATTGCGTCAGCAATATCATCTGCTACTAAGTTCTCAAATCCTTCATATACTTTAGCAGCACGTTCCTTGTCTCCATGAAAACGTACCAAACTAAATTCAGTTTCAACAGCACCGGGATGTATAGCAGTTACTTTTATAGGAAATTTAGATAACTCTAAACGCATGGCTTTATTTAAAGCATCAACTGCATGTTTAGTTGCACAGTATACGTTTCCATTTGCATAAACTTCTTTACCTGCAATTGAGCCAATATTGATGATATGCCCCGACTCATTATTTTTCATAAGAGGAATTACATTTCGCGTAACGTATAAAAGTCCTTTTATATTGGTATCAATCATAGCATCCCAATCATCAATATCACCTTCATCAATACTACTCAAACCACTTGCTAAACCAGCATTATTAACTAAAACATTAATTTTCTTCCATTCTACAGGAAGCCCTGAAATTGTTTCTTCAACTTCCTTGCGATTTCTAACATCAAGTTGAACAACTAAAGTATTAATACCAAATTGGGTATTTAATTCAGTTGACAATTGTTTTAACGCATCAATTCTACGCGCTGCTAAAATTAAATTATATTGTTGTGATGCCAATAATTTTGCCGTGGCCGCTCCTATACCTGCTGATGACCCTGTAATAAAGGCTATTTTCCTACTCATTTAATTACGATTAATTTTTCTGCAAATTATATAAATAATTACTTGCCGAAACGTAAATTTACACAATAAATTGCGAAGTATGAATTACACAATAGAAAAAAGCGACCAATACTCATTAATTAAAACAGATATTGTAGCACTTGATAAAAACACAGCCTCTATGCTAATAAAAAAAGTTAGACATGAAGTGGCTAGTAGTAGTAAATATGTTATTGTAAACATTAGTGGCGTTAAGGAGTGCAATGCAGATGCCACAAGGGAGTTAATAAGCCTTGGTGTTGAACTAAGAGAAAATGATGGTTTGTTAATTATTACAGAAGCTGAAGATACATTTACAAGACTGTTTGCTAAAGCTGATATTACATTTATACCAACTGATGTGGAAGCTGTTGATTTTGTATTTATGGACCAATTAGAAAAACAATTTTTGAACATGGGAGATGATGCCGATACAAAATGAGTTTTGAATTAGTAATTTTAGGAAATAGCTCTGCAACGCCAACCCTCAACAGATTTCCATCTGCACAGTATTTACACGTTTTAGATCACCACCTGCTTATTGATTGTGGCGAGGGAACACAAATGCAGATGCAGCGTTATAAAATTAAAAAATCTAAAATTAAGCATGTTTTTATTAGCCATATTCATGCTGATCATATGTTAGGGTTGCCGGGCTTGTTGTTTAGTATGAATTTAATGCAACGTACCGAACCACTGCATATTTATGGACCAGATACCTTGTTTGAAATTATTGATTTATTTCATAAAAATACTGAAAGTGAACTTCGTTTTGAAATTATCAAACACATTACCAACCCCGATATAAAAGAAGTAATTTTTGAGGATGCTACAATAAAAGTTTCATCATTCCCATTATTTCATAGAGTACCAACTACAGGTTTTTTGTTTGAAGAACAACCAAAACTTAAGAAACTAAATATAGTTGGTTGTAAAAAAAACAACATCCCATTTGCTAACTACACTGATATTAAACGCGGCAAAGATTATGTAAGTGATGATGGAAAACTAATTATAGCGAATAGTGAATTAACACTTGATAAGGGTGAACCATTTAGCTACGCTTATTGCAGTGATACCATGTATGATGAACGAGTAATTGAAGCGGTAAAGGACGTTAATTTATTATATCACGAAGCCACTTTTTTACACGATAGATTAAAACGTGCGGAAGAGACTAAACACAGCACAGCATTGCAAGCAGGTATAGTTGCACAAAAAGCAAACGTAGCCAAATTAATTATTGGTCATTTTTCTTCTAGGTATGATGTGCTAGATGAACTATTAGCCGAAACACGTACACAATTTGCAAATAGCTTTATTGCCAACGAAGGCGAGCATTTTTTTATGGAATAAAATTTTGGCGATTAACCCTTATTTTAAACTTCTCCTTCCCATTTCGCAATAACATATGTGGCTAAACAGTTGCCAATTAAATTAACAGAAGTTCTGCCCATATCCATAAAAGCATCAATAGCTAAAATAGCAAATGCTTTTTGAGGATCTAAGCCCAATGAGGCCACTGTACTAACCAATATTAAAAACGAAGCGCCTCTAACTCCTGCCACACCTTTGCTGGTTAACATCAACACCAAACACATAGAAATTTGCTGTCCAATAGTTAAATCAACTCCACTTACTTGCGCTATAAAAACTGAGGCTAATGAAAGGTACAACGTTGTACCATCCAAGTTAAAACTAAACCCTGTTGGCAATACAAACGCAACTACTTTTCTTGGTATACCCATTTTCTCTAAATTCTCCATGGCTTTGGGTAATGCAGCCTCAGAGCTGGCTGTTGCAAATGCAATAGAAAGTGGCTCGCTAATATGATTGAGAAACTTTTTAAAAGGAAGCTTAACCAATATACCTATTGGTATTAAAACTAAAATAACAAAAGCAATTAATGCCACATAAAGTGTAACCAATAGTTTTAACAAATCGTGTAATACACCATAACCCATGGTAGCTATGGCATAACCTATAGCACCACCTACAGCCAAAGGTGCCACATACATAACCAAATTGGTAAACTTAAACATCACTTGGGCCAAACTCTCTATGGCATGAACCATTTGCTCTTTACGCTGACCTTTTAATTGTGCCAAAGCAATTCCAAACAAAATACTAAACACTACAATTTGTAAGATTTGATTTTCTGCAACACTTTTGGCAATGTTCTCCGGAAAAATATCTAGTATTACGTTGTGCGTATGTTTTTGTTCCAATAATTTATTGGCTTTATCTACTTGCTCGGTTTGAGCTTGTAATGATGAACCCACTCCTGCCTGAGAAATATTAATAGCAAACAAACCTATAATTAGCGCAATCGTGGTAACCACCTCAAAATACAAGATAGATTTTAAACCCATGCGCCCAACTTGTTTTAAATCACTGTGCCCAGCAATACCAACAACAAGCGTACTAAATAGTAAAGGTGCAATAATGGTTTTAATTAACCTCAAGAAAATATCGCTGAATACTTTAAGCTCCTTAGCCACATGAGGCGCCCATTCGGCTACCTCAATACCCAAAAACATACATAGTAATATATAAATGGTAAGGCCTTTACTTACCCATGCATAATAACCCAATGAAACAATAAAAACCCAACGTATGATATGCAACAGCTCACTTGGCAAAGTTGCTATTTCAAGCCAGTTGATAACATGTAAACCACCATCAATAAAAAACAAAGCCAGAAGGGAAAAAAGTATTTTGCGTTTATCCATGGTTTCAAACCTAATTAAAAAACACTTCATAAAAAAAGCTACCGAGGTAGCTTTATATTATTTTGTTTGGGTTGAATCGTTGATTCGTTTTTTAAAATCTAACGAAAGTGAATTTACACAGTAACGTAAACCTGTTTTATCTTGTGGGCCATCATTAAAAACGTGCCCTAAATGGCCGCCACATTTCGCACACAATATTTCCAATCGTGTCATACCATGAGTCTTGTCTAACTTTTCAATAATCTTAGTTTTATCTAAAGCCTCATAAAAACTAGGCCAACCACAACCTGCATCAAACTTGGTATCCGATTTAAAGAGCTCGTTACCGCATCCTGCACAAATGTATATACCCGTTTCATAATGGTCTTCAAACTTACCTGTAAACGGACGCTCGGTACCTTTTTCACGAAGCACAGCATACTGATCGGGAGATAACAGTTGTTTCCATTCTTCGTTGCTTTTTACAATTTCAAACTCGCTCATGTTGGTGTTATTGTTTGATGATTTTGTGGATGTAGTTTCGGTTGTTGTGTTTGATTTGCAAGAAATAAAGCCCATTAACCATATACTCATCCAAATTAATAATAAACTCTCCTTCATTTTGATTTGCGTTTTCATATCCTTTTTTAATTAATTGGCCCTCGCTGTTCATTAATTCATAATAAACAAACTCAGGCTGATTTAGTTGATAAGTGATACGAATATTATTTACAAACGGATTTGGACTTACCTCAAAACCAGATTTAACTAAATCTTGCGCAACTTCAACTTTAATTACCTTACTGTAATTGTATTTACCATCAAAGTCTATTTGTTTTAGTCGGTAGTACCATGCAGTTGCTTCAGGCAATTGGTTATCGGTGTATTGGTATTTAGAAACCACATTGCTATGAACTTCTCCATTTACAATGCCAATCGCATCAAAGTTTTTATTATTTATACTGCGCTCAATTACAAATGCCTTATTATTTTTTTCGCTTGCAGTACTCCAAAATAAATGGTTTGATTTATTTTTATAAATACCATCAAAACCTAACCAAGTTACAGGTAATGTAACTCCATTAGATGTTAGTTTATTGGCCGTATTATAATTTGCTGCGCTGTACCATCCGTTATATTCTATTACAGCATAATGATAATTAACACCTGCCTGCATGTTGGTTAATGTAACCGTGCTTCCTGTACCATTATAAACTATATAATTACCCAAGCCAATTTGTGGTGCAGCAGTTAAATTAGCATTTGCACTATAGTGAAAAGTATCAGCAGGAAATACATTTACAGGAGCACCTGCTCTTACCAATACAATTCTTCTGTTTCCGTTTCCACTAACCCAATTTAACTTAACACTGTTGTTATTTATGTTTGTTACTTGAAAATTACTGGCACCCACTGTAGGTTCTGTAGGAATGTCACCACCCCAAATACGTTGCACAAATTGCGGACTGTCAATAAAGGGATTCCTATTGTTTTGAATCGTATTTATAGCATCATTTCTTTTCCGCTCTTTGTCACTTACAGGATCTAAATTATGCCAACTGATTAATAAATTGATGAACCATGCATCGTAAGCTGGGAAAGTATTGCCAGCTAATACATCATTAGCATTGCCATTACCAATCCAACTTGCAATTAGATTTTCATAACGGGTAGCCATATACAATTGTGCACGGGCGATGTCTCCTTTGTATTCATCAATAGGTTCAAATACAATTCCTGTGTAGCCTAAGTTGGCCCCTGTGCCTAGTTTGCCACCATATAAAGATGTGAAAGTAGGAGCAGAAACATTACCAAAAGGATAATTATTTCTCATTCCATTTACTTTTCCATCACTGGCAAATAAATGATGAATGTCTGTTTGCATGGGAGTATTTGAAGCAAACCAGCTTTGCGGAAAAGAATGTTCTCGGTTATAACAATCTCCTTCAATAGCATATGTACCACATTGATCGCTACCCATGTTATATTCATATGGTGAAGAGGTATCAAAGCGTGTGCTGTATATATCCCATACTTTTCCATTGGGTTGTCTGTCTGTGGTTGAATAGGCACTCCAAACATTCGCATAACTCACACTTGTATGGTTAAGTATTCTATTATATAAAATTGTTTTTAAAGCGGCATTACGTTGTGTTGATACCGTGCTGTAATAACCAGCAGCAATAGCCCATGCAATACCTGTTCCTTGCACACTTATATTTTGAGTAGGCGATCCAATATTAACATGTGTGATATTACCAGACATAGCCCCTGTTATTGAAGGGCTAAATCTGGCATAAATATTAGTTGTAGGAATACTTCCTGCATTAGGTAACAACGTTATTACAGAAGTGTAACCTTGCAAGTACTGTGTAGAGATTTCGAAACCTGCAGGTGCTGTTATGGTTAAACCACCGGCTAAAGCAGTTGCACTAACTGTATACCTAATAGATGTACTACTATTTAAAACATATACATTACCAAAAGTTGGAAGCGATGTTATACTTGTAGTAATTACACCACCCCATGCAAATTGGATAAAAAAACAACTTACTATAAATAACTTA
>CANHBJ010000140.1 GCA_947459075.1 Bacteroidota bacterium
AAACGATACTATTTATGATGCAAGTGGAAGTGTTGTATTTCAAGACAATGCCTCTTTTGGAGTTACAACTAGCCCATATACGTTAAGAAATAATAATGCACCAACAGCCTTATCTATTAGCAATTCGATTATCTCCGAAGGTTTGCCAGCAAACTCAATAATTGGTTCATTAACTAGTTTAGATCCTGATTCGCCCGAAACATTTACATATAGCTTAGTGGCAGGAAATGGAAGTACCGATAATGCCAGTTTTAATTTGTTGGGCTCTTCGCTAAGATCAAGTGCAATATTTGATTATGGAGTTAAAAATAGTTATAGCATAAGGGTAAGAACTACAGATTCGAGAGCGTGTTTTTTTGAACGCGAATTAATTATTACAATCCGTGATGTTAATGGTCCACCAACTGGAATTTCATTGAGTAATATAGATGTAACCGAAAATAAAAACACACCAACTCTTGTTGGGGTATTTAGCCCAATTGATAATGATTCAGGCGATACCCACACATACTCCCTTGTGCCAGGTTTTGGAAGCACAAATAATGGAAATTTTTCCATTTCTGGTAACACCTTAAGAGCACTTATTTCTTTTAATTTCGAGGTTAAGAATTTTTATAATATTCGAGTTCGTGTTACAGATGCTGCAAATAGTTTTTTTGAAAGAACGTTTGTAATAACCGTAAAAGATACCAACGATGAACCAACCAATATTCAAATTAATGGAAGCAACATTGGTGCTAATATTAGAGAGAATAGACCTATTGGCTCTGTTGTAGGGAATTTTACCACTGCAGACGAAGATGCATTTAGCACCTTTAATTACAGCTTTGTAAATACATCAGGAAATAACAATGATCAGTTTCTTATTGTAGGTAATCAATTAAGAACTAATAATTTGTTTGATTTCGAAACAAGGCAAAATTATATCATCTATGTAAGGACAGATGATGATGGCGGTGCTTTTTTTACTAAGCAATTTGTAATTGGCATAACTGATAGTAATGATGCTCCAACCAATATAAACATGTCAAATAATGTGATTTTTGAGAACTCAGCTCAAACATCATTTATATCAAAACTATCTGCTACAGATCCCGATGCAACTGGAACGTATTCATATTCATTAGTTGCAGGAGCTGGAAGCTCAGGAAATTCAAGTTTCTTAATAAGAAATGATAGTTTATTTGCAAACGCCATTTTTGATTTTGAAACCACAAACTCATACTCTATAAGAATACAAGTTAGTGATGGCTTTGGTGGTACACTTCAACAAAATAAAACGATAACCATTTTGGATGGCAATGATGCACCAATCAATATCAATCTCTCTCAAAATCAAATTGACGAAAACTCACCATCAAACACACCAATTGGTAACTTAACAGCCATTGATCAAGATGCTTCTAATACTTTTACATATAGCCTGACCTCAGGAACTGGTTCAACAGACAACAACAGTTTTAATATTTCAGGAAATGTACTCAGATCTTCGGTTACTTTTGATTTTGAAATTAAAAGTGTGTATAGTATTAGGCTAAGAGTTACAGATAATGTTGGTGCGTTTTTTGATAAACAGTTTACCATCACAGTAAATAATCTGATTGATGCTCCTACAAATATTGTAATTTCAAACGATACGATCAGTGAAAACCAGCCTTCCAATTCATTAATAGGACTATTGTCAAGTACAACTCAAGATACCATCACGTCTTATACTTATACTTTTGATAACAGTGCCCCAGGTAATGACAATGCAAGTTTTATTATATCTGGAAATCAACTAAGAACAAACGCTGTTTTTAACTTCGAAGCGAAATCAACATATACTATCTATGTAAGATCAACACTTGGTACAGTATCGTTTGTTAAGGCGATTCAAATTTTTGTTAGAAACATCAACGATGCACCAACTGATGTGTATTTTAATTCAACATCAATTACAGAAAACCGACCTTCTGGTAGTTTTATTGGTATACTGAATACCGTTGATCCGGATGTAGGAAATACATTTACTTATTCGTTAGTAGCGGGTTTGGGTTCAACACATAATGCAAGTTTCTTAATACGTAATGACAGTTTATTTAGTGCAACAACTTTAAATTTTGAATTAATAAGTACTCTTTTCATTAGGGTTCAAACACAAGACAACGGCCTATTAACGTTCCAAAAGGCTTTTGTTATCAATGTTACAGATAGCAATGATGCGCCAACTTCATTATCTCTTTCAAATAAAATGGTTAATGAAAACATGGTAATTGGAACGTCAATTGGAACCTTTACTACAATTGATCCTGACCTCAATCAGAGTTTTACATATTCGTTAATTTCAGGTACTGGTGGAGTAGACAATAGTAAATTTTATATTGCTGGAAACCAGTTGTACACAAATGCAGTATTTAATTTCGAAAGTAAGCGTTCATATGCAATACGTGTGCAAACAAGCGATGGCAACGGAGGAGTTTTAAGCGATACATTTACAATAAATATTGTTGATGTTAACGATAATCCTACAGCTTTGGCTTTGTCAAATAATGTTATTAAAGAGAATAAAAATGTTGGTTCTTTAATTGGTATACTTAGTACCACCGATGAGGACACACTAAGCCAATTTGTGTATACTTTAATTAATAGTGCATCTAACGATAACAATGGATTTTTTATAAGTGGGAATGAGATAAGAACCAATACTATTTTTAACTACGAAGCAAAACAAATACACATTATTCAGGTTCAAACATCAGATACTAAAGGTGGAATTTTCACTCAGCAGTTTTCTATTAGCATAATAGATAGCAACGATATTCCGAGTGATATTATTCTTTCAAATAATTTTGTTTCAGAAAACTTAACTACATCAAGTTTTATAGGATTATTAAATACGGTAGATCCTGACGCTCCAGGTGGATTTGTTTATTCACTTGTTAATGGTGTAGGATCAAATGACAATTTAAGCTTTAAGGTTAGTAACGATTCATTGTATGGGTCAGTAATATTTAATTTTGAAACCAAAAAGTTGTTTAATATAAGGATGAGAACCACCGATGCTGGTAATTTATTTTTTGAAAAAACATTCGTTATAAATATTATTGATATTAATGATGTACCAACAGACATACAGCTTTCATCAAATGAAATAAGGGAAAACATGCCAACTCGAACAGTGGTTTGTAATTTATCTACTATAGATGAAGATTTGGCAAATACCTTTTCGTATAGCTTAGTTAGTGGTACTGGTTCTACCAATAATAATAGCTTTGTTATACAAGGCAGTCAACTCAGAACAAATGGGATTTTTAATTACGAAACAGCATCATCATATAGCATACGATTAAGTACAAGCGACCTAAATGGAGGCGTTTACGAAAAAGTATTTACTATAAATGTTTTAGATAGTAATGATGCGCCAACAAATATTATTTTAAGCAATAATATTGTAACAGAAAATTTACCTGCAGGTGCTAAGGTTGCCAACTTATCAAGTATTGATCAAGACCCTGCAGATCAGTTTGTATATAATTTTGATGATGCTATAAGTGGAGATAACAACAGTTTCTTTATTCTTGGCAACGAGCTTAGAACGGCAACTACGTTTAATTTTGAGAACAAAAGCCTATATGTTATCTATTTAAAAACAACAGATCAAAGCGGAGCTGCGTTTTCTAAACAGTTTATTATTACCATTAAAGACACCAATGATGTGCCAACGTTATTAAGTCTAAATAATAATACTGTGTTCGAAAATAGACCTATTGGAACATATGTTGGAAGGCTTTCAACTACCGACCCTGATCAGGCGTCTAGTTTTGCTTATTCTTTAACAAGTGGTGAAGGGGCAACAAATAATTCATTGTTTTACATTTCTCAAGATTCAATATACAGTAATCAGATATTTAATTTCGAAAATAAACGCACCTACTCTATACGCGTAAGAAGCAATGATCAGATAAACTCATTTATAGAAAGTCCTTTTACAATAAGTGTTTTAGATGCAGGTGATGCTCCAACTGAGTTGAAAATTTCTAATGCTAAATTACAAGAAAATGATTCTATACAAAAAAGTATAGGCATATTTACAACTGCTGATGAGGATGCAAACGAAAGCCATAGTTACTCATTTGTAATTGGAACTGGTGATCAAGATAATGGATCATTTATTATTGAAGGCAAAACCTTATTTAGTAATTTTATAGCAGATTTTGAGAATAAAAGCTCTTATTCGGTTAGAATTAGGGTGGAAGACAAAGACGGTGAAACCTTTGAAAATACTTTTGTAATTAATGTAATTGATACCAAAGAAAAACCGAATATAGATGATCAAACTTTTACTATAAAGGAGAACGACCCTGCTGGAACAAGCATTGGAGTTATCTCATCATCAAGCCCTGATGCTTCGGCTGTTCTAAAGTATAGTATCATTACCTCAACTGATTTCTTTGAAATAGATGAAAATACTGGATTGCTAACTAATACTGTAGCATTCGATTATGAGAAAACAAATCGATATAAGATAAAGGTATTGGTAAAGGATAATCAATCAATTACTTCAGTTTTGGCAGATACAGCGGAAATTACAATAAATGTAGCAGACGAAATTGAGCTTAACAAGCCTTTACCAGTAAACAATTTTATGTCGCCAGATGGTGACGGAGTAAACGATTTTTTTGAAATAGAAAACGTATCTCTATACGCTGATTATAGTTTAAAAATATTTAATGATATTGGTATTGAATTGTATTCTATAAAGGCTAACTACCAAAACGATTGGAATGGAACTGTTGGGGGTAATAGGATATCAAATGGTGTTTACTATTACTTATTTTATAATAGCAATACCGGAAAAGAATTTAAGGGCACATTAAATGTTTTTGTTAAGTAATTAAATAGACTTAAATCATGATGAAATTTATAAAATTAACAATTGTATTTACAGCACTACAGTTTTTTGTAAATAACGCTAATGCTCAATACCGCGAAACGTTTTACACTACATTGTTAAACCCATTTATTGCTAATCCTGCTGTTGCAGGTACATCAGGCGCCCCATTTGCTATGTTTAATGCCCGTACTTTAGTGGGTGGTGCTAGTTCTTCTGCTCGTACAATCAACTTTAGTGTACACACGCCTTTAAATAATGTACCAAAGTATGGTAACTCTTCAGTTGGTTTAAAGTTTATTAGTCATAATGCAGGTGTTTTTCAAACTACCAATGCAGAGGCTGCCTATTCTGTTAAAGTAGATTTATCTCGGGATGATCATTTAAGCTTAGGATTAAGTCTTGGCTTTATTCAAACTACCTTAGATAAAGATTTATTGAGTTCAAATGTTAATCTTGCCGATCCCAATATTGATGCACCGCAACTAAATCAGTTTTTATTTACAACAGGTGCTGGCTTACTTTATCAAAATCGTAACGGTTTAGAGCTCTATGCATCATCACCAATGTTGGTAAGCGTTTCTGAACCACTTAGTGCATTTGCCCTAGTTGGTGCTAGTTATAAATTTAATTTGGGTGGACACTCGTCAACCAACTATTTAAAGCCAGTAATTAATTTTTATAATTTTACCAATACACAAAAAGTAATTGATGGGCTATTAGGTATGTATTTTAATGACGCCTTTAAGATACAACTTGGTTATAGATCAAGTGGAGCTGCTGTTGCAGGACTTGGTTTTAATATTAATAGTTTTTTGGTTGCCTATAATTACTTTCACTTTACGGGTGAGTTCACTCGATTTGCCCCTGCTCAAAATGAAATTGCTATTGCATTTAAGTTTAAGCCTCAACGTAAATCTGGTAGACGTGGTGATGCGAATTATTGGTAATCATTATTGATTGTTATACCTTATTGTAAAAGGCCGAATTAAACTTCGGCCTTTTTTATTTTGCGGCATAGGCATAACCAATAGCTAATTAAGAATTTCAACATGTAAACTAAAATTCCTTCTTTTAATGGGCTTTTTAGTATAATTAAATTGGTATCCAACAAATGTAAAATACCTAATTTGTAACATAACTAGGTCTAATATTATAACTGATTTCTGCAATTAATTAGATGAAACACGGCAATAAACCATGTGTATGTAGTATTAGGAGATAAATTATATTACAATGTAACGCTTTTAAAGGCCTTTTTGCTAAGGAACAAAGTATTACCAAAGCAGGAAGAAACGTTTTACCCCATCACAAGTTTTAAATCATTGGTAGTTATTTTGATGCACAAGCATCGCAATACATTTTTTTGATATG
>CANHBJ010000141.1 GCA_947459075.1 Bacteroidota bacterium
GAATAAAGAATTCATGAAAAAGTGTCCAGCCAAACTTGGGTCATTCATGTCTACGCCCTGTTGTGTAATACTTATCAGTTCTACATTTTGTAAACGTTCTTTTTGGTCGAACATTTTATTTATAAGGTGCACTGGTGTAGCAGCGCTTCCTTGCAAAAAAACGCGTGTGTTTGATTGTAATAATTTCAGCGCTTCCTCGGCAGATACATAATTGGTTATAATCTTCATTTGTTCAACATTTATAGCGTAAGCAAGTAAGTTAAATTTTATCTTAATACACAAATGATATATTTCACCATTTGCGCTTAACTTTGTTATGTGATTAACAAACTATTTACAGTTCAATCTAAATTACAAAATAACCGCATTACCCTTGTAAATAGTGGCCCTTCTTTTTTTGATTTGTTATTACAGCTCATCAAAGACGCTAAATATGCAATTCATTTACAGTTTTATATTTTTGATTTAGATACAACTGGAATGCTTGTTTTGGAAGAATTAAAACAAGCGGTAAAGCGAGGTGTGTCTGTTTTTGTAGTGGTTGATGCTTATGCTAGCGAACAAATTACACTTGAAAAATCTAGTTTATTCAGCGCAAATGGTATTTACATAAAACGATTTTCGCCTCTAAAAAATAAACATGGTTATGGTATTGGTCGTAGGTTACACCATAAAATAGTTTGGGTTGATGGGCATACTGCCTTGGTTGGAGGGATAAATATAGCAGATAAATACAGCGGTTATAACGGAGAAACCCCTTGGTTAGATTTTGCAGTTAAAGTGGAAGGTCCGTTATGTAATGATATTAAAAAGACCTGTGATGAATTAATACCTAAAAGATTATTAAAACAGGTATATCGTAAATTGCCCAAAGCGGTTTTTAGTGATGATTTACCTCATCAATCACGCATCAGAAAAAATGATTGGTTTAGGTCGCGTATTGAAATATCGCGCAGTTACAGACAAGCATTTAGGAGTGCTAACAAAACTATTACCGTTGTAGCAAGTTATTTTTTGCCAGGTAATAGGGTTCGTAGATTAATTAAAAACGCATCCGAAAGAGGTGTTCATGTAACAGTTATTTTAGTAGGGAATAGTGATGTTCCGCTTGTTAAATCTGCCATGACATATCTATATGATTGGATGCTGCGTAATAACGTATCAATATATGAATGGAATAACTCCATATTACATGGCAAAATAGCTGTTGCAGATGGTTGGTGGACAACCATTGGATCTTATAATTTAAATGCATTAAGTGATTACGGAAGTTTGGAATTGAATGTAGAAATTTACAATAAACAGTTTGCTACTGACACTGAAAAAGTTTTACAATATTACCTTGAAACAGGTTGTAAGCAAGTAAAGAGAGAGCAGCATGCAAAAGCTAAAAATTGGTTTGTACAACTAGGCAGATGGTTTAGTTATATAGCCATTCGTATGGCCTTGCGTTTGTTATTTGGTTTGATGCAATTACGCAAACCATCACATTTCTAACTCGCTTTTAAGTTGCTTGTCTAATATAAAAGTACCAAAAGGAATAAAAGAGGCAATAAACGCCCAAGCCAATTTACCAAATTTCCAACCTGCATTAATGGTAGCTTGTAGCAAGGTAATTATGTATCCAACAAATAATACACCGTGTGCCCAACCTAAATATTTAACAAATAAAGGCATACCAAACAAGTACTTTAAAGGCATGGCTATAAACAATAGCAATACAAAGCTCCATCCTTCTAAAACGGCAACTTTTCTAAAACGATTTACTGATTTTTTGGCGTTAATATCCATAATAATTTTGGTTACTAAAGTACACGTACTCTATATAATAAAGTGCCGAAGTAATTGTTTAATTAGGTGTGTTATCAATTAAAATTTTGCGCTTATAACAACTGTTTGGTGTGGGCTTTAGTATCCACCTTTTCAATCACTTTTTCAATCTTACCTTTTTCATCAATTACAAAAGTGCTGCGTAAAATTCCCATGTATTTTTTACCGTACATGCTTTTTTCACCCCATGCACCAAATTCTTCTGCAATTTTATGGTCTTCATCGGCAAGTAAACTAAAGGGTAATTCATACTTTTCTATAAATTTCACGTGCGATTTAATACCATCAGGACTTACTCCTAAAACCTCATAACCTGCTGCTTGAAAGCGGCTATAATTATCTCTTAAATCGCAAGCTTCGGCTGTGCATCCTGGTGTGCTATCTTTAGGGTAAAAATAAAGCACCAACTTTTTGCCTTTGTAATCGCTTAATTTAACGTTTTCTCCTTTTTCGTTTATCCCTTTAAATGCTGGCGCTTTATCGCCTTCTTTTAATAATGCCATTTTATTGTATTTAGTAGTTGAATTTACTTTTTAAAAATCACATCACTTTTCCAAGTGGCTGTATTACCTTTCTTATCAATAACAATTATGTGTAATTCTTGTTTTTGATTAAATATGGTTTTGTTATCAAATTCGTATTGTAACATATCATTTTTAGCATCATAATCCAATAATATCCAAACATTATTAATATAGGCATTGTATGAGCTTATTCCACTCATGTTATCGGAAGTTTTAATCAATAGTTTTGTGGTGTCGTTTATTTCATTTTTTGGACTTAATCCAAGCACTTTTATTGTTGGTGAAATACTATCTGCAATGATTACATAAGTGCCAAAGTTTCCTGTTAATGCTGTTACCTTTCCTTGTTTGTATTCTCCACCTACAGAACTTAAACTACCATCTTTTTTTATTGATGCCAATAGTAGTTTTGATGATGGAATTCTAGCTGTGTCCGTATCTATAGAAATGCCAATTGATTTGTGTATTGGAGTATTAGGTGTGTGTATTTGGTATGCAGCAGATAAGATTCCTTTTATATTAGGTTTGGTAACTATAATGCACGGGTTTATTGTATCGTAAAGCGCACCTTCTGGAACAGAAATTGTTATGCCATCGCGTTTAAATATTTGTTTGCTGTTAGGATACCAAACTATATCGTTACAAGGTGTTTCGCTATATGCTGTTTTGTTATTTGACTTTATTTTTGCATAAAAAGTATGCGATCTTCCATCAAAGTCACCTATACAAAATTGTATGGTATGCACCAGTGTATCATCAATTAAAACCTTCCCTTTATTGCGTATGTATGGGTATACTTGAGCTTTGTTTCCATCATCTATAAAACACTTTTGTATTCTATACCCATCGCGTTTATATAGGTCGTAATCTATGTGTGTATTTATGTATTTCGTTTCCGCAAAATTTACCCTATCTATCCTATAAGAGAAACGCTTTATTTGATTAAAGAAAAAATCAGTACAATAAATACTGTATGTTTTGTTTTCATTCATCAAATAATCATAAGCTTCAATCCCAAATCCAGTAAGTCCTTTAGCTATTGTTAATGTATCTAATAATAAGGTTCCGCTATCCGTTTTAATACTATTGTTATCGTTAATAGCAATATTATGTTGAACTATTGGACGGTTATTATTAAGTGCATATACAACCAAACGTTTTAATATAGGGTTAAACAAATCCACTCCCGGAATTCCGAATAATTGTGGGTTTATTGATTCTTCTTGTTTGGTATCTCTAATTTCAAAATGTAAATGTGGGCCAGTGCTTCCACCACTATTACCACTCCAGCCAATAATTTCACCCTTTTTTACTTTAATTAAATCTTTTATGGGGAAGTTATCCAATTCAAACTTCTGTTCTTGGTAGTGTATTGATTTAATATAAGATGCAATTGTACCTTCGTATTTAAGTAGATGAGCATAAACGCTTGTATAACCGTTAGGGTGATTAATGTAAACAGCCTTACCATAACCTACTGCAGATACTTTTATACGCGATACGTAACCGTCTGCTATCGCATAAATAGGCAATCCTTCTTTCTCAAAAGTGCGAATGTCCATGCCACTATGAAAATGGTTATCACGCAGCGATCCAAATGGTGCACTTAAATAAAGTGGGGTGTCCATTGGTGCAATAAAATAATTTACAGGATAATGCTGTGCTTTAACAGGAATAATGCCAATAAGCAAGGCAATAAACAATAGGTATATTTTCTTCTGGAGAAGCATTATTCTATTTGAAATTTGTTTCTGTAAATATACTGAAGCGCTTTTAATCTATACCCTTGTTATTTTTATACATTATTTAATGTTACACTTTAACATTGGCTTATCTTCAATAAAACCTTCTAGCTTATCTCCAACATTAACTTTACTAACTCCAGCTGGTGTTCCTGTATATATTAAATCCCCAACTTTAAGTGTAAAGTACTGCGATACAAAACCTATTATCTCTTCAAACGTGAATATCATATGAGATGTATTTCCTTGTTGAACTATTTCATCGTTTTTCTTTAAACTAAAGTTGATGTTTGATAAATCTATACCTTCTACATTTATAAAATCACCGATAGGTGCCGAACCGTCAAATGCTT
Organism: Bacteroidota bacterium; assembly: GCA_947459075.1. Taxonomy (GTDB): domain Bacteria; phylum Bacteroidota; class Bacteroidia; order UKL13-3; family UKL13-3; genus UBA6183. Next base: position 4,450 of record CANHBJ010000141.1, read on the forward strand.
TTGCTAGTTCCCAAGGCAATCCTTTTTCTTTTAGTTTTGATTGCATATCGCGAGCTGTAAAATCAATTCCTAATCCAATTTCGGTAAAATAATTACGTGCAAATTTGGGTTGGATTTTTTTTCCCATTTTGCTAATTTTTATTACCAACTCTACTTCATGATGTATGTCGTTACTAAATTCGGGATGAAAAAAATCCTCTCCATTTTTTAATAAAGCGGTATCTGGTTTACTAAAAATAACGGGATTTTCTGGTACTTCATTTCCCAATTCTTTAGCGTGTTCGCTGTAATTTCTGCCTACACAAAGTATTTTCATATTGGTGTGTTTATTGCTAAAAATGAACCTAAAATTAGCTTTTAAAATGCTGGTAGTTTTTTAAAAAATTAATAGCACCAGTTAATTGTATACTAGTGCAATTAATGGTGTATTTTCTTATAACTTTTTTAACTCTGCTTTTACAAATTCCATCAACGATTTTATGTACGTATCGCTGAAATTGAATTCAACTCCCGCTGTTTTATAAATTTCTCCAATTGGTTTGGTGTATCCAAGGCTTAAGGCTTCCTTATACTGTTTTACTGCTTTGCTTTTATCAGTTAAAAAATTACGCCACACACCCAATGCTCCTAATTGCGCCATGCCATATTCTATATAATAAAATGGTACTTCAAATAAGTGTAATTGTTTTTGCCATGTATATGATTGCACATGCTCGTATCCACTCCAATCTACCATACCTGTGCCAAACTCTTTGCTTAATTCAATCCAGTATAATTTGCGCTCATCGGCTGTATGTTTAGGATGCGTGTATATCCAATGTTGAAACTTATCTATTGTTGCAATCCATGGTAACACTTTAATAATGCCTTCTAGGTGTTCTTCTTTTGCACGTTTAAATTCTTCAGGTGTACGGTAAAATTCATCTTGGCCATCATAGCTAATTAATTCCATACTCATGCTTGCTAATTCTGCAACTTCGCTCGGGCAGTTTTTAAATGCAGCCAATTCTAAATCTTTACTTAGAAATGAATGTACTGCATGTCCACCTTCATGAACCATGGTTTCTACATCACGTGTTGATGATGCTGCATTCATAAATATAAAAGGTACACTGGTTTCTGCCATAGGGTAATTATAACCACCAGGTGCTTTCCCTTTTCTGCTTTCTAAATCTAATCGTTGCATATTATCCATGGTTTCTATACACCATGCAAAATAGTCATCTACTTTACGGAAGCATTTTACGGTTTTATCTAATAAATCAGATCCACTGGTAAATGGCTCCAAGGCTTCTCGGTTTTGTGTATCTACTTCTAAGTCCCAAGGACGAAGTTGATATCCCAACTCTTTGGTGCGTTTTTCGTTAAATTGTTTTATTAATGGAACTACTTCTTGTTGTATGGCTGCATGAAATGCAAAACAATCTTCAGGGGCATAATCAAATCTGCCTAAGGCAGCAAACATATAATCACGGTAATTTTCAAAACCTGCATTTAAAGCTACTTGGTTACGTAATGCAATAAGCTTATTAAACAATTCATCCAACTCTTGTGCATGGGCTAAACGCTTGTCATTTATTTTTATAAATGCAGCTTCGCGTTTTGCCCTATCGGGGTTTTTTAAAAAGTTTGCTGCTTGTTGTAAGGTTAATTCTTTACCCTCTATCTCAACTGTTAAGCCGCCAATTATACTTCCATATTTTTGACTTTCAATTGCGATTTCAGAAATTAATGGCACATTTTCTTCCCTAAAAATTTCAATTTCTTTTTTAATGCCTCTCAAATAAA
>CANHBJ010000142.1 GCA_947459075.1 Bacteroidota bacterium
CAACATAACGTTCGCCAATGGTTGGGAAACGATAACCTTCACCAAAATTTAAACGGAAAAATGTTTTTTCGGCTGCTTGATAATTAACCCCAAATTTTAGTAAAGGCCTGCGGTTTTCTTCAACTGTATCAATTCTATTTACTTCATATCGTGCACCTGCACTTAAATTCCATCGTTTGTGGTTATAATCTGCCTGACTAAAAAACGCATAAGAATAACCTTGGAATCGGCCAGCATAAACATTGCTTACTGCCGTAATATAAGAACCATAAAATCCTGTGGTGGTGGTAAGTCGTTTTATCCAACTGCGTTGCCAAGTATAATCAAGTGCATAATTATCGGCTTCAGCATCAAACAAATTACGGTTTAAATTCTTATCTACGTATCGTACAATATTGTATTTACGCATTTTTAACGAGTGGGTTGTTTTTTTATTAGGACTGGCATAAGTAATATGCGGATCGATGGTATAAATACTCCAAAAATCTTGCCCTACACTTCCATCATAGGGTTTTAATGCACCACTATCAGCATTAGCCCAAAGAAAAAACCTTCCAGACTTTTCTGCCAAAAACATACTGTTTACACCATAACTTAATCCCTTAATTTTTTTAGAGCGATATCGGGTTTTAATGTATGAGCGCCCTCTAAATTCATCTGTTTGTTGAAGGTGACTTTTAACCATGTGTACATTACCACTCATCACCAAATCAAAATTTCCGAATTGTTGCCTATGGCTAAAAAAAGCACCCGAATTAAATGGTTGTGAAGTACGATCCCACCAAATGGTTTCTCTTCTTTTAGGATTATCTACAATACCTTGGTACATGGTAACTTTGGTTTCTGGTTTTGCACTAGGCCAACCGCTGCGTACATTAATGCTTCCATTTAATGCTGCAGAACCATAAAGAACAGATGTAGCACCTTTTACCACTTCAATTTGTTCGGCTGCTTCTATGGGTAATAATTTCCAACGAACATCTCCTAAATCTGCACCCATCAATGGCATATCATCTAACAAAACCATAACCCTACTACCAACACTGTAACTGTATCCAACCCCACCACGCATACTTATTTGCCCTTCAATAACACTAACTCCTGGCACCTTATTTACTACATCACTTAAATCGTAGGCATTGGTATAAGCAATTAAATTGGGTTTAATCACATTCATACTCATTACCTCTTGAGCGGCCTTTCGTTCAATCTTGCTTCCACTAAAAACAAATTGATCCAATTGATTTACCTCAGGCTCCATTGTAACTAATAAATCAATAGGTCCTAACATGTCTAATTTTCTTTCGTATGGTTTAAAACCAACGGCAGTAACACGCAAAATATATTTACCCAAGGGCAATTTAAATGTAAATTTACCTGTACTATCGGTTTTGGTTTTGAATTGTTTAACCATTACAGAAGCAAAATTTAAAGATTCGCCATTCATACTATTGGTAACCTTTCCACTTAATATTGCCTGCTGTGCAAGAGCGCCATTAAATAGAATAAAAACTGATAATGTAAAAAGGTAAAAGTATTTCAATGGGATGTATTTTTAAAGGCCAATATATAAAAAAAATAGTTGTGCATGCTTGTTGGTTTTTGTTTGTAATAAAATTGGTGTTAAAATTACCATTACATTTATAGGTTGCTTAAATTTAAACATTGTAATAACGGAGGCTAAGTGTTTATTTCGTAGCATAATATTATTTAACATTCATGCATAATTTCATAGTCCGTAACTGGCTAATATTGGCTATTGCCAGTTTATTGGTAGCAATATACACTACCATTTTTGATGGTTTTGTAAACGGTAAAGCCTACATGTTTTTTGCATTGGCTGCTCTATTTGGTGTAGTATATTATTTACAACAAAAAAAAGCTTCAAAATAATTACATTTGTTAGCAGTAATCTATGGATACCACCCTCATTATCATATTAAGTATTTTAACATCCGCATTTTTTTCGGGAATAGAAATTGCATTTATATCCGCCAATAAATTATTAATTGAACTAAGAAGCAAACAAGGAAGTTTATCAGCACGTATACTTTCACCGTTTGTAAATAACCCATCCAGATTTATCAGTACAACACTTGTAGGTAATAATATAGGCTTAGTAGTTTATGGTATTTACATGGGGGCTTTTTTAAATCCATATATTACTCAATACATACCCGGAACAGCCAATAGCACCATGCTTTTGTTGTTGGTTCAAACATTGGTTTCAACACTAATTGTTCTGGTTACAGGAGAGTTTTTACCAAAGGTACTTTTTCGCATTAACCCCGATATTATTTTACGTGTTTTATCTATCCCCTTTTTATTAAGTTATTATTTGTTTTGGCCTTTGGTGCATTTTATAACTTGGTTAGCCAAAGTAATACTAAACACTGTTTTTCGTGTACAGTTTAGTGAAACTACACCGGTATTTAGCAAAGTTGATTTAGATCAATACATTAATGATAGTGTTGAAGATTTGGCAGAAGATGCTGATGTAGACACCGAAATGTTTAAAAACGCCTTAGACTTTGGCAACGTGCGTTTGCGTGATTGTATGACACCACGTACCGAGTTGGTAAGTTTTGATATTGATGCCACAACTGATGAATTGTATCAAAAATTTAAAGAAACTGGGTTGTCAAAAATTTTAGTTCACCAAGGTACAGTTGATCATATAATAGGATACACCCATCAAAAAGATTTATTTAAAAAACCACACAGCATTAGGGCCATTTTAATTCCTATTGAAATTGCACCCGAAACCATGTCGGCTAACGAATTGCTAAATACATTTACACGCACCAGAAAAAGTATTGCATTGGTGGTTGATGAGCTTGGTGTAACAGCTGGTATTGTAACCATTGAAGACATTATGGAAGAGATATTTGGTGAGATTGAAGATGAACATGATGTGGAACAATTGGCCGAAGTGCAACTAAACGAAAAAGACTTTATTTTTAATGCACGACTTGAGGTAGATTACCTAAACAACAAATACGAGCTAAATATACCCGAAGGCGATTACAACACTTTAGGTGGCTACATTATTGCTGTTCACGAAAATATTCCTAACAAAGGGGAAGTGATCACTATTGGAAAATTTCAATTCACCATTATTTCTGTATCGCGTAATAGAATTAACGAGCTTAAACTCTCTTTACTTTAGGGTTATAAAGCAAATATGAGTTCAATTGACAGGTTAGTGAGAATTGTTGCAGCACTGATTTTTGCAAAACTTTATTTCACCCACATCATTAGCGTTACTGTTGCAATCATACTTTTAATAATTTCTCCCATTTTATTCTAACAAGTTTTATTAGCTTTTGTCCACTGTATAAGCCATTTGGTATATCAACCAAAAAGAAATAAAACAAGCTTTTTTCAACCAAGCGTAACAAATAGTTTAACTACATGTGTAATTGTAATTAGGACTAACTATATTAAATACGCCTAATAAAAATCATACTTTATCGTATTCGTTGTGTAACAAAAGTCACCTTATACTCTTTACTGCAGTATTAATTTTGTACTACAAATTTACAGGGTATGAAAATAGAACAAATATATACGGGATGTTTAGCACAAGGAGCATACTACATTGAAAGCAATGGTGAAGCAGCTATTATTGATCCACTTCGTGAGGTTGGCCCTTACATTGAAATGGCAGAGAAACGTGGCGCTAAAATAAAGTATATTTTTGAAACCCACTTTCATGCCGATTTTGTTTCGGGTCATGTAGACTTAGCTAAAAAAACAGATGCTGTTATAGTATACGGACCAACCCAAATGCAAATGGGTTTTACGGCCTATGTTGGTCAGGATGGAGAAGTATTTAACATTGGCAACGCCAAAATTACTTTACTACACACACCCGGTCACACCATGGAAAGCAGCTGCTTTTTGTTAACCGATGAAAACGGAAAACAAACAGCCTTATTTACCGGAGATACTTTATTTATTGGTGATGTTGGTAGGCCAGACTTAGCACAGCAAGTGATTACCGATTTAACACAGGAAAAACTTGCCAAACATTTGTATCAATCGTTGCAAACTAAAATTATGCCTTTGGCAGATGATATTATTGTATACCCTGCACACGGAGCTGGTAGCGCTTGCGGTAAAAATTTGAGTAAAGAAACCAGCGATACTCTGGGCAATCAGAAAAAAACAAATTACGCTTTACGTCCGGGTATTACCGAAGAAGAGTTTATAAACGAGTTGTTAAATGGATTGATGCCCCCTCCTGCATATTTCCCCAATAATGTATTGATGAATATAAATGGATACAACAGTATTGATGACGTAATGCAACAAGGCACACAAGCTTTATCTGTTGAAGCATTTGAGGCAGCAGCCAACGAAACCAATGCCTTAATTTTAGATACACGCAGTGCCGATTTATTTGCCAAAGCATTTATTCCAAATTCTATAAACATTGGCATTGATGGAAATTTTGCAGTTTGGGTTGGCACCATGATTATAGATATTAAACAACCTTTATTATTGGTTATTGATGAAGGAAGAGAAGAAGAAGTGGTTACCCGTTTAGCGCGTGTTGGTTACGATCATGCCATTGGATATTTAAAAGGTGGTATTGAAGCATGGAAAGAAGAAGGAAAAGAAACCGACAACATTAAAAGCTTTAATATAAATCAGTTTGTTTTAGCATACCAATCTGATAAAAACATAAATATATTAGATGTACGCAAAGCCAGCGAGTTTTATGCCGAACATATTGTTGATGGAGAAAATGCACCATTAGATTACATCAATGAAAGCATGCTTAAAATTGATAAGAACAAAACTTACTATATACATTGTGCAGGTGGTTATCGTTCTATGATTTTTGCTTCGATACTTAAAGCGCGTGGTTACGATAACTTAATTAATGTGCAGGGCGGCTTTACTGCAATTAAAAATTCGGGTGCTTTTGCCGTAACCGAGTATGTTTGTCCTAGCACCATGTTGTAATGAAAACATTGATCAAAAAACAAAATAGAACCATACTTGGTGTTATCATTGGTTCGGCTTTGGGTTATGCATACTATTATTTTATAGGATGCAGCAACGGAACTTGTGTCATTACATCAAACCCAATAAACAGTACTTTATATGGTGCTTTTATGGGCGGATTATTGGGCAGCTCTTTTAAAAACGAATCACAAACAAAAACAAATAAATAAGATGAAACCAAATACCGTAATAGATGTACGCTCGCCTGAAGAATATATGGGCGGACATGTTGCAGGAAGTATTAATACCGAAGGCACATTTAATATAGTCCAATTTCGGCTATTGCCTTATTGAACTATTTTCATGTAGCATCGGTATTACCATCGTAAAATTATTTTTTAGTTTAGACTAAAAATAATTACGATTGGTTAACATTCCTTTGCAAGACATTACCAATCATGTTGAAGAAATAAAATCGATGCTTAAACCCATTATGTTATGTTGCGCAAGTGGCAACAGAAGCGGCCAAGCAACAGCATACCTAAAAAGTATGGGGGTTGATTGCCAAAATGGTGGAAGTTGGTTTGATGTAAATTATTTAACCCAATTTATGCAGTAGAAAGCGAAGTATGAGCTGAACTACCTGCATTAGTTGGGTTAATCCCGATTTAGAAAATCATCTTTTGGGTGAAGTGTAGCGGATACACAAAAATTTGATTTTCTTACATCGATTGTTTTATTTGATTCTCAAATAAAAAATTTGGATTTAATAAACAACTAAACGTATGATAAACTTAATAAAGAAACTTTTTAACCTTGGCCCAAAAGTAAATTACAACGAACTGATGGCAGCAGGGGCAGTTATTGTTGATGTAAGAACCAAAGGCGAGTTCGACTCCGGCCATATTAAAGGTGCCATTAACTTGCCATTACAAACCTTGGAACAAAATTTGGGTAAGTTAAAAAAAGACAAACCTGTTATTACTTGTTGTGCAAGTGGTATGCGCAGTTCATCGGCCCGCGGATTTTTAAAATCTAAAGGTTACGAGGTTTACAACGGTGGTAGTTGGGTAAGTTTAAAAAACAAAATTGGCAAATAATGAAAGAAAGAATTTTAACCGGCTGGACCTTTATGCGTGCCCTTTATTTGGGTATGGGTATTACACTTATTATACAAGCTGTAATGGCTAAACAATATATGCTGGTAGCACTAGGTGGATACTTTGCAGCCATGTCGGTTTTTGGTATTGGATGTTCAGGTGGAG
>CANHBJ010000143.1 GCA_947459075.1 Bacteroidota bacterium
CCATCGCACCTAGTGGTGGTAGCAGCAACACCAAACGGTGGGGTTGCGGAAGCATTTAAAGAACTTATAACTGGATTAGAATTTTGACTTGTGATTACAGCACCTGTAGAGGTTGTTCTAGTGGCTTTTACATAATAATTTAGTGGCCCTTGTATGCTATTAACATCATCATAAGTAGTTTGGGTAGAAGATAGTGTAGCAATCTTTACGTTATCTCTATATACTTCTTGATTATATGAACAAGGAAAGCTACCTGGCGCGTTCCAATTCAATGCTACTTTTGTACAATGTGCACCATTTGTAGAATTTAAGGTGTTAGGCGAAGTTAAAACAGGCAATGTAACAGTTAGCACAGATCCAGTTGAGGTATGCTGCCATGAAGTATATGGTCCAAATTTACCGCCAGTAGAAATGTTTATGAAGCCATTTGATTTGTATGCGTCAGCTGGTATATTGTTCCAAGTAAAATCCTGATAGCTCAAAGAACCTTCATTGGTTCTATTTCCGATTGTCACACTGTGGCTGTTAACACCACCAAGGGAAAACGAAATATCACCACTACCCCAATATCGATCTGTCCAATCATTAGCCAAAGAGGCGTCTTGTCTAGCTTGTGCGAACTGAATCCAACTACCAGTTTGAGTTTGGTAATAAAATTCTGTATTTTCATTATTTAGTTTATCGTTTTTTTCTTGGTATAGATACTTAATCTTAATTTTACTACCAGAGCATTCTCCATTCATGTAAAAAGCGGTAACGTGCGTTAACGGCTGAAACATAAATTGAGCAAATGCAGATTTTGCACCGCTAAAAATGAACAAAATTATTAACACCGATAAATAGGTGCGTTTGGTCCGACAAATTAAAAAATTCATAACAGCTGATTTAAACATAATTAGTTATTACTTAAAGGAAAATGCATAAAAATGCAAGACAATAATATCTAAAATTATTGCAAAACCAAGGTTATTAAACAAAATAAGAAAAATGTTAGTGCTATATCTACTAATTTATGTAACAAGGCCAATCCTTTTCGTCCAACAAATCAAATGGGTACATGAACATGTACCCATTTGATTTAGCATCATTCATTTCATTCAAACTAATTTTCGCAGACTATATTTATTATTTTCCAATTTAAATAAAGGTGAATGAGAAAAAATGGACAAAACTTGAGAGGAAGTGAAAATAACTGGTCTTATATAATATTTGTTAGATTTGTATAAAAATTAAATGAGTTTACCGCTAAATGAAATAGAAACATTCCTGGACTTTACAGCATATGAATTGTCAATTTCCAAAAATAGCATTTCATTGGAAACGCGCTTTCGTGAAATTCCTTCATGGAGCTCTCTAAATGCATTAATTTATATTTCTAGAATAAACGAAATAACAAATGTACTTATTACCTCTGGCGATTTATCTGAAATTGATAACCTAGGAGACATATACAAGTTGATTAAAGAAAGAAGGAATGGCGATAACTAAGCACTGTGGAATAAAAATTAAGGGCATTGTTAATGTTATACCTGCGCTAACTGAAGATAATTTACTACTGCCTATTATAGACGAGAAAGAAAGGCAAAAGCTTGTTGAACACACTGGTATTAGATACAGAAGGATTAGCAAGCTCCCGGTAAAATACTTGTTTAATAAGGGTATTAAAGAGGCTATGGAGCTAACCGGCTGGTCTAATGATGATATTGACATTTTAATATGCGTTACACAAACAACAGAGTTAAGTATACCCTCTTTAGCTTGTCAGCTTCATGGTGAACTTGATTTTAATCAACAAACTATTTGTTATGATATAAACTCTGGATGCTCTGGATATGTATATGGATTACAAACTATTGCCTCATTACTATCAACTTTAAACAGTAAAAAACCGCGTGCATTATTGTGTTGTGGAGATGTTTCATCACATTTATTATCACCAGATGACACATCAACACAGCCAATTTTTTCTGATGCTATATCAGTAACAGCTATTGAGTTTGACTCGAACGACAATAGCGTTACTGCCAGGTTTAACCTTGAAACTATAGGCAAAGGACAAAGAGCAATATATACCGAAATGAATTCACTGAATAAAAAAATAATGCGATTGAATGGTATAGATGTCTTTGCCTACTCAGTAAAATATGTACCACAAAATATTATATCATTAATTCAAAGCGCAGAAATGCATAACGAAATACCAGAAGCTTATGTTTTTCATCAAGCCAACAAGCTAATTAATGATTCAATTGTTAGAAAGCTAAATTTAAATATTGATAAAGTACCAAACACGTTAAACCAATTTGGAAATACTGCTTCAGCAAGTATACCAATCACATTGTGTACACGTTTAAATGAAATAAATAATTGGGTTCTATTATCAGGTTTTGGCGTTGGCTTTTCTGTTGCATCAGCACTCATAAAATTATCGGATTTTGTACCTCACAAAACAATTGAAATATGACCCAAATTGACGTAGTGATACCTGTTTATCAATCAGAAATTACAACAGAATCATTAGTAGCAAGATTAAGTAACTGGGTTAACAAAACCAGTTTAACACCACATTTCATTTTTGTAAATGATGGCAGTTTGGATAAAACGCTACAGGTTTTAAAAAAACATCTAAAAACTACCCGCCTCTCTTACTCGATTATCTCACTTGCAAAAAACTATGGCCAACATACAGCTACCGCAATTGGATTTTATTACAGTAAAAATAATTTAATAGCCACTATTGACGATGACTTACAGCATGATCCGTCTGTAATTGACGACATGTATGAGTGCATGAAAACTAATGAGAACGATTTAATTTATGGAAATTACACAGAAAAAAAACATCCCTTTTTAAGAAACATAGGAACAAAATCCTTACAACAAATACTTAAATTAGAGGGCAAGGATTATTCTATGGTAACATCTTGCAGGTTGATGAAGAGTAGTGTAATTTCAGTTTTCAAGATCAACAAAAGGCGCGTATTCTTTGTAGATGATTATTTATTATTAGGTGCGATGAGCGTTAAATCTTGTTTGGTAGAACATAGCGAGAGGACAAGTGGGCAATCTGGATATACAATTGCAAAATTGACTAAAATGGCTTTTACTATTTTAATGTTGCACTCCACATTACCACTAAGAGTTATCAGTCGCATGGGCTTATATATGTCAATTATATTTTTTATTTTGGGTTGTTTATACATTTATAAAAAAATTGCATTTGATGTAGAAATTGGCTTTACATCTCTTATAGTTGCCATTTTTTTCTCAACTGGTTTAATCTTATTTTCTCTTGGTATTATTGGAGAGTATATTAGAAGAATATGGATATCTAAACAAGATCTTGATATGATTATTATAGCTGATCAATCAAGTTCGGAATTAACCAATTGATTTAAATAATAGTATACAAGGTTCTTTAAAGAACATCGCTTAATCTGAATTATTTAAGAAAACACTTTAAGTAAGACGAAATTTTATTCATAATTTAGTAACTAAACACAACTGAAAATGCTTAGAAAACATCCCATACTATTTTTAGTTATTTTGGTTATGGTTACTTATGCAAATAGCATTGGCAATGGCTACAATTTCGATGATCAGCTAGTAACAAATAATCACTACCTCACTTCTGCTAATAGCAAATACAATATTATTGAATTACTCACCAAGCCATATTATTCAGACAATATGGGATACAATTATGGTTATCGACCTATTACACTCCTATCTTTTTATATAGAAAATCATATTTTTAAAGAAAGTCCAATTATTAGTCACCTAATTAACGTTTTAATTTTTTGTATATCAGTAATAACATTTTATAAATTAATATTAGCAACAGGATTTAAAAATGCCGATAGATTTGCACTGTTAGCAAGTGGAATATTTGCATTACATCCAATACATACAGAAGTTGTTAATAGCATAAAAAATAGGGATGAGTTGTTGGCTTTACTTTTTGCTTTACTGAGTTTTAAATGTTTATTAGGTTTTAACGGAAAAAATTATCGTTTAATAATTTACTCTTGTATTTTGTTCTCACTTGGGCTATTAAGTAAAAAAAGCATCATACCACTCGCTTATGTAATGCCAGTTACACTTGTGTTAACCCGAAATATTAATTACCAATCTTTTATATATGTTGCTACATCATTAATAATTACAACTTTTTTTTTAGGGGGTGTGTTGAATAGTAACAATATTCTAATATACTCTATTATCAGCGTACTATACATAGGAGTAGTTTTTGTTTATTATCAGTTTAATACAATAATTACGAAGCTAAAATCAATTCAGATTAGCCCAAAAACCAAAAACGTATTTGTTATTTCTATTCAGTTTATTGTTTATTTATATGTGTTGTGGACTAAACAGTTCGAGTTTTTGTTGCTCAATGTACCCTTGTATTATTATCTGTTTAAAGTTTTTAGAACCAACGCGCTTTATCTTTTCATATTACAAGGGTTGATTATTGATTTGGTATTAGGCTTTCGAGATTTCGGGTTAATTTCATTATTTATGGCAATTGGCTTATTTGTTACTACCTATTCAAGTAAAAAAATAGACCCAATTAAAATAATAATTACGCTACTGGCAGTTTTAACAACAACTTACAATAATTCTGAGCCTATTTCAAACTTAACAGTGATTTTGATTACAACCATATTTTTTTATTCTGTTGAGAGAAAATTGATTATTGCTTCTTTAATAACAATAGGACCAATTATAGGTTCGCTATATTTAAATAATATACCAATACTTGGCTTATTAATGTTAGTTATTATTATTCTGAAGTATTCTAATCGCCATAATATTCTTAACTCTTTTTTGCCAATAACTTTGTCATTTGTTGTTTTAGCAATTGTCGTTTTCCCAAGTATACATTTAAAACCTAGCATAGAAAATTCTAATCAGAATAATATTAAAATCGAAACTAAGATAACCACGCAAAGTAATGTCAGCACAAAAGAGGGAAGAGATTTATCATTTGTTGAGAATCCTCTTATAAACCAAACTTCCAAAGAAGAATTAGTTTTTACTGGACTGGACGTAATAGGTAAGTACTTGACATTAAACTTCTTTCCTTATCAATTGTCTTTTTATTATGGTTATTCCACCATTAATAAAAGTAATAGTAAAACACCTAGCAGTTGGTTATCATTATTTTCTTACCTTATTATTATCGGTATTGCCATATGGCAATCAAAAAAACAACCACTTATAACTATTGGTTTTATGTGGTACACTGCGTCAATTCTATTTTTTAGCAATTGGGTAGAATTGGTTGCTGGAGTTGTTGGAGAGCGGTTATCTTATTCTGCATCTGCAGGATTTTCCATTTTTATTTGTGGCTTAGTTTTTTGGCTTATACCTGACTTTTTAAATAAAAAAAATATCCGTGTTGAAATTGTTGTTGTCTTTATTTTAACACTTTTCTTCTTAAAAACAGTTCAAAGAAATGCGGCTTGGTTAAATCCAGTTAAACTCATGAGTAGCGATATTGAACACCTACACAATTCGGCCCAAGCTAATAATATGTATGCAACGGCTTTAATGGTTGAGTTTCAAAAAAGTGAAAATTTATACGAAAAGGAGCAAATGATAAACAAAGCCGTTTTTCATTTTAAAAAAGCAATTAGTATATACCCAGCATTTTTCAATGCACACATCGATTTAGCAAGGGTATATATTATTCAAGGAAGGCTAATGGAAGCGAAAAGACATTTTACTATTGCTTATGGTATAGAGCCCAAAAACCTTCTAGTTATTGAAGAGCTGATTAAACTTAATTTTGATACAAACAATTTATACGCTTTAATAAATTACGTTGACCAATACCTTAAACTTGATCAAAAAAATCAGCTCGTTTACGAATTGGTGGCTCACCAACTTTTTATAAATTCTCAGAAGAATTTAGCTCTTAAATATGCTAAATTAGGATTGGCTCAATTTCCACAAAACGAAAATTTGTTATACATCAGCAGAACCCTTTATTACCAAAATGGTAATTGATTCTTTCACCTTTTTATAAATTATTATAACTATTGTGTATTTATAATGTAAATAATTGGCTTGATAATACTTTTACCACCAAATCATAATACACAATATCGACATGAAAAAAATCGATTACTTATTTTTATTACTTTTTTGTGTTTTTGGCACAACTAAACAAGCTTGGAGCCAATGTAATGTA
>CANHBJ010000144.1 GCA_947459075.1 Bacteroidota bacterium
TATGTTTTTGCAATTTGTTGGGTTTCATCGTGTAAATACACAAACGGATATTTTTTTGCTTTGGCCAACTCTTGCATCTTGGCGTAACTGTCTTCAGGCTCGCGTTTGGCATCGTTTGGGTTGATGGCAATTACTGGGTAACCTTTTGCTGCAAATTTGTTGTGTAGATTTATTATACGTTGCTCGTAAGCTTGCGAAAACGGGCAATGGTTACAGGTAAACACCACAATAAATCCTTTGGCTTTTTTAAAATCGGCCAGCTTTACCATTTTACCATCTACGTTACGTAAGTTAAAATCGGTGGCTACATCGCCAATTTGATATCCGGGTGTTTCGGTTTGTTTAAATGCCGTTGCACCAAATACCAAGGTTGTAATGGCAAACAATGCGATTATTTTTTTCATGCTGTTTTGGTTTTGTAAGAACACAAATATGAGGAATAATTGGAGATTATTTGTGGGTTGAAAAAGGTTTATACAACTGTGACGGTTATTTTACTGCGGCATGGAGGGGTTTGAAACGCAGATTCCGAAGCTTCGGAAGCAGAGGGCGCAGTGGGGATTTGAACCACAAAGGCACAAAGGGCACAGAGGATGCCTGCGGCATGGAGGTTTTAAACGCAGAGGCGCAGAGTGCGCAAAGTGGGGATTTGAACCACAGAGGCACAGGGGCACAGAGGATACCTGTGGCATGGAGGGTTTGAAACGCATAGGCACAGCGGTTATAACATCTTACTGTTAAATTAGGTGTATTCGGTGAGCGTTTATTCCTTGTGTACCTCGTGAAAAACTTTGTGTACATTGTGGTAAAAATTTAACAATAAAAGACACCAAGAAAACAAGAAATACACTGCGGTATTGGGGTTTAGAAACACAGAGGCGGGACAATTGAACAGGCTGTTATTTGCTAACCTATCAATGCCACTTTAGGGTTTTAGGAAACTCAAAAGCTTCTAAATCGTTTAACAAGGTTTCTACATGGCCATTAAACAACAGCATGTTTTTAAAATCTTGTTTTAAAAATTTATGGTCAACCATGTGTTGCAACAAATCATCTAAAGGTTTGTAAAACCCATTTACATTTAACACGCCACAAGGTTTAAAATGAAAGCCCAGTTGGCTCCAAGTAAAGGCTTCAAACAACTCTTCCATGGTACCAATACCACCTGGCAAAGCAATGCATGCATCGCATAGTTCAAACATTTTAGCTTTACGCTCGTGCATGCTATCAACCACAATTTGTTGGGTAAGTCCGGTGTGTCCTACTTCTTTATCCATTAAACGTTTAGGTATAACACCAATTACTTCTCCACCTAATCGCAGCATTTCATCAGCTATAATGCCCATTATACCCACGTTACCACCACCATAAACCAAACCGTAACCACGCTTGTGCATGTCTTGTATAAGTGCCAATGCTTTGGTTATGTATATTTCTTCATCGCCAACAGACGAGCCGCAATAAACAGCAATACGTTTAATCTTCATTGTAATTAAAATCCTTTTCTTTTTGCTCGGTTACGCAATACATTTCGGTTTACAGATTGTGTTTTACCTCCCGATTTTTTATATGCACCACCTAAATTTACTTTTTTATTTTTATCTTTTTTCTCATGGAATGATGCGCCTCTTTCTTCAACAACCTTAACCGATTTTAAGTAGTTTTTTTCTCTAAGTTTAGGCTTCTCATCATCGCTCATTATTTTAGAAAGTGCCACCTCTTGAGGAAAATCAAGGATGGTAATTTTTTTATTCATTACCTCTTCAATTTCGCCAATGTATTCTTCCTCGGCAGCATTCATAAACGTAATGGCTGTACCATCTTTACCAATACGCCCGGTTCTACCAATACGATGTAAATAATCATTGGGGTTATCGGGGGTATCAAAATTAATGACATGGGTTACATCCACCACATCTAAACCACGAGCTGCCACATCTGTTGCTACTAAAATTCTTATTTCATTTTCAGAAAATTGCCTTAATGCTTCAAAGCGCTGTGTTTGTGGCTTACGCGAGTGCAAAATGCCAATGTTTCCAGCAAAGTTTTGGTGCAACATGTCAAACAATTTATCGGCATTTTTAATTTTTGATGTAAACACCAATACCTTACCTAACGTTTCATCTGTTTGAAGTAAATGGGTTAATAAATTAACCTTAGTACCAAAATTAGGCACGAAGTAACCCAATTGAATTATTTTTTCAAGGGGTGTTCCGTGTGCTGCTACTTCTACCTTTACAGGGTTATTAAAAAATTCGGTAAACAGCTTTTCTACCTCTTCGGTAAGTGTAGCCGAAAACAAAATATTTTGTCGTTTAGCAGGCAAATAATCCATAATGGCATTAAGCTGCGCCCTAAATTCTTGTTCTAGCATTTCGTCCACCTCATCAATAACCAACCTTTGTATACTGGTTAATTTAATAGCACCAATGCTGGCCAAATCTATTAACCTTCCGGGGGTAGATACCAGCACATCTAAACCAGCAAAAACCATTGCTTTTTGTTTATTGATGTTACCACCACCATACATTGCTCCTGCCCTTACGCTCATGTATTTGGTTAAACGAATTACCTCGCCATAAACCTGTAAAACCAACTCGCGTGTTGGTACTATAATGAGCACACGCGGATGGCGTTGTTCTGAAAATTTTAATTGCCTTAATATGGGTAATAAGTAAGCAAATGTTTTACCTGTTCCGGTTTGTGCTATGGCAACCACATCGCGCCCCGACATTACTACCGGGAATGCTTCAATTTGCACAGGAGTTGGATGTATGTATTCCAAATCTTCCAATGCCTTAAGCAGTGGGTTGTTAATGTTTAAGTCTTTAAAATTCATAGTTTATGTCCGGTTACGGTATGTTGCTTTTGGGTTGATTGGTATTAAAAAATCAAACTAAAAACTTTTATGCGTTTATTTTAAGTTTAGCAAATTTAAGCACCAACATTTTTTTGCCTTGCGAGCCAAAATCAATTTGTGCTTTGCGGTTATCGCCTGCTCCTTCCATTACTATAACTACGCCTTTACCAAAACGTTGGTGTTCTACATTCATACCTACAGCAAGCAACGAGGTATCATCACCCACAAAATCAGTATCTATAGATGCAGGTTGTGATACGGCCTTGTTAATGGGTTTAAAGTTTTTAGGAACAGTAACTGTTGGCTGGGCTGCGGCAGGTTTGTTGGCACGGTTTGATTCAGTTAACTTTTTAGTGAAACTGCTCATTTGATATGGTTTGCGTTGCTCTGAAACAGTTTGATTGCTGTTGTATAAACCTTCAACAATTAAATATTGAGGGTCTATTTCTTGCAAAAACCTGCTTGGTTCACAATTAATCATTGAACCAAATTTAAACCTTGATGTAGCAAATGATAAAGTTAATTTTTTCTCGGCACGGGTTAATGCCACATAAAACAAACGCCTTTCTTCTTCCAAATCTTGTCGGCTGTTTAAACTAAGTTGAGATGGAAATAAATTTTCCTCTAACCCTACTATGTGCACGTTAGTAAACTCTAATCCCTTACTTCCGTGTATGGTCATCATAACAACTTTATCATTGTCATCATCATTTCCCCTATCCGCATCAGTTAGTAGTGCAATGTCTTGCATGTAATCGGGTAAGGTATTACCACGAAGCACAGCATCATCATCAGCAACTTCTTCAATACTAAATTCTTTTATACCATTTAATAGCTCTTCTATATTTTCGTAACGCGCAATTCCTTCCACTGTTTTATCATCATACAACGACTTTAATAACCCGGTTTGTTTGGCCACGTGCATGGCTATATCGTAAGCAGGTTTTGTCAACATGGTTTGAAAACTGCGAATCATTAATACAAAATCGGTTAATAAATTAGCTGATCTCAAACCAAAATAATGTGCATTCTCCATAATATCAAACCACGACTTATTATGTTCTGATGCAAGAATAGTAAGTTGGTCGAGTGTGGTTTTACCTATACCACGTGTAGGATAATTTATTACACGTTTTAAAGCTTCTTCATCGCTTGGGTTAATAATTAAACGGAAGTATGCCAACAAATCTTTGATCTCTTTGCGTTGGTAAAATGACAAACCACCATAAATTTTATATGGAATATTCATCTTGCGTAAAGCTTCCTCCAAACTACGACTTTGTGCATTGGTGCGGTATAAAATAGCAAAATCTTTATTGTTCAGGTGTTGGTTCATTTTATCCTGAAAAATTGCAGATGCCACCATCTTGCCTTCTTCATTATCTGTTAATGCGCGGAACACACGAATGCGATCACCTAATTCATTTTGCGTAAAAACCTTTTTTTCTATTTGCTCTTTATTTTGTTTGATGATGGAGTTGGCCGCATTAACAATGGTTTTGGTACTGCGGTAATTTTCTTCCAACTTAAACACTTTGGTATCTGGAAAATCTTTATGAAAGTTTAGGATATTTTTGATTGTAGCACCACGAAACGCATAAATACTTTGCGCATCATCGCCCACAACTGCAATATTTTGATATACGTTAGACAACATTCTGATGATGGAATATTGTGCATGGTTGGTATCCTGAAACTCATCAACCATTACATACTTAAACATGTGTTGGTATTTGTTTAATACATCGGGGTAGTTGTGCAGTAACTCGTGTGTTTTTAGCAACAAATCATCAAAATCCATGGCACTTGCTCTAAAGCAACGTTGCTCGTATGTGGCATAAATGGCCCCAAAATGCGGGCGACCTGTGCTTTCATCAAAGGAGACATTTTCAGGATCTTGGTTGTATGCGGCTGCTTTAATTAATGCATTTTTTGCTGCAGAAATACGACCTAAAATTTGTGCTGGTTTGTACATTTTGTCATCCAACTTCAACTCGGCCACAATAGATTTTATTAAACTCTTGGCATCATCACTATCATAAATGGTGAAGTTGCGAGGGTAACCAACCTTCTCACTTTCAATGCGTAATATACGTGCAAAAATACTGTGAAAAGTACCCATCCAAAGGTTTTTGGCTTCGGCACCAACCACACTAACAATGCGCTCGCGCATTTCTTTACTGGCTTTATTGGTAAAGGTTAAAGCTAAAATATTAAAGGCATCAACGCCTTGCTCTAACATATATGCTATACGATAAGTAAGTACCCTTGTTTTGCCCGACCCTGCTCCTGCAACTATCATCACAGGTCCATCTATTTGCTGAACAGCCGCGCGTTGCGGTTCATTTAATTGATCTAAATAATTCACGTGGTAAAAGTACAATAAATTACGCTATGCCATATGGTAAAATATGAACAAAAAGACGAATACTTTAAAGGTAATCGGCTTTTAATAAAAGTGCCATGTAATTACTTATTTGGTATTACTAAAAGTATACATTACACCTAGCGATATTACTTGAGAATATTGAATGTCTTTGTCTTGATCAAAATCGTATAACAATACGCCATTTAAGTTGGTGCTGATGTACTTATTTACTTTGGCAGTAATACTTACATCTAAACGACTAACAATGTATTGAGCATTTAACCTATCATAATCAAGCAAACCCATGTAACGGGCTTTAATGTTTAAATTTTTCATCACCTCTTTATCAAAGTTTAATACGGTTTGAAAAATAACTTGGTTGCGCATATTATCGCCACGTTTAACACCATAAAGCTCATTAAACTCTTTCGCGTTTGGGCTGTAGTTGTTGTATAGTTGTTGGTCGGTAACAAAGGTTTGACGCAATGCACCTAAACCAAATTGTGCACTAAAATAGTTGATGGGTTTGTATTCAAATCCAAGGGCTTCTGTTAAATAACCAGGAGCTAAAAAAGCTGAAATACGTTTTGATTGCTCGGTTCCATTAACCAATTTGTATTCAAAACCTGCATCAAACTGGCTCATAAAATTGACCGAGGCAAATAAATTCCAGTGGTTTGAAATTTTATGTGAGAACTTAGAATCGAAAAAAATACGATCCGCATTTTTTCTCAAGTTTTGTCCTTCGTTTTTAACAGTACCATATAGCAACTGTAAATCGTTGGTCCACTCATTTTTTTCGGTTTTACGAACAGCCTTTGCATTTAAAAACGTACCCAACGAGATGGAGTTAACACCCCCAGCTTTCCAGTTTCCACTATAACTAGCTTGGGTAATATTTAGTCCTGTTTCAAGATTGGTTTTCCATTTAGAAACGGGTTTTGTCGTGCTAGCCGTATCTGTTTGAGCCA
>CANHBJ010000145.1 GCA_947459075.1 Bacteroidota bacterium
GGAATAGCCTCTTATTACGCTAAAAAATTTAATGGCAGGCGCACAGCAAGTGGCGAGCGATATAGTGGAAGAAAATTAACTGCTGCTCATCGTACTTTACCATTCGGCACATTGGTAAGGGTTGCTAATGCTAAAACAGGTAAATGGCTTGTGGTTAGGGTTAACGATCGTGGCCCATATAGCCGTAGACGTATTATTGATTTAAGTTATGAAGCTGCTAGACAGTTAGGTTTAACAAAAGGGGCAGGATTATTAAAAGTTAAAATTAGGGTAGTTGAGTGGCCATCAGGTTACACACCCAATTAATTAAATTATATAACACTTGCTCGTTTCAGCCTATCATTTATGGCTTTACCCAAACCCTCATTAGGGAACTTTTCTGCAAGAATAACGTCTACATCCATGGTATCAACCAAACGCATTACGGCAAAAAGTCTTTGCGCAGCCTCCGCCATATTACCATTGCTAGATAAAACAAACTGAAATTGAGGCGGCACTTGTGGGTAAACTGTTTTAAAAGAAATTACAGCTGTTTTTATTGGGTTAAATTTGTTAAAATGTAATAATGGATTATCATGTATTAGCAAGTGTTTTGTTGCATAATGCTTAGCCAACTGACCGGGTGCAACGGGATTGTCGGTTAGTATATCTTCACCAGATTCACTTGGTTTATCATTTACTTTTCCAATAACTAGTTCAATCTGCTCCAAGGTAATTCCCCCATGGCGAAGCAGAGTAGGTGTATTATCTAGGAAACTGATGATGGTTGATTCTAACCCAACTTCACATGCACCACCATCTAAAATATATGGGATAACATGGCCTAATTGTTGGTTAACGTGTTGCGCTGTTGTAGGACTAACATATCCGCTGGGGTTAGCACTTGGTGCCGCTAATGGGAATTCAAGTTTACTTAACAAATCTAAAGTTAATGGGTGGTTTGGAATTCGCACCGCTACAGCTTGGGTGCCTGCAGTAACAATATCAGGAATAATATCACTTTTAGGAATAACATAAGTTAATGGCCCTGGAGAGAAATGAGCAGCCAGTTGCAACATTTTATCTGGCAAATTTAATCCCCATTTTTGCAAGCGACTTAAGTTGTTGGTATGAATAATAAGTGGGTTAAATGCAGGACGATTTTTGACAGCAAATATTTGTGCAACAGCCTCTGGGTTAAATGCATTGGCTGCTAAACCATAAACGGTTTCGGTAGGTATAGCAACCAAGTGGCCTTGTTGTAAATGAGAAATTGCGGCTTGTATGTTGGCTCCAACCATAATATAAAGCCCTAACGGAGCTTATTGCTGCCGTTAGGGTTTTGCAAATGTATTACAAATTTATTTCACTAACCTCGCCTCTGCGTAGGCTGTATTTTTCAATTTTGTTGTACAAGTGGCTACGTTGTATGTCAATTTCTTGAGCAGTTTTCGCCACATTCCAGCCATTCTTTTTAAGTTTTTCTTCAATAAAAATCTTCTCTACATGGTCTTTAAAATCTTGTAATGTCGAGAATTTTTCGAACACACTTTTCTCGTTACTTTGGCTGTGGCTTGGGCTCGCATATTTTACCACATCCTCTTCTGTTATGCGTTGCCCGCTTAATATAATTAAACGTTCAACCAAGTTACGCAATTCACGAATGTTACCACTCCAATTCATTTTCTTTAGTTCGTTTAATGCATTTGGTGTAAACATTTTTTTAGGAACACCGTTATCTTCACACACTTCTTTAACAAACTTTTCGGCAAGTAATGGAATATCGTCTTTGCGCTCATTAAGACTTGGTACGTGTATTAAAATTACACTTAAACGGTGGTATAAATCCATACGGAAATTACCTTTTTCTATTTCCTTTAATAAGTCTTTGTTGGTAGCAGCAATTACCCGAACATTTACTTCAATATCCTTATCGCCACCTACTCTTGTAATTTTATTTTCTTGTAATGCGCGTAATACCTTGGCTTGTGCACTTAGGCTCATGTCGCCAATTTCATCTAAAAACAAAGTGCCCTCATGTGCTTGTTCAAACTTGCCAATGCGTTGTTTTAAGGCCGAGGTAAATGCACCTTTTTCATGACCAAACAATTCACTTTCAATTAGCTCGGTAGGAATAGCGGCACAGTTTACTTCAATTAAGGTGTTTTTTGCACGGTTGCTTTTTTCATGAATCCACCGAGCTACCAATTCTTTACCTGTTCCATTTTCGCCTGTAATTAATACACGTGCATCGGTAGGTGCAACTTTATCAATTGTTTCAATTATATTCATGATAGCAGGACTATCACCAATAATTTCCCGTGTTTTGCCCACTTTACGCTTTAACACCTTGTTTTCAACCACCATACTTTTGCGGTCGATGGCATTGCGCAGGGTAATTAATAAACGATTTAAATCAGGTGGTTTTGATATGAAATCGTATGCACCTTTTTTGGTTGCTTCCACGGCAGTTTCAATGGTGCCATGTCCAGATATCATTACGAAAGGAATATCGTCATCAATTTCATGTGCTTTGGTTAAAACCTCAAGTCCATCCATTTTAGGCATTTTTACATCACATAAAACGGCAGCATAATCATCGTTTTCTATTTTATCTAAACCAGTGGCGCCATCGGCAGCCTCATCAACAATATAGCCTTCGTATTCTAAAATCTCTTTTAATGTTGTACGAATAGCTTTCTCGTCATCTATAATTAAAATCTTTGCCATAGTATTAAAGTTTGTGGTAAAAGTGTCTACTTTTTTTGGCAAAAAAAAATAAACGAAGTAATTGTTATCTACCAATAGTTAACATTAGAAGTATACATCAAACTACTTATTAAAATCAACAAATAAGCTGGGTGTTTTTTTGTTTATTTGCAATGCACATGGAAATCATACATTTTACACCATTGGCTATTCAAGCCATAGAAAAATACCAGCAAACACTGCAAATACCTGCTAATAATTTTTTACGTGTAGGTATTCGTCAAAAAAACGAAACCAACAAACGTTTATTAATTGGGTTTGATGAAAAAACAGACAAGGATCAATTAACCAACATACAAGGCATAAATGTAATTTACAGTCCGGGCGAGGTTTTCTTTTTTGCAGGTATGCAAATAGATTATGTTGAGGATGGTAATAGAAAAGGGTTTACCTTCGTTGAGTTAGCAAAATAACACAAACACAGTCCTTTGAAAACTTGCTGCTTAATATTTTTTACAATAATTTGTTTTGCAACCAATGCGCAAAACGATAGTGCTTCATTATTAAGTGGAAGGTTTGTGTCATTTGGTTTAGCTGGATCTAATTCTTTCAGGATTGATGCAAGAGAAAACAGTCAGACGGGTAACATAAACTTTGATAATTTGGAATCACACGCATTACAAGTTGCGCTAGGTTTCGGTTTTTTCTATGCTAAAAATAAGGCTTTAACTTTCGAAATTAACAGTGCAGTTAATCGCTTTGATTATTCATCAACCATAAATTGGTCGAATAGATTTGGTGGGTCAGTTGGTAAAATGAACTTAAAAAATTTGTATCAGAATAAGTTCTTTGTATTGGTTTATCAAAATTTTAACTATGGCTACAATTATTTAAGAAATTACAACAAAAATGGTGGACCAGTTACAGTTCCAAATCCCAACAGGATTTCACATTTTTTATCATATGGTTTAAGTGTAGGTGCTTTGTATAAGCACAATAATAACTTTACATTTCGCTTAACTTTGCCGCTAGTTATGGTTGGTGCTGCTTATCGTAAAGATTATACATCAAACCCCTCTAACTATTCAACTTATACAGATTACAATTACAATACTTCTTTTTTATATTCAATCGCCAACTTACAATTGAGTTTGCTTTGGACACCCAACTTTATCCAAACTAAAAAGAATAAATAAATGCGCACCACCGATGTTTTACGTATATCATTACAAAGCATAGCAGGAAATAAACTTCGAGCTATCATTACTGCGCTAATTATTTCAATTGGTATTATGGCATTGGTAGGTATTTTAACTGCTATAGATGGAATAAAATTGGCCTTAAACCAAAATTTTGCCAGCATGGGTGCCAATAGTTTTAATATTAAAAATCGTGGCGACAATATTCATTTTGGAGGAGGAGGAAAACAACCCAAACGCTACAGAAGTATTACTTTGTTTGAAGCCGAATTGTTTGCCCAACAATTTAATTTCCCTGCAACCACATCATTAAGTGTAAATGCAAGTTTTGCAAGCACGGTAAAGCACAATGGCATAAAAACCGATCCCAACATTATGGTTATGGGCGGAGATGAAAATTATTTAGTGGTAAGTGGTTATAGCCTAATGGAGGGGCGAAACTTTAATAGTAAAGAAAATGAAAGCGCCCAAAATGTGGTAATTTTAGGTAAAGAGCTGCGTAAAAAACTATTTAAAACTAAAGACCCAATTGGCGAAAGTGTTTTTATTGGAGGAGCAAAATATAGGGTAATAGGAACTTTGAATGAAAAGGGGAGTGCTATGGGTTTTGGAGGAGACAGGATTGCTATTGTTCCCCTTAAAAATGCCATTCAAACTTTTAGTAAACCCAATTCAAGTTTTGTAATTACCGTAATGGTAAACGATTTAAAACAACTGGATTTAGGGGTTGATGAGGCTACAGCACTCTTCAGACGAATCAGGCAATTGGCGGTGTATGCCCCAGATAATTTTGAAATTATTAAAAGTGATAATCTAGCACAACAGTCTATGGGAGCAATAAGTTATGTAACCATTGCTGCAAGTGCTATAGCCTTTATTACTTTACTAGGCGCAGCAGTTGGTTTGATGAATATTATGTTGGTATCTGTTACTGAACGTACCAGAGAAATTGGAGTAAGAAAGGCCATTGGTGCCAACAACGCCACCATACGTAGGCAGTTTTTGTTCGAAGCTATTTTAATATGTCAAATAGGCGGATTAGGAGGCATTTTGCTAGGCATAACCATAGGTAATGCTGTGAGTTTATTAATGGGTGGGGGCTTTATAATACCTTGGTTGTGGATAGCTTTAGGTTTATTTATTTGTGTAATAGTAGGTGTAATTTCGGGTTACTACCCTGCTGTTAAAGCATCAAAATTAGATCCTATTGAAGCCTTAAGATATGAATAGGCAACCTTTATGTTTGGCATTTTGGATGTGTAACTGCATATTTGCCATTATTTCAATTCAATGCTTAATAACAAAAAAATAGTAGTGGTTTTGCCAGCATATAATGCGGCTCAAACTTTATCTAAAACCTACAACGAAATTCCTTTTGATATTGTTGATGATGTGATTTTGGTAGATGATGCTAGTAAAGACAATACAAGCGAGCTTGGAAAAGAAATAGGAATTAAGCATGTTATAAAACACCAGCAAAACAAGGGCTATGGTGGTAATCAAAAAACATGTTATAATAAAGCCAAAGAAATTGGTGCTGATATTGTAATAATGTTGCACCCTGATTACCAATACACACCTACGTTAATTCATGCCATGGCAGGTATTATTGCTTATGATGTGTATCCAGTTGTTTTTGGTTCGCGTATTCTTGGCATGGGTGCATTAAAAGGTGGTATGCCTATGTACAAATATGTTTTTAATAGGATGTTAACCTTGTTTCAAAACATCATGATGCGCCAAAAATTATCAGAATACCACACAGGTTACCGTGCATTTAGTAAGGATGTATTACAAAATGTGAATTACGAATTGTGTAGTGACGATTTTGTGTTTGATAACCAAATGATAGCACAGATTTTTAACCAAGGTTTTGAGATTGGGGAGGTAACTTGCCCTACTAAATATTTCCCAGAGGCATCTAGTATAAATTTTAAAAGAAGCAGTATTTATGGATTAGGGGTATTGCATACTTCAATCGCTTATCGTTTGCACAAATGGGGAATAGCGAGTTACAAAATTTTTAAAAGGTAATTTTTCAATACAATCTGCTTCCATTTTTTAAAATTAGAAAGCCTAAACTTTAGCGTATTTTTTGTTTTCTTCACGGTATTAGCTTTTTAATATTGGTAAGTGCTGCCAATACTAAAACTGATAGCGCTAAATGTTATTAGTAATAAGTTTAAGAGAGGTAAATTCACTCTTTTTGATTTAATAAAATGCCTAACTAATTTATTTAATGCAGTAGATAATCTTCTACTTTTTGAGACTTGTTAAACAGAAAAAGAACTTCTTTAACTAAGTTAGTA
>CANHBJ010000146.1 GCA_947459075.1 Bacteroidota bacterium
CAAGTAAAAACCATAGAATTGGGATGGAGAACTTCTTTGTTTAAGGACAAACTTTACATTGACATAAATTATTATTTTAGTTGGTATACCAATTTTATTGGGTATAAAATTGGTGCAAGACCCAATTGGCCAGAAGGCAGTCCTTTTCCAACTAATAACCCTTCTGTGTATCGTGTAGCAACCAACTCAAAAGACCAAGTAACCACACAAGGTTTTACCGCTGGAATAAACTATTTTTATAAAAAATACCTGGGCCTTGCCACAAACTATTCGTGGAATGTATTAGATCGTGAAGGGTCAACCGATCCTTTAATACCTGCGTTTAATACACCAGAACACAAATACAATATTGGAATAAATGGTAGAGATTTTGATATCAATATATTTGGTAAATCGAGCAAGTTTTGGAGTTATGGTTTAAATTATAAATACCAAACAGGGTTTATTTTTGAAGGATCACCACAGTTTACAGGAAATGTACCTGCTTATTATATGGTAGATGCCCAAATAAGTAAGCGTGTACCTGCCTTGTTTTGCACATTTAAATTGGGCTCAAACAATTTAACGGATAACCGTGTTATTCAGGTATATGGAGGTCCGAGAGTAGGTAGATTAGCCTATTTTTCTTTGTTATTTGAACTCGATGCACAAAGATAATTGTACACCAATATGTTTTTATATTAAAAAATCTTATTTTAGCAAAACTTAAAACCAAGAAATATGAAAAAAACACTACTTAAATTGTTAAGCCTGGGCGTTATGACCTTCGGTTCAGCAACATTGTTTGCCCAAACTATGTACCTTGATGAAATGTTTAATGTTTCTAAGCAAGCAAACATTGTTTACGATAGTAACAGGAGTGTAAATATCCTGTTTGGATCGCCTGGTCAACCACCTATTATTAGTGCTAACTTACGTTGTGATGTGTACACACCTGTTGGAAGTACTGTAACAAGCAGACCAACTGTAATAATAGCCCATACCGGAAGTTATTTACCTGTATTAACAAACCGTCAAGCTACAGGAAGCAAAGATGATAGCGCTGTGGTTGAAATGTGTACACGATTGGCCAAAAGAGGCTTTAACGCAATAGCAGTTAACTACCGTCAAGGATGGAATGCGAATTCAGAACCACCTACATCAACAGAGCAATTATTAAAAGCCACGTATCGCGGTGCACAAGACATGAGAAACGCAGTTCGTTTTTTAAATTTAAACGCAGCTACTTATGGTATCGATACCAGTAAAATTATTATTGGTGGACAAGGTACAGGAGGTTACATTGCATTAGCTTATGCAACAGTTAATAAGGCATCAGAAGTTAGTAACATCGCTAAATTTCAGCGCAATGACTTTACGCCAATGGTAAGTATTGATACCTTAGGTGATTGGACAGGTGTTGGAGGAAATCCAATATTTAATGTTTCTGGTGATGCCAATATTTCTTCAAGCGCACAAATGGTGTTTCATTACGGAGGTGCTATGGGCGATTTAATTTGGTTAGATTCAAGCAGCTTACCAATTGTTGGTATGCAATCAGATCGTGATCCATTTGCTCCATTTAATACAGGTAACGTAATTGTTCCTACTAATATGACAACTGTTATTCCAAGTGCATCAGGCGCTGGAGTAATTGTTCCTAAAGCGAATGCTTTAGGAGTTAATGCTAAATTAAACAGTAAATATTTAGTAGATCCGATTTCAAATGTTTTAAGAGCACGTACTAGTGGTGTTGAACATTTATATCCTGTTCGTACAAACTTCCCTCAAGATGGTGCACCTTGGGAGTGGTGGAATAGAGCAGCTGTTAAAGCAAGATTATCAACTACTTTTTATAATACCCCTATACCAGCTGATGGATATCTTGCAGATTCATTATCTATGTTAGGTAACCCAGATATGAGTGAAACCAAAGCGAAAAAATACATTGATACGTTAGTAGATTTTTCAGTAAGACGTATTGCTGTTCAATTTAATTTAGTGCCTGCTAGTAATGATCAATTTAAAACATCATTCGGTTTGGTTAGCCCTGCTAATAACTCAATTCTTGTTGTTAAAGGTGATGGCAATACCAAAGTTGATATCAATTGGGATGCAGCAAATACAACAGGTTTTGGTGCTATGAGTTATGCTTGGAAATTAAGTACAGCTGCTAATACAAACTTTGGTACACCATTGGTTAGCGTTCCTTGTGGACCAAAACCAACACTTTCTGTAGATTATAATACCATCAAAACTTTACTTGCATCTGTAAATGTAAAAATTGGTGATACTGCTGATTTGAAATGGACAGTTGAAGGAACTTTGAACAACAATTCAAAATGGTCTTCAGACACTTTCAGTCTTAAATTAATTCGTGGTGAAATAACCTCTGTAAAAGAAATTGCTAACCTAAGCAAATTCTTAAGTGTTTATCCTAACCCAGCTAGTGATGTTTTAAACATTAGCCTTGATGCAGCTGCAGGAAATATCGCAACTTATCAGTTAATAGATGTTACTGGTCGTTTACTTTTAAACGGTAATGCAGAAAACAACGCATTTAGTTTAAATGTTGATGGTGTTAATCCAGGTTTATACTTTGTAAACATTACATTAAAAGATGGTAGCGTAGCTACTAAGCGTGTGGTAATTCAATAATTAACACAATAACATTAAACAAAAAAATCCCGCAGATAACTGCGGGATTTTTTTGTTTAATGCGTTAAGTATGCCTTTCATAATGCCAAATGATGGTTTGGCTGAATAAAAGAAATACATATACTTGAGAGATTATCTTTGCTTGATAAACGATTAAGCCCCTCACTTTAATTAGTATAAACCTAAAAAGCCATTTACTCTTGTAAAATGGCTTTTTTTAATTACATGCTACGCTCTATGTAATCTATTAATGCATGTATGCATTTGATGTGGATTTCTTGAGCCCTATCTGCATATTGGCTATAAGGTGCACGAATTTCTACATCACACAAACTGCCCATGATGCCACCATCTTTACCTGTTAAGCCTACCACTTTAATTCCTTTGCGCTTAGCAACTTCAATGGCATTAATTACATTTTTGCTGTTACCGCTGGTTGATATGGCAAGCAGTACATCACCTGTATTCCCAACAGCATCCAAGTACCTACTAAATACAAAATCATATCCGTAATCGTTGCCTACGCAAGCCATGTGCGAAACATCACTCATAGCAATTGCTGCATATGGTTTACGGTCGTTGCGATACCTACCAGTTAATTCTTCCGCAAAATGCATGGCATCACACAAACTACCACCATTGCCACAACTAATAATTTTTTTATCATTTTTTAAAGCATCAACCATTAATGCTCCTGCCTTGGCTATTGCTTCAAAGTTTTTATCATCGGCAATAAACTTAGCCAATATGTCCTGTGCTTCAGTAAAATGTTGTTTCAGATTATGCATAATAATTTACCTAGTTGGTTCCAAATGCGTTTTTACCTTTATCTAAAAAGTCAACAAACTTTTGTTCATCTGTATCAAAAAAACTTGGACCTGATAATTGCTTTTCGTTACCATCAATAATTAAATACTGTGGTTGAGCACTAAAGTTGTATTTGGTAATTTGTAAATCGTGGTTTTGCTCACCAATGGTTTTCTTTACTTTGCCATCACGTTTTGAAGTGTACCACTCATTTTCTGGCAATACTTTTCTTTCATCAGCATACAAACTCACTATAATAAAATCGTTTTGTAAACGCTTTAACACTTCTGGTTTAGCCCAAACATACTCTTCCATTTTACGACAGTTAACACAAGCATGTCCTGTAAAATCCACAAATATGGGTTTGTTTTGTTTTTTAGATTCTTCTAACGCTTGTTTGTAATCAAAATAACCTGTTAGGCCATGAGGTAAATGCAAGAAATCAGCGTGCTTAATTTTTGTACCATCATTGGTTTGTTCGGTATGTGGTGCTGTTGTTACACCTGCTCCCAATACAAAATCTTGTGTTTGCATTGGAGGTAACAATCCCGACAAACCTTTAAGTGGTGCACCAAATAAACCCGGAATCATATACACACCAAATGAGAAGGAAATTAAAGCTAAACCAAATCGCGGAACACTTACAAATGGCAAATCGCTATCATGACTAAATTTAAGTTTACCCAATAGGTACATGCCTAACAAAAATGCAAGCACTATCCATATAGCTAAATAAATTTCACGGTCTAAAATACCCCAATGGTAAACTACATCGGCAATACTTAAAAACTTAAATGCAAAAGCTACCTCTACAAAACCCAACACCACTTTAACTGAGTTTAACCAACCACCCGATTTAGGTAAATTTTGAAGGAAACTAGGAAAAACAGCAAACAATGTAAAAGGCAATGCAAGACCTGCACCAAATGCAGCCATGCCAAGTAATGGTTTTAAAAATTTACCCCCAACGGCTTCTATTAATAAACTTCCTACAATTGGGCCAGTACAACTAAATGAAACCAACACCAATGTAAAAGCCATAAAGAAAATACCACCCAAGCTACCCATGCTACTTTTACTATCGATTTTATTTACCATACTATGTGGCAAAGTAATTTCGAACAAACCCAAAAACGATGCAGCAAACACCATAAAAATGATGAAGAATAAGATATTAGGCAACCAATGTGTACTTAACCAATTTCCAAAATCTGGACCTAAACCAAAGAAGGCGAATATCAAACCCAACGATGCGTAAATACCAACAATAGATAAACCAAAAGTAAATGCACGCGTAATACCTTGCGCACGGGTTTCACTCTTTTTGGTAAAGAAACTTACTGTCATTGGCAACATCGGAAACACACAAGGCGTGGCTACTGCAATTAATCCGCCCAAAAACGCAATCAATAAAAAGCTAAAAACACTTGTAGTTGCTGGCGGTGCAGTTGCCACAACATTTTCTATATTATTGGTTTGATTGGTAGTATCAGTTGAAATTGATGATGTTTCAACTTGAATATTAGCATTACTTGTAGTGTCAATATTTACTGTAGTTTGGGTTGATGGAATTGCCGCAATTTCTGCTGATGCTAGCACACTCACTTTCACATCAAAAGCTACATCAAAAGGTGGCATGCATATACCGCTAATTTCATTACACTCTTGGAAGTATATTGAACCTTTGATAATAGGTTTATCGCTTAATATTTTAATTTTCTGTTTAAATACAGCCTTCTTTTTAAACACAGAAACATCGCCTTTCCAAACCTCTTCATAATGTTTGTGAGCGCCTAACGGAGTAGGTTTGCCAACAAGTTGGTAAGATGTATGTTTTTCCCAAGTAAACTCAGCTGCAATAGGACCTAAGTTAGGGTCAAAATCGTTACTGTACATGTACCAATCCTTTTCGATAATACTGGTAAAAGTAACCGTAATCTCATTCCCTACTTTGATATCTTTTTTATCAACACTAATACTCCACTCAGGCGTTTTGCTCAATGATGTTGGCGAGTTCTGCGCCCAAATTAGATTGTTTAATCCAAACAGTAATAAAATACTTATCCAATTAATCGATGCTTTTTTAATCATAAATGCGCGTATAATGCTGATTTAAACTAACACACAAATTTAAGATTTATTATGAAAGCACCTTTATTTTAAGAAAATCTTCTCTAACAATTAAGCAGTAGCTTATGTATTGATTGAATTGTTGAGGAGATTTAGTTAAAGCTTTGTTATTCATTATGCATCATTCGTAATTTAAAAAACGCTGTTCGGCTTTGCTAATTTACCTCAAACATCCATCTCTTATCTTCCTTCAAAGGAAGACGATAGATTTCCTTTCACATGGCAATTAAATTTCTATGAATAAAATTCTGCCCAATGCCGCAGGCGTTCGCTCCTTTTAAGCAACAATGCACAAATATTCGCAGGACTATTCACAACCCTCTGCGCTTTCTTTTTACCGCAGACTAACACTGCAGACCTTAGCGTCTGTCAGATATAGGAGTTTTTCGCTGAGGTTTTAGAGAGCAAAGTATACCGCTTCTGAGGTAAAAGAGTTTGCTTCGCAAAGATTTTAGACTTCAGAAAGTAAGAGCCACATAGAGTACGCTTTGGGTTGTTTGTGTGTTGAGCGTGTATCGAGAATAGGACTAATGAACAACATATCATTTTACCATTCCACTTCTCGATAC
>CANHBJ010000147.1 GCA_947459075.1 Bacteroidota bacterium
AATACGTATTAATTTTTTATTTAATTCAATTTCGTTAATACCTTTACTTTATTGCTCAAAGGAACCAAATATACTCTTTTAGTAATCTCCTCTTCATTACAAGACTTATTCAAATAATGACGAATTAGACCGAAACTTAAAGCTTCAATTAGTAAATTATATTAGTATAACCTTTAAGTAAAACAAGTATTGATAAAAGACACTCTTTAATAATAGCAATCTAAAACTATACTCCAATTATATTGGATATATATTGAACAGTAATAATGAATATAACAACATTATTATCCTTCAATAATTTAATAAAACATAGCACTTATTGCATTTAACATATTTAACTTTAACATGATTTTTTCTTTAAACTAAACAATTGTCATATCTTTCATATCAAATAATCTTGATAGAAAAAGAACCCAAAAATATCTTATAATTAAACAAATTATAAACAAGCTATTTACATCATATACTTTATTAACTTTGCTTAGAAGTAATTCTGCTAAACAATTATGAAAAAACTAATCATATCCATCACCATTATTATTGGTATTATTATCGCTACATTAATCATTATTCCTTTCTTTTTTAAAGACAAGCTAGTAGATTTAATTAAGCAACAAGCCAATAAAAATATTAATGCAACTGTAAATTTCAATAATAATATTGGTTTAAGCTTGATCAAAAACTTCCCAAACTTTACTATAAACATAAAAGATTTAAGTGTAATTGGTATAAATGATTTTGAAGGAGATACACTTATTTCTTGGGATAATTTAGAAGCAACAGTTGATGTAATGAGTGTAATTAATGGAGAGCAAATCATAATAAGAAAAATATTAGTCGAGTCTCCAGTCATAAATGCTAAAGTTTTAGCTAACGGCAAAACAAATTGGGATATCACAAAGTCAGACTCCTCAAAAAATCAAATTGCAGATACTGCGCAAACAAAATTTAATCTAAGCCTTAAAAAGTTAAAGATAAACAACGCAAATATTGCATACAATGACAAAGTAATGGGTATTAATACCCATTTAACAGGTATGGATTACGATATGATAGGCGATTTTACTCAAGATATTTTCGAATTGAACATACTGTCAAGCATTAAACAGTTCGATCTAGTATATGGTGGTATAACATATTTAAGAAAAGTAAATACAGGGGTTAATGTTAAACTAGATATGAATATGCCTGAAATGAGATATACTTTTAAAGAGAATTCAATATCACTAAACGAACTTGTTTTTAACTTTGAAGGCTTCATTCAGATGCTTAATGAAGACATTTTAATGGACATAAAGTATGATGCAGAAAACGCCTCATTCAAAAGTTTTTTATCCCTAGTACCTGGTGCATATTCAGATAACTTTGCTGATGTAAAAACTTCAGGAACATTAGCATTCAACGGATTTGCGAAAGGAACATACAGCGAAAAAACACTTCCAGCATTTGCATTCAACGCAATCGTCAGTAATGCCATGTTTCAATACCCAGCTTTACCTGTTCCTGTAAAGGATATACAAATGAAACTAGCTGTAACCAACAATAACGGTCAATTAAATAATACAACAATTAATCTTAGTAAATTTCACATGGACGTAGTTGGTGATGCATTTGACGCGAAACTAATAGCCAATAACATCATGAAAGATCCATATATCGACTCTTGGTTAAAAGGCAAAATTAACCTAAACAATTTAAATAAAATTACTCCTTTAGAAAACGGAATGAGCTTTTCTGGCATCATCATAGCTGATGTAACAGCCATTGGTAAAGTTTCAGATATCGAAAAACAAAATTACGAATCATTTAATGCAAGTGGTGAAATATTAGCCCAAGATTTAACATACAAGTCAAAAGATTTACCACAAGGATTTAATCTTAGTCAAGCACATTTAAGCTTCTCACCAAAATTAGTTTCACTCAAATCATTTGATGCTCAAATAGGTAATAGTGACATGAAAATAAGTGGTGAATTAAGTAACTTCTTCTCATATATGTTTAGTAATGGAATTTTAAATGGGAAATTGAATTTAAACTCAAATAAGATTGATGCAAATCAATTTATTTCATCAGAACCTAAAGGTAGCCCACAGACACCTGAAGATACCTCATCATTGTTAGCGCCAAAAATACCAGCTAATATTGATTTTGAATTTAACAGCAACATCAAACAGTTATTATATTCCAACATTGATATTACCAATTTTACAGGAGGATTAATGGTTCAAAATCAAAAGTTATCATTCAACAATGTTATTCTAAACACACTTGGTTCCAGCATAAAAATGGATGGTTTCTACGAAACAACCTCCCCAAATAAACCATCAATAAAAATTGATTTAGGAATCAATAACCTCAATATCCAAAAAGCATTTAAAACATTTAATACGATAAAAAAATTAGCGCCTATTGCCGAAAACATATTTGGTACATTTTCAACTAGCTTATCATTATCATCAACACTTGATAAACACTTAAATCCAAATTACTCTACCTTATTTGCAAATGGTATTTTAACAATTCCAAATGCAGAAATTAAAGACGTAAAGTTATTCAATAATATAGCCGATGTATTAAAAAATGATAAATACAGAAGCGTTGGACTGAAAAATGTATCTATAGCATACAAAGTGGAAAATGGAAGAATTTACACAGAACCTTTTGATGTATATCTGGCAGGAAAAATCATGAATCTATCAGGTTATACAGGAATAAATCAAACAATAGACTATAAAGGGTTTATTGACATTAAAAGATCTGAACTTGGAGCAGTTAATACAGCTCTAGAAACTGCATTAGCAGCAATTAATAATAAAACTGGTTCTAGTATCAAAATGGATGAAAACGTTAATGTGGCTTTAAATATTCTAGGTACATTTTCTGAACCCAAAATCACAACCAATTTAGCAAACATTGGCAAGCAACAAGCTAACTCATTAAAAAACCAGGCAACTGATGAACTTAATAAACAGAGGAAAATATTAGAAGATAAAGCAATAGCAGAGGCTGAAAAGGCTAAAGCAGAGGCAGATAGGTTAAGAAAAGAATCGTTAGCTAAACTGAAATCCGAAACTGATAATGCAAAACTCAAAGCACAAGCTGAAGCTGATCGATTAAAAAAAGAAGCTGA
This sequence comes from Bacteroidota bacterium, assembly GCA_947459075.1. Classification (GTDB taxonomy): domain Bacteria; phylum Bacteroidota; class Bacteroidia; order UKL13-3; family UKL13-3; genus UBA6183. The sequence continues at coordinate 3,131 of CANHBJ010000147.1, forward strand.
AGAAAAAGCTGCCGAAGAAAAAGAAAGACTGAAAAAACAGGCTGAACAAGAAGCAAAGAAAAAACTACAGGGAATATTTAAGAAGCCATAAACTTTAATAGTCATTGGTTTGTTATTAATGTTAATCAACTTAAACAAAAAACAAAATGAAAAAAATCATCATCACCTCATTAGCATTAGCATTAATTTATGCTTGTGGAGATTCTAATTCAAACAAAACTGCAGAAACATCTGCTACAAACGAAGCTACAATTGGAGCTGAAGCACCCAAAACAGTAGAATTTACAATTAATGCTGTAGGTAACACCATGGCCGATATGAGCTTTGATACCAAAGAAATTAAAGTAAAAGCAGGCTCAACGGTAAAAGTAAATTTAACAAATCAAGGAACTGACGCTTCTATGCTACATAACATTGTTTTTGTTAAGCAAGGCGCAGAAAAAGAAGTAGCTACTGAAGGTATCAACCTTAAAGATCAAAACTACTTTAATCCTCAAAATTCAAATGTAATAGCTGGTTCAGCAGTTGCAGCTCCAGGTGCAACAGTAACAGTAGAATTCTCAGCTCCTTCAGAAGCAGGAACTTATGTATACATTTGCACTTATCCTGGTCACTGGATGAAAATGCAAGGTGTGTTTATTGTTGAATAACATTTTTTTTTAAACAATTTAGTAATTAAAAAGGGAGTTTCGACTCCCTTTTTTAGTTTATTGAAGTTAAATTTATTATTTTGGAACAGCATTTGCATATCAATAAAAAAAATAAATTATGAAACGCATATTAATTGTATTACCACTTGTCGCAAGCCTTATTTTTTTAACAGCATGCGCTAACCGTAAAGTAACTCGTATTGATCCAAACCAACAAACTGATCTCAGCGGACGTTGGAATGATAGCGACTCAAGATTAGTTGCTAACGAGTTGATTACCCAAATTTTAACAGGTGCATGGAGAACTAATTTCGAACAAAAGTACAACCGTAAACCAGTGTTAATTGTAGGCAGTATTAAAAACAAGTCTTCTGAACAAATAGACCCTATAACTTTTATTAAGGATCTTGAAAAAGCAAGCATCAATTCAGGTACAGTTTCTATTGTGCAATCTGGTGAAGAACGAAACCAATTGCGTGAAGAACGTAACGAACAACAAACTTTTTCTAGTGAAGATAGCAAGAAAAAGTGGGGACGCGAGAAAGGTGCCGATTTTATGATCAATGGAGTAATCAGCTCAATTGTCGATCAACATAAAAATCAAAAAACTGTTTATTATCAAATTAATCTTGAATTAACAGATCTTGAAACAAATGAAAAAGTTTGGATAGGAGATAAGAAAATTAAAAAAGCAATCCGTAACTAACTACTACAAGAACCTAGTTTTATGCGGATATTTTATTATCTATTAATTTTGTTGGTAATTTTTGCGTTGTCAGCCTGTGCTAGCTATTATCAAAAGAATCAAGCAATAATGGATAGCATTTACCGCGGAGACTATGCACATGCGTCAAAGCTATTAGACAATGGAAATCTAAAAAAGAAGAAAAGAAATCAGTTACTTTACTTCCTTAATAAAGGAACTCTTTTATTCATGAACAATCAGCCTCAAGAAAGCAATAAATATTTTCAACAAGCTGATTATTTTATAGAAGATTATCAAAAAAATATAGGGTTAAAAGCAGTTTCTTTCATAACTAATCCATCCATTCAAATATACGAAGGAGAAAACTTCGAAAAAGTAATGGTACATTACTATACTACAATCAATTATTTACAACAAGGTTTATTAGATCAGGCATTAGTAGAATGTAAACGCATGCAATTAAAACTTGACAAAATAACAGACTATTATAAAGGCAAAAACAAATACAAAAACGATGCTTTTGTATATCTATTAACAGGTATAGTTTACGATGCCCAAAAAGATTTTAACAGTGCATTTATAGCTTACCGAAACGCATATAAAATATATAACGAAGAATATGCTAACAATTTAAATACTTCAGTGCCAAAACAACTTAAAGAGGATTTAATAAGAACAGCATTACTAACTGGATTCAAAGAAGAAGCTATTCAATACCAAACCCAATTCAACTTAAAGCATTTCACAATCGAATCATTTAAAAATACATCCTCATTTGTTACATTTTGGAATAATGGATTTGGCCCAATAAAAGATCAAAGGAGTTTAAATTTTACAATCGTACCCGGTTCAAATGGATGGGTTAATTTCACTAATTGGGACTTAGGTTTAAATTTCCCTTTCTATGCAGGAGATGATAGCAGGTCTATTTGTAATCTCAAAATAATTAGAGTTGCATTTCCTAAATATATCTCCCGAGAAACTGTTTACGATAAAGCCAAAATAATAATTGATAGTCTTCAAATTGAACAAAATATTGAATTAGTTCAGAACCTTGACAAAATAGCTTATATTTCCTTACAAGACAGAATGGTGAAGGAAATGAGCGAAGCACTCATTCGTTTAGCAATTAAACAGGCTGCGGCCGCAAAATTAAGAAAAGAAAATGACGCCCTTGGTTCAACTTTAAGTTTAATAAATGCAATGTCAGAACAAGCCGATACAAGAAATTGGCAAACATTACCCAATACAATAAATTATACAAGAATTAATTTACCAGTTGGTAATTATCAAGCAATTTTTCAAGTAGAAAAAAATCAACTAAAATTTAAATTCTCAATAAAAGAAAATCAAACAACCTTCAAAGTATTTCAATCACCATATTTTAAAGGATACTCTAACTCATTCTAATTAAATAACAAATTCTATAATATTATAAAACAATGTCTATTATTACCGCCAAACACCATCAATAAGCATGGTGTTTTTTTTAAAATAAAAGCGCTATAAAATTCATAAAAATGGGTGTTCCCCAAGGGTCGGGTTTTACGCTGTATCTTTTGCAGTCATAAACGCACATGCCATAATTGCAAAAGGATGCCGCTTCACCCCCTAACACATAATCAACAACATTTCAAAAGATAT
>CANHBJ010000148.1 GCA_947459075.1 Bacteroidota bacterium
AATGGTTACACACTTGAAGAAAAAGTTCAAATAGCTAATAAATACTTATTGCCTAAACAACTAGAAAATCATGGATTAACTGCCAAAGATTTAAAGGTTGATAATAAATCAATTGAGAAAATCATTGACCAATACACCCGCGAAAGTGGTGTAAGGGGACTTGATAAGCAAATAGCTCAATTGGCCAGATATGCTGCCAAAGAAAAGGTAATGAACAATGCCAAACAACTTAGTGTATCTTTAGATAATGTAAGTAAGATTTTAGGCGTTGAAAAAGTGGATAAAGAAACTTATGCTGACAACTCACATGCTGGCGTGGTTACTGGTTTAGCTTGGACATCAGTTGGTGGAGAGATTTTATTTATTGAAAGCAGTTTAACCCAGGGCACAGGTAAACTTACCTTAACTGGCAAATTGGGTGAAGTGATGAAAGAATCGGCCATAACAGCATTAACATACCTAAAAGCACATGCCCAAGACTTTAAAATAGATGTTCGTTTGTTTGATAAGTATGATGTACATATTCACGTGCCAGCAGGTGCTGTTCCTAAAGATGGTCCTTCGGCTGGTGTTACCATCCTTACATCATTAACCAGTTTGTTTACCCAACGTAAAGTAAAATCTCAATTGGCCATGACAGGCGAAATAACTTTACGTGGTAGGGTTTTACCAATTGGTGGTGTTAAAGAAAAGATTTTAGCGGCTAAACGTGCAGGTATCACTGATATTCTATTACCAGAATCAAACAGAAAAGACGTGGAAGACATTGCTAAAATATACACCAAAGGTCTTAAATTTAAATACGTAAGCGATATGATGGATGTAGTGAAATATAGCCTTACAAAAGATAAAGTAGCAAACCCTATTTTATTTACTTTTTAAATAAATTTACTTCTATAATACACATTAAATCTCCTGGTTAAATAAAGTTTAACAGGAGATTTTTTTTATTCCCGTTTGGATTTAGACATAAAAAAAACACCTCATATAAACGAGGTGTTTTTTTATAATAAGGTTGTTATATATTAATCTTGAACCAACTTTGGAACATTAATTTGTACCAAATAAAATGCTCCAAATAATATCGAGCTGTAAAATAAATCGGCAGCAGCTGACGGAGTAAAGAAAGGAATAGCTGCAACGTAGCATGTAACCAAACCACTAAAGTTAGTTGTATAAAGCGAAGGAGTGGTGTAAAATCCGCTCATCCAAACCATAAAGTTGGTAATAATAAAGAATAAAACCGAGGCAGCAATAGAAGATGCACCTATACGTAAAACGCTTTTATCGTTACGCATGTTCATACCCAATGCAGTAATTAAAGCAAACGATCCGTAAACAGTAATGATTTGTTCAGGGAAGTCCCATCCAGCAAATCCCATTAAGGCATCACTTAATATCATGGCTAAAATAGGAATAACAAAAGCCAACACACGGTTACTAATGTATGCACCTGCAAAAAGTGCGATAGCACCTAAAGGCGTAAAATTAGGCGCATGAGGTAACAATCTGGCAGCAGCTGCTACTAAAATAAAGGCTGTAATAACTAAAAGTTTCTTATTCATAAAAAGTAAGTTTAAAACAAAAGATTTTTTTTAACGGTATTGCGAAAGTAATGCGCAACATGAATAAAACAAAATACCATCATACAGATGTTGTACACAAAATAACCAACACATGAAATAACCATTAAATGAATAAACCTTACCGCTAAAAAAATAAATTGGCGCTATTTAATTAAAATGCTGAAATTGCACGACAAAGCAATAATTGTTTTACAATGAAAAAATTACTAATTAGTGGTTTACTTGCCTTAGCGTTGGCTTTACAAGTAACAGCACAAACAGGTACAGCGGCTGCTTTACCAAATCAACCTGTATTACTCGAAAAAGTAACAGCCAAACCAGGTGAACTTTTAATCGCATACGAAAAATGGCGTTTACCAAATGGTTTAACATTATTTATTCACGAAGATCACTCAGATCCAGTTGCTCATATTGAGGTTACATATCATGTGGGTTCTGCACGCGAAACTCCAGGTAAATCTGGTTTTGCTCACTTCTTTGAACACATGATGTTTCAAGGTTCAGATAACGTAGCAGATGAAGAGCATTTTAAAATAGTTCAAACTGCTGGTGGTAACATGAATGGTACAACCAATCACGATAGAACCAATTATTTTCAGTCGGTACCTAAAAATTATGTAGAAACAGCATTGTGGCTAGAAGCTGATCGTATGGGTTTTTTATTGAATGCCGTAACGCAGAAAAAATTTGAAACACAACGTGCAACAGTAAAAAATGAAAAGGATCAACGCATAACCAATGTTCCTTATGGAATGCGCGATGAAATTAAAAATACCATTTTATATCCGCCTAATCACCCATACTATTGGCCAACAATTGGTTTTGTTGAAGACTTAAATAGAGTAGGGGTAGACGATTTAAAGAATTTCTTTATGCGTTGGTACGGACCAAACAATGCAAGCATTGTTGTTGCTGGTGATGTTACTCCTGCTGAAGTATTAAAATTAACTGAAAAGTATTTTGGTTCTATTCCACGTGGCCCAGAAGTACGCAAACAACGTGTTGATCCTGTGCGTTTGGCCGATAATGTGTACGCTAATTATGGCGATAAAGTTTACTTGCCAATGCTACAATTTACTTATCCAACAGTACCTGCTTATCATGCTGATGAAGCTGCATTAGATATATTAGGTAGTATTCTAGGTGAAGGTAATAATTCTATTTTTTACAAAAACTTTGTTAAAACAGAAAAAGCACTTCAAGCAGCAACTTTCCATGGCGTAGGTTATGGCAACGAGTTGGCTGGTGAGTTTAATATTATTGTGGTTAGTTTCCCTGATGGTGAAACAGACATTGAAGCTTTGGTAAGAAAAACCCTTGACGAGTTTGATGCTGCTGGTATTGATGATGAAGCGCTTATTCGTGCAAAAGCAGGTATTGAGACCCAAGTAATGCAAAGTATGCAAAGTGTTGCCGGTAAAGCAAGTATGATTAGCCAGATGTACTACACACTTGGTGATAAAAAATGGAATGTAAATGATGAGTTAGTTCGCTACCAAAAAGTTACTAAAGAAGACGTGATGCGTGTTTACCGTCAATACGTTAAAGGTAAATTTGCAGCTATAGTAAATATATTCCCTAAAAATGCCAACGCTGCAAGTAATAAAGAAGAAACAAAACCTGTTGAAACTTCTGGTCAGGCAGTTAAAGGCGAGTTAGAATACAAAGGATTAAGCTATAAAAAACCTGTAGATAATTTTGATCGCAGCAAACGTCCTGAAATTGGCACTGCACCATCACCTATAGTTCCTGCTATTTATGAAGATAAATTTGCCAACGGAATTAAAGTATTGGGTACAGAAACAAGCGAGTTACCAATTGTATCTTTATACTTTAGCATTAAAGGTGGTAACATAGCAATGAACGACCAGTCAAAAACTGGTTTAGCCGCTATAACTGCCGAAATGATGGGTCAAGCTTCACTAAACTATACGGCAGAGCAATTTGAAGCAGAATTGCAAAAAATAGGTAGTACCATACGATTTAATGCAGGCGATGAAAACACCTATATATCTGTTACCTCACAAACAAAAAATTTAGATAAAACTTTGGCTTTATTGGAAGAAAAACTACTTCGTCCTAAATTTACACCAGAGGATTTTAAAAGGATTCAGAAGTCAACAGCACAAAGTATTAATTCTGCTAAATTTGATGCAGGAGATTTAGCAGAGAAAGCATACGCAAAACTAATCTACGGTCAAAAATCAATTATGGCCGAACCAACTGAAGGTACATTTAAAACCATAAAATCATTTACTGTAAAAGATGTACAAGCATATTACGATAAGTTTTATACTCCTGAATTAACCAACTTAATTATAGTAGGTGATATTAAACAAACCGAGATTATGCCTAAGTTACAGTTCCTGAATAAATGGAGCAAGAAAAACACCGTATTGCCTAATGTTACTTTAAGTGCACCTGTTGTAGAAAAGACCCAAATTTATTTGGTTGATAAATACAAGTCGTCACAAAGTGAAATACGTGTTGGTTACTTGGCATTACCATACGATTTTAATGGCAAATACTTTAAAGCCCGTGTTATGAATTTCCCATTAAGTGGTAACTTTAATAGCCGCATTAACCAAAATATTCGTGAAGATAAAGGCTTTACTTACGGCATTTATGGTAGTTTCTCTGGTAGTGATGTAGCAGGTCCGTTTACCATTGGTTGTGGTGTACGCGGAACAGCAACGGATAGCGCTATTAAAGAAATTTTTTACGAGTTAAACAAATACCGCTCAAGTGGTATTACGGATGATGAATTAGAATTTGCTAAAAAATCGCTTCGTTCGGGTGATGCATTACGTTATGAAACACCTTTTCAAAAAGCCAGTTTCTTAAGTATTATAGCAGAACGTAACTTACCTAAAGATTACATCGATCAACAAAACAATTTGTTATCTACTTTATCTAAAGAAGAAATTAATAAAATGGCAAACGAATTATTACCAACCGATAAAATGATTATTGTTGTGGTGGGTGATAAAGAAAAAATTGCTGAACCATTAATGAAACTTGGTTATAAAGTAATTGATTACAAAGTAGAGTAACGATTAAGGAATTAGTAAATAAATAAGCCCGCCCCGATTATCGGGGCGGGCTTATTTATATCTAGGCTGTTTGGTATTACATGTTAAAATACAACGCGAGTTTACACATTACTATTATAAGGATAACGGTACAAACTAGGCAAATCTTGTATACTGGGCTTGAACCAATTATATTAATAAAAAAGCCTCCAATTTGGAGGCTTTTTTTTAATGATGATTATCGTTATTGTAATAGTATCTTCCTGATGTCAACAATATTTCCGCTTTTATCAATAAGCTGGAGGAAATACATTCCATTACCTCCCCAAGATGTAATATCAATATTAAATTGTTGTTGGTTAATTGTATTTTGGAAAACTTGTTGTCCTAATGAGTTCATTATCTTAATTGAATACCCAGTCATTTTAGTCAAATTACCATTATCAATTGTGATCTTGTCTTTGGCTGGATTGGGGTATACTTTTAATGTGTTTTCAAATGTAATTGGGTTGTATCCTGTACGGTTAACATTAATGATAAGGGTATCTGTTACCGAAATTTTTTCAAAACAGAAATTAGCATTGTAAAGTGCTTTTATCTCAGATTCTGTTAATGCACGATTCCATATACCAATGTCGTCAATTTTACCATTAAAATAAAATTCAGTAGCATATGAAATTACAGATTTACCAATTAACATTTTTGAACTATCAGTAAATAATCTTTTTAATTGATTTATGTTATGATTAGTTGATGCAATTTTTAAATTATCAAGGCGAATATCTATACTATCAATGCTAACACTATCGTATTTTACTATTAGATGATGCCAAGTGTTTGAAAATGAATTAATTGTTCCAGGATTATTATCGGTATAATAATTATGTGCATTAAATTCGATCAAAGCAGGATTTGCTTTTATAAAAATATCATTCAACCCACCATTAACATTCTTACTTCCATAAGAAATTAGTGAATATCCATCGTTATATCCTGGAGTAGGAGTTAAAAGAAACCATAATGAAATTGTTCGCGAAGAGTTCTTAATAGGGAGGTTTGCAATGTTATTATAAGAAATAAAATTATTTGAACCGTTGAAAACATAAGAATTATTAGAATTTCCAAACCTATCACTTGTTAAAGTAGCACCATTCACCGTACCATTATTCCCGTTACCACTTGCATCATTTGCATTACCGTTAAACGGCCAAAAACCAACTAGTCCATTTGTTGGCACATAGCTTGGTACTTGAGCCATCGTTAAATTTGCAAAACCTAAAATTGCAATTGCTGTGTAAATTACTTTTTTCATTTTTAAAATTGTTTAATGTATATGTAATATAATGTTTACCACAAAAGTAACCATATATGGTTAGTATACAAGTTGTATATTATTACAAATTGTTGGGCTTAAATGGAAAAGAAAGGCTACAACATG
>CANHBJ010000149.1 GCA_947459075.1 Bacteroidota bacterium
ATACCATCATAACGGCCGATGGTAAGGTTGGTTAATGCGGATGGATTATCAATCCAAAGATAATTGAAATCACCAATAAAATTCCAACCGGCCATTGTTGAATAAGTACCATATTGAGGGTACCAATTTAATGGATTTGGGAAGCTAGATCCATTAGGCACCAGGGTAAATGTCCCCCCAGTTTGACGGAAAAATATTGGAACGCTATTTACTCCTAAAACTACATTTGTGATTAATACTATATCACCGCTACCAACATTCAATTGCCAACCTGCATTCGTAAAAATACCGTTTGCGCCACCATTGAAACCATTACCTGCCCAAAGTAATAAATCTCCTCCACTTGTGGTTATGGGTCCAAAGATGTCCAATGCATGCGAATTAGCACCTGAAGCACCGATGGATGGACCATCACCTACCGAAAGGCCATTCCATGTATAAGTGCCTCCGCTTGAGTTGCTACCACCCATCCATACATGCCCGCCATTAGTAGAAATGGTGCCGTGGTTACTTGCGCCACCACCAACATTATCTCCATCAAAATCAGACCACATAATTACATTAAGCACTCCTGTACCTGAAGCGGAAATAGTTCCACCATTGTGGGTGCGTCCATTACCTTGCATGGTTAAGGTGCCAGTACCGTTGATTTTAGTAATTCCACCAGCAGAAATAAAAACACTAGCGTTTGAATTATTGATTCCTTTCAATAAAATATCGGAATTTCCTGAGCTAGTTAAAGTTCCATTAATGTTTACAAAGCCACCATAATAATTAACAGGGCCAGCAACTGTTAAATTCGAACTTTGTTCTGTTGTTTGTGTGCTTCCAGATTTACCAATTGTTAAGGCACTTATACCATTATTATCTTGATCAATTTCAAACCAATGTGTATACACAGCCAAACCAAATGAGGCATCGCTAGATTCAAAAGTAAAACTTCCTGTTCCGTTGATGTATGGACCTGCTGAACTTCCTGTAACCCAACTCACCGTCTCGCCTCTAACAATATTGGCACCAGTTCCAGGATTTAAAGTAAGATAATCAAGATCCAAAAGGCCTGTTCCATTAGCGTCTGAATCAGCATTAATTGTAATATTTCCACCCGCACTGCTTATGGTTCTTCGTATGGTACTTGCTGTGCTAAAATTATTCTTAGCATTTATAGTAATATTTGCAGAAGAGCTAGTTGTAATATTGATACCGTTACCTAAAGAAAAGTCGTTGCAATTAAATGTAGCAGCACCACCTAAAGATAATGCTGCATTAAGACTGATGGTTTTTATACCATTTGAATTAATGATAAACACATTAGATGATGAACTGGTGATTGCGCCATTAACTGTTACATTTGCAGCTTCAATTGTTAAGTCACCCGTAATCAAGTAGTTTGCTATAATGGATGCATTAATGCTTACGGGTGTAGTTATGGTTGAAATCACACCATTTTCATAAACCCAAGTGCTGTTTAGGGCATCTCCACCTGTGTTTACTATGGTTAAATCACCCGAACCATAACTGGTTCTGTATATGGCATGAGTTGTATTTGAAGTTAATGTAGGACTAAATGTTGTTATGGTTTCATCAAAATTATAGCGAACATTTGCAGCACCGCTCACAAAACTTGTTAAACCCGTACTATTGGTTTCTAAACCACTAAATAGTTTGGCTATTCCGCCTGCACCGAAAGTGATGGTTGGTGTTCCGTTTATGAGTAAATTCCCTCCAGAGCTAACACCTATACTAGCACTTTTACCAGCATTTATTATCACAGCATTGCTTGTAGTGTTATTTGTAGAAATTGATTCATTCAAATTAATATTACCGGTTAGGGTTTCAACCAAAACAACCCCTGTGTTGGTGTGAATTCCATTTAAACTTCCAATATTTCCAATAGTTAAACCGTTTGCAGCATCAGTAAAACTTAAGGAGCTTAAACGATTTCCTACTGAGCCACCTGCAATGGTCATAACATCGTTACTGGTATTGTTTAAGGTTACCGTACCTGTACCTGTTAATGCTAAATTATTGGCATTTATGGCAGCAGTTTGGGTTAATGCGGTGTTGGCTTCAATACTTAGGGTTGAGCTGGTAGCACTTAATGCGCCATTTACTGCAATTGTTCCACCATAAATAGCAATCGGAGCAGACAAAGAAACAGGTGATGCAACAGTAATATTCGAAGTATTTCCTAATTTACCAATAGTTAAACTAGAAGCATTTTCGGCTAAAGTATTATTGGTGTTATAAGGAAAATTTAAAGCAGCGGTGAAGTTTGCTCCAGTTGGTAAATAGGCAACATCACCAGTTGTTTTAACTTTAAATCCATTTTCGTTAGCTAACAGATAACGATTAAAGGTAAAGCTAACATCTCCTGTAGCTGTCCATGAACCATTTTGAGGTGAGCCAACATAAATGTTCCCCCAGCTTGATGAACCAATGCCAAAAGCGGCCGTTGTACCTGCATTTCCTATTATTTCGATATTGCCATTTTTAGACAATAGGTTGATATGACGTGTTTGTCCTGCAGCTCCGTTTTCACGGTAAAAATTAATGGCCCCAGTGCTGTTGCTTTGTGTATTGGTAAGTAAACCTGATAGGATAATGTTACCATTTTCGGTTTCAAGCGTTGATCCTGCAATGTTACCAAAAGTTATACCACCGAAATAATTGGTTCCGTTGTTACCTCCAAAAGCCTCACCATATAATTCTATCGTACCAGAACCAGAGGTTGTAATATTACCACGTAAACGGATCCCATCATCGTAACTGCCGTTGCACTTTCCATATATTTTAATATTACCGCCAGCAGCATTCAATGTTGCACCTTCAATTAAAACACCAATAATATTAGATGCTCCGGTAGCGTATAAACCTGCTCCTTGAGCTCCAGTAAAATTACCCCCTAATGTGATATTTCCACCTTGTGAAAGAAGGTTACTCCCACTATTTAAAGTAATGGCAGTGGCACTTGTTGCTGTACCTTCGGAGTTAGAACGTAAAATAATATTTCCAGCGTTTGTTTTGATGGTTTCGTTGGCATCAACTTCAATTCTACCTCTTGCTTGCACTAATATAGGTGTATTGGCTGGTGTTACATTTAAGTTTTGACTTACCGTTATATTCTGACCATACACATTAATAGGTCCATTATGGTTTATTGCTGTTCGTGTATGTGCAATAATTATATCCTGTGTATTTGTTGCCTTACCAAGGTTTAGTGCGCCTATACCATTGTTGTCTTGGTCTATATCGAACCAAACTGTATTTATAAATTGGCCAAAAGTTGCTGCATAAGGTTCAAAGGTGAAATTTCCGGTTCCATTAATGTATGGTTTATCTGTATTATTTGTTGTAACCCAATTCAAGGTTGATCCGCGTATGATTGTGTTTCCAGAACCAGGATTGAATGTTAAGTAATCCAATTCTAATATCCCAGTACCATTACCGTCTGCATCTGCGTTGATGGTTATATTACCACCTGCAGTGGTTATTGATTGCCTGATGTTTGAAGTATAAAAGTGATTTATGGCATTGATGGTAATATCAGATGCCGTTGATGAGGTTATGTTTTTATTGATTGTAAAGTTACCTGTATGAAAAGTAATTGGACCCGAAACAGTTAATTCACTAGCGTAACTTAAAGCAGCGGTATTGGTAGATTTGCCGTAGGTAAAACTGCTTAGTTGAGTCCCAAAATTCCAGTCGTCATCGAAGGTGAGTGTGCCATTATCCCCTGCACGTAAATGTGTAAAGGCAGCGTCTCTGGATTGAATGGTAAGTCCACCAGTAGTTTGCACAGCTATCGAACCGTTTCCTGGACAGGTGTATCGTTGGTAGATAGAGTTCCCTTCAATGGTGATGTTTCCTGAATAAGCGTTTGTTCCATTAAATCCAATTCTAATCGAATTAGCAACATCAGCAGGTGCAAATCTAATAGAGTTACAAAATTGCCCAGGGGATTCGAGCGTGTTTGTTCCTCTTAAATTAATATTACCTGTTTGAGAAACAACCTCTGAAGAGCCACCTATGCTTAAACCTTCTTTATCATTTACAGTGGCAGTAAAATTTGCATTTCCCTCTACTAAAATATTACCAGAGCTTGAAGATATTATTGTTTTTATTGATGCTGATAATCCAGTTATTAGGTTACCAATTCTCCAACTATTTCCATTTGTTGTTTGATCATAACCAATTCCAGTTAAATTAATACTACCAGAAGTTGATGTAATACTGGTTGTAGATGATGATGCCGCAATTCTTAAGCCAATGCCTACTGCATATCTCCCATGTACATCCCCAATAATTGTTACCGAACCAATGCCTGTTGAGATGCTTGAATTTTCTATGTTTAATCCATAATTTATTCCATTATCATCATCACTATTATGTGATCTTCCATACATGTATATACTACCTCCATTTGTGGTAATACTTGATCCAACAAGGGCAATGCCCGGAATGTCATCCGCCCAAGTTCGTGCCATTGAATTTCCAACCGTCAGTCCATTCCATGTTGCTGTAATACCACCTCCTCCCATCCATAAATGTCCTCCATTCGTATTAATAGAAACATTATTCATTTGAATTAATCCATTATCTGGCGAAAGAGAAGGCGTAGTATTATTCAGGGCTGTCCTAAAAACTAAATTTAAACTAGAATTCGTTGAGGAAATTGAAACTGAACTAGCAAAGTATATATCGTTTGCGCTATTAAACGTTAATGTTCTCGTATTGTTACCAGAATATGTGATACTATTATTTATGTATGTAATTCTATTGACAGACATTTGCCAGGGCAATAACACAGTTAAATCGCCAACATTTGTTAGGTGATTGGTAATTACATTGGGATGAATATTGGCTGAACCAGATGCTGCAATATTAAGTGTGTTACCAGAAATGCTCCAATTGGTTCCTGAGGTTCCTGTTTGCCCAGAAGTTGAAATCGTTAAATGTTGAGCGTATGTGGGTTTTACCCCAAAAATTAAAAATATAATTAAAACTGAAATATAGCATTTAATTTTTTGACTCTGCCTAGCTTTTTCGCTCATTTTTGTATATTTTTTATTATAAATTGAATCTATAATTAGATTTTTGCAAAATTAGATTTACAACTGCGCACTATTTTTTATCATGTTGGAATTTGTTTGTGTAATGTTGTAAAATGATAGCTTCTTCACTTTTATTTTTACAGTAACATTTGAGGAAAAATAGAATTGTCAATATTTAAACAATGCTACCTTTTCAACCTTTTTCTTATTTTCGTACAAATAATTGGAAGTATGAAAACGGTTGGAATTATAATGGGAAGCGACAGTGATCTTGAAGTAATGCAAGAGGCTGCAAGAGTTCTAAATCATTTTAAAATTGATTTTGATATTACTGTTTTATCTGCTCATCGTACCCCCGAACGAATGTTTGAATACGCTAAAACAGCCCGTAGTCGCGGTTTAAAAGTAATTATTGCCGGGGCTGGTGGAGCTGCTCATTTACCTGGTATGGTTGCATCTATAACTACGCTTCCAGTGATTGGTGTTCCTGTTAAGCTGAAAGCTTTAGATGGTATGGATTCATTGTTATCCATTGTGCAAATGCCAGGTGGAGTTCCGGTTGCAACTGTTGCCATCAACAATGCAAAAAATGCTGGATTACTAGCTGTTCAAATATTAGCTACTCATAATGATGAATTAGCGGATGCCATGCAAGCATATAAAGATAAAATGAAAGAAGAAGTGCTTGAAAAGGCAGAAAAAGTAGAACACGGTCGCAAAAAAATTGGATTTTAAAACGATTTTATAATTAAAAATGCCCCAATAAGTTTTTACTCATTGGGGCATTTTTATGCGAATCTTTTTTATTTATTCAATTTCACTAATTTTCACTGCGTTTGTTCTTGGTCTATCTTTTATTGGCATACTTGCCGTATTTATCACCAACTCTCCAGTATTAATTAATCCTTTTTCCTTAAGTAT
>CANHBJ010000150.1 GCA_947459075.1 Bacteroidota bacterium
AATAGCATGCAACAACACATCGGCATCGCTGTGCCCTAATGCTCCTTTAGCTGCAGGTATATTTACACCGCCAAGCCATAGTTCGCGCCCTTCAACCAATTGATGAACATCAAATCCAAATCCTATTCTCATGTCTAATTATCTTTGGGCATTTCAAAAATACCAGCTGGTTGCTCTTTTTCATTACTACCAGATTTTAACGCATCAAAATCAAGGCCTAGCGTAAAACGTAAAGTATTATCAAGTGGGTTGCGCTGACCAAATGACACCAAATAAGCTGCATCAATTGTAAATACATTATACCTAATACCTACACCAAATGTGGCATACTTACGATTACCCTTATATTGATTCTCATGAAAATAACCTGCACGAAGTGCGAACTGTTTATCATACCAATATTCCAATCCAGCAGAGATGTTTATCTCACGCATTTCTTCATTAAATCCACCCGGAGCATCAGAAAACGACTGAGTCATACCTTGTATAATTGGTATGTTGGGACTTTTACCTGAAGCAATAACTAGGCTTCCGTTTTTAATCACAGGATTACCTGATGAATCATATTCATATATTGGAGGAGTTGGTATGAGTAGCTTGTTAAAATCTAATGCTAACGCTATGGTGTTGTACTTATCTATTTCAACTTCACCATAACCTCCAATACGTAAATTAATGGGAATAAAATTTTGATTTTGATCGGTAGTGTAAGTTAGTTTAGATCCTATGTTAGTAATGGCACCGCCAATTCCGTAGTTGATTTTATAACCTTGTACTTTGGTTTTGTTTCTATAGTATGCAGTAATGTCTGCTGCGTATGATGTTCCTGCTTTTATACCACTTTGAGATTGTGTTTGTGCACCTCCAGCAATATTAGAGTATATAAATCTGAAGGCTACCCCTAGACTGAAGTTGTCTGATAATTTTTGCGCATAAGCAAGATCAGCTGCCCATTCGCTTGGTGTTGCATTACCTAAACTATTGCCAGTTATATCTGTAAACTGTATTTCTCCTAGTGAAAAATACCTCAACGAACCACCTAATGAAGCCTTATCGTTTATTTTACCCATAATAGATAAATAAGACAAAGAAACATCAGGAACCAAATCTCGTAACCATGGGTTGTATGAAAGAGATACTGTCCCGTTTTTTTCATTAAAAACCATTTTCGCGGAATTCCAATGTATCGCGTTAGGATCGTTTGGTGTTGCAACACCTGCATCACCCATTGCTCCTGCCCTAGCATTTGGGGTAATTAATAGAAAAGGAACTGCTGAGGTAATGGTATTTTGTCGTCCGTCTAATTGCCCTGTAGTAAGTTTAGTTTGCTGTGCACTTAAATTTGTTACAGTTAACCCTGCTAATATCGCTGCTATGCCTTTAAAATACTTATTCATTTACACTTTGATATAATTGCCAAAAATAATGCTTTATATGATTTCGCCTAACTAATTTAATATTACCAATTTTTGGGTTGCTTCAGCTGTTTTACCCGTGCCGCTTTTTACTTGTACTTTATATATATACACTCCATTCGCCAGCTTATCACCGAACTCATCTAACCCATTCCATGTTAATTGGTCGAAATGGGAAGTTGCAGTAGTTATTTGGGTGGTAAGGGTTTTAGCCAATTTACCACTTACTGTATAAACGTAAATAAACACAGTTAAGTATTCTCCAGCTTTATTATGATCAAAATGAAATGTGGTATTTATATTAAATGGATTTGGGTAATTCAACACATATTGTAAAGCCAGTTTTTCATTTGATGCTACTATAAACTCAGTTGTAGCTTCACTAAAGTTGTTGTATGTATCGTAAGATTTCAATGTTGCCGTATGTTTTCCAGGTGTAATATTTTTTAATGGATAACGGATTTCTCCTTCCTGATAGCTATTTGTTTTGGCTTTGTAATAGTCATTAACCGATACAGATTTACTGTTATCGCCATCAATAATTAGGGTAAGTTCTCTTCCTATTCCTCTCCCAATCGTATTGATGCCATTTTCATCAAATAATTTCGCAATAAACAACGGATTCTCATTGGTTAAACCGCCAAAAACAAATTTCTCGTCATCCATGTATAGTTTAACAGTAGGCCCTACCCCATCTATTGGAACCGAATCAGCCGTTCCGCCAACAACAAAGTTCTCGTTAAAACCGTTAGCATCATTAACCAAATTTGTAGCGTAATATGATATTTTACCTCTTCCTAATTGGTAGGATATATCTTTGGGTACAACAAATGAAAAGGTAAATTGTCCATTTATAACAGAAGCACTTCCATTATAGATAATGTTATTCTGCATGTTAAATTGTAACGCAGGTGCCGACTCCGAATTATTTACCAAGGTTTGATATGTAGAAGCTTTATCGTATACCGTAGAAAACATTTGCCCATTGTAATTGCTAAGTATGTTGCCCGATAAATCTGTTATCTTACCAGTAATGGTTACTTTAGAAAGAGCCTTAAGCGTGTCTGTAACATCAGTTAATAACTTATTATTAATTGATGTTGTAACTACATTATATTTTGGATATGCCAAATACATAACAGCATCTCCTAAAAGCGTAAAATTGCGTTCATTTTTATCAGTTGGTAAGTAATCATTTTTAGTTAAACGCATAACTTCGCCAAGTGGTCTTGGGTCTTGTTTTGATGAAGAATCTAAACCAATCCTATTGTAGAAATAAGTATTGAGCATTGTGTTTGAAAAAGCATTAACCAAACGCACTGTTGTAAACAATGCAATGGAACCCCCTTGTGAATTTAAAAAAGTTAACTCCCCTGCCGAAACCCTTAATGGATCATCAAACCTGCTAAACTCACAAGTTGCTGTTACAAACAAGGGTAATCTATCACGATTACTCCAACCATTAATATCTTCAATAGTTAATATACGTTCTGCAGCCCACCCTAACTCGCCTCCATGGCCGGTGTAATTAATTATAAAACATCCCTTTTGCACCGCATCAACTATTGCTTTTTGTGCATTAGGATTACGTTGCCCACCTGCCACAACTTCTTCACGATAAGCATCTATCCAAATTTTTTCAATGTTGTAATTTTTAAATCGTGATGTTACATTATTGGCCATATTGTTTGCATCATTCTGATGAATATTATAATCTTCATCATCCGAAACAAATACGATTTTATTTCGCCAATCAGCCATTTTATCTGATTGATGATAGTTAATAATTTTATCTACTGCATTTCTGGCTTCAATTGCATTTGAAATTGGCAATCTACCAATTCCTAAATCAAGAAATTCTTTGGGATCAGTTCCACTATCCCACAAACCTTCGTTGTCATCAAGGAAGCCATAATAATCGTCACTGCAATAGGATAATATTGGAGATTCGGTAAATTCACTTTGATAAGTAGGAACAAAATTGGTATTGCCTTTAACCCTATATTTATAATCGAAGGATGCACGACCAAACAAGGTGACATATTTTACCCTATCATTTACTGATGCACCGCGGGTATAAAACATCCTTAAAAAATCACGTATGGCGGTAACATCTTGGCTACCGCTCGAAAATTCATTATAAATGTCATTCACATTAACCACATGGATTTTTAGCCCATTTTGTTGATGAAAAGCTGCAAGCCTATTGGCTTCAGAGATAAATAACCCTGGTGTTATGTATATAGCATCACATTGTGTTAATGCATGTAAATTTTGATTTGCTATTTTACCCAACATTAAAGGCACCCAATACGTTGAAGCATCACTAATTCCAGCAAATTCCGTGTATGTTGCAGTGTTATTTACAAAAGAAGCAACTGTCCCATTATAATCAACTATCAACTCTTGAATATTCATCAAATCACTTAAATTAAAAATGCGAGCTGAAGCAGGAGATGCAGCTATATTATAACGTGTTGCTCCAGGGGTTGTATTAGCTGTAAAACGATACAACACTTGACTACCAAACCAAGTTAAATTCGACCTTGCGTTAATTTCAAAGTAATCTAACCAACCAATTGCCCCTCCCGGAGGATTATCATATCTATAATTTATATTTACAACTGGCGTTGATGAATAAAAACTCCTAACCAGCGGACCACTGGTTCTGTAGTAATAACCATCATAATTTGTACCAACGGTAGGAATATTATTGTGAGCGAATAAAAAGTTATTATTCGCACTTACATTAAAGTTTGATGTGGTAATTAATGAACGAGATGCTACTACCGATTTTATAATTATAGAATCATTGGGGTTATGTCCATCTATATAAAAAGAAAAATTTTGAGATGGCACTCTATCAAAAGCCTCACCTAAGAATTGCCTTCCACTTCTACCATAGTTTAAAGCATCAAGCTCATGCGAATGGCAATAAATATGATGGTTTTGGGTATTTACAACATTGGGTTGTAATGACTGTTTGCCAATTCGTTTTCCATTTCCTTGATTAAAAGTAATGAAATAGTATGTGGTATCTGAATAAATATTCTTTTCACGTCCTATAAATGAACCATTTTGCTTCCAAACATCAAATTGAGACTTCCCGTAAAACAATACATAATCTCCTGCATCGAAAACACCATCATTTTCTCCAAAAACCAAAATTGCATTTTCTACCAAATCATCAGCACGAGTTAATGCACACGCCTGATTGAGCAAACCAGGACCATTACCAAATACTTTAATTGTTCTGGGGTCGATGCCAGCAATATTAATCCCATTTGATTGAAAAAAATTACGGTCCAATTTGTGAAATCCAGTTTTTGAAACCGCAATTTTATACCAATCGCCAAAGGCCAAAACAGAATTGTTTGTAAAGCCTTTTTTATTTAGCACTGAATTCAGGCTAGGCGCTTCGTCATAAGTAATTTCTAATTCAAAAGATATTATAGTAGAATAACGATTTGCAGATGCATCGAAAGAAATTGGTAAAAATGTTAATCCTACAACACTTTTCCCATTTTCTTTACCAATTGTAATCTGTTTGTTATAATCTTCAATGTTTTTTAAGAATTCTTGGTTTTGAATCTGATATCTTTTGTCTGATTTATTAAAAATAACTTTTTGAATGTTAATTCGAATGTTTGTTGCGGCAGAATTTAGTCTAAAAACTTCACTCCAATAAGGATGCCAATGCAAATTTTGAGTTAATTGGGCATCTTTAAACGAAATAAAACTAGAAAAAAATTGCTCCCCTTTTGTAATATTTTTTTCTTCAATCCAATTTATATTACGCTGAAAACGAAGTACAGTTGCGCTTAAATCAGACATAAATAACATTGTAAATAAAAAAATTACAAAAATTATTTTCACACGAAGCAATAAAAATTGCATAAAAGTTAACAAATTATTTATAATTGAAAAATACATTGGATGCGAAATATAACGTTAACAAATGAAATTAATTATATGTTTATTCCCAAAAACAGGTAAAATAAACATAGAAAATATAAAGGGGAGCTTGTTGGTTAAAGCAATATTTATCATGCTTTAACGAGCATAAATGTTTTACACTAAAATGAAATTATCACTTTCGGCTAAAAGGAAGTTATTTATATATATGGCTTTAATAATTGTTGTGAAAGGCGATCTGTTTGCGCAGGACCCGCACTTTTCGCAGTTTTATGCCAATCCTATGTATATTAATCCAGCTTTTGCAGGAAGTACCAATCACGGTAGAATAGTAACAAACGCTCGTAACCAATGGAGCAGTATAGCAGGAACATTTACCACAATGTCTGCATCTTTTGATGAGCATTATGATGTTATAAACGGAGGTGTAGGCATCATGGTAACAAGGGATCAAGCAGGTGTAGGATTGCTTACTACCACCGGTATTTCAGGTGCATACTCCTATCAAATACCAGTGAATAGAAATTTTACAATAAGAGCAAGTGTTCAGGCTACCATGATGCAAAAGACACTTGACTTTGGTAATTTTACCTGGGGTGATCAAATACTAAAACAATACGGTATTGTAAAACCTGTAACAGGTG
>CANHBJ010000151.1 GCA_947459075.1 Bacteroidota bacterium
ATTACTTTATTAATTTAGTTAACTCCTTTTGCTGTTCAGATGTTTTGTTTTTTGCATACCAAGTATGAAGCTGGGTTTTTAATTCTTCATATGTAACGGAAGGGTTTTGTTTAAACTCTTCTACGATAGCTTGCAACGACTTGGGCCGTGGGCCCCATTTCCATATTTCTTGATCGTTTTGTATTGCAATTATAATCGGTATTGCCCTTCCCCCATTGGTTAGGTTTCTGTCTATCAAGTCCAAGTTTTCATCACGTAACACTATTTTAAAGCTAATGTTATCGTTTAGTTCAGCTAGTCTTTCAAATAAGGGTATGCTTTGTGCTGCATCACCACACCAGCCCTCGGTAATACCAATCCATATTTGTTTTTCGGTAATGGCTTTTACTTTATTGGCAAGCTCATCATTAATAACAATAGTTTTGTAAATACGCTCCATACGTTGAATATTCAACTTTGCATATTCAATTAATCCATCATCTTGATTTAACCCTGTGGTTTTTCCCTCCGATAATAAATCTTTCAACAAATCAAGGTACACATCGTATGCCATACCTTTTAAAATGTAATTGTCAAAGCTAAATGCTTTTGTGCTCATGTATTATTTTTCTAAATATCCTACAATATCAAACTTATCAAACACCGTGTTACTGTGTGGCGCATCTTTTAATTCTTCAGTTAAATCTTGCCCAGCCCAATGCTCGTAGTGCTTTCCGTTTCGCCATAACCTGCTTTTTGTTACATCATAAATTACACCTTTATATGCAACCCATATTTGGTCATTATCTTGGCCATTTCTTAATGCCAATTGCGACTTTGTAAAGGTAGAAAGATTACTCATGAAAGTGCTAAGCAATAACAAAATTTTTGACAACTAAATATTCAGCAATTTGAATTGCATTAGTAGCAGCACCTTTTCTTAAATTATCTGCAACAATCCACATGTTTAAAGAATTGGGTTGTGATTCGTCTCTTCTAATTCTTCCAACAAAAACTTCATCCCTATCGTGTGCGTCAATTAAAGGCATTGGGTAAACGGCTTTACCAATATCATCTTTTACAATTATTCCAGGCGTATTCTCAAGCATCATTCTAACATCAACTATGTTAAACTCTTGATTAAACTCAACGTTAACACTTTCGCTATGACCTCCCATTACAGGTATACGTACACAAGTTGCAGTAACATGTATGTTGTCATCACGCATAATCTTTTTGGTTTCATTCACCATTTTCATTTCTTCTTTGGTGTAACCATTGTCTAAAAACATATCTATTTGCGGAATACAATTTTTGTCAATTTGATGCGCATAAGCCATCTCACCTTTAATTCCTTGTCGTTCGTTTTCCATTTGTTTAACTGCCTTAATACCTGTTCCGGTAATACTTTGGTAGGTTGATACAACAATGCGCTTAATGCCGTATTTCTTATGTAATGGGTTTAAAGCAAGCACCATTTGAATAGTTGAACAGTTTGGATTTGCTATAATTTTATCATTAACCGTAATGGCATCTGCATTAATTTCAGGTACAATCAATTTTTTGTCGGGCTGCATTCGCCATGCCGATGAGTTGTCAATTACAAAAGTGCCTACACTAGCAAACGCCTCAGCAAATTGTAACGAAGTGTTTCCGCCTGCAGAAAATAAAGCTATGTGAGGCTTTTTTTCTATTGCTTGTTGCATACTGTGAACCTTGTAAGTTTTTCCCCTGAAATTAATTTCTTTACCTACAGATTTCTCCGAAGCAACAGGAATTAATTCAGTAACAGGAAAATTTCTTTCGGCTAACAACTTTAGCATAACAGTACCTACCAATCCGGTAGCACCCACAACAGCAATTTTCATTTATTTGGTTTGATGTTTTAAAATTGAGATAACAAAACTAACTAAAATCTTATTGCAAAAAAAAGAGGGCCTGCAATGCAAGCCCTCTTTAGCATGAAATATCAAGCGTTTTTATTCTCTAATTAAAGTAACTGTACCGTTTACAGTTTTCTTTTCACCGTTTAACAATTCGTACTTAAATACATAGAAGTAGGTTCCTTCTGCACAATCACTGCCATCGTTCATGTTTGTACCGTTCCAATCGTAAGTGGCGTCAGTGCTTTCAAAAACTTTGGTTCCCCAGCGGTTATAAATTACCAAGTCGTATAATTTCTGACCTTGAATCTTAATGTCAAACACATCATTTTTTTCGTCTTTTGGAGTAGGAGTAAATACATTGTAAATCTCTAATTCTATCACAAAACGATAAGAAATGGTTTGACAAACACTATCCATACAAACAGGTTTAGCAGGATCTGGGGTAAATGCTTGTAAACATATCACAACATCGCCTGTATCTGTTCCAAAGTCAAAATTCCAATCTCTGTCTGATTCAACCTTATCAACTTGACTAATGATGGTACCATTTTTTGAAGCAGTCCAAGTGTATTCGCTAGATGATACCGATGTGTTTTTTAAGCCAAACTTAGGAGAGTTTGCTGCAGAATCGATAGTAAAGCTTGCAAATGGACGAACAACACGAATAGATGCCGTATCAAACAATTTACAATTTGGCAAGCCAGGTGCAATTTTAGTTGGGAAGAGCCTTACGCTATAACTACCCGTATCAGGGAACGTATAAGTAAACTTGTTGTCTAAATTAGATTTAATGATTGAATCAATAAACACATTTCCATCATCATTAATCATTTCGTATTTAAACTCAGTATAACTAATCGTATCCGACTTGTTGGTTATGGTAAACGGTTGGTCTACACAAACAATTTGCTTGTCTAAACTCATTTCGGCAGCATAAGATTTTTTCACAACAATGCGAACAGGCGCATTTATCCCGTCAACGGTATCAGGGTAGTAAACTATCTTACAACCATTGTTATCCGATTGTGGGTTATTATCATCGCTTCTAGCCACAATAAAATATGTACCCGAATCGCTGTAGGTAAATGTGAGTGTATCGTACTGACTTAAGCTGACCGATGTTTGATTATTTGGATCCCCCCAAAGTATGTCTGTACGTTTCGTTGGTTTGTCGGTAGGGCTTTCAGCACCCTCAACATCAGCAAGGTTTACAACTTTAATTGTAAATGGTGCACAACCAACTGTATCTGTTATTACTTTGAAATTAGGACGAGGACCTTTGATGTTTAAATTAACAAAAGCAGTGTCTTTACATCCTTGGGCAGTTTCTACTACTAACTTAATTCTAAATGCACCATTACCACGGTAATTCCACACAGGCGTATCAATGTATTGCGCATCAAAACGCAAGGTGTCTGTTTTACGCTCACCAAAAAACCAATAGTTTCTGTTTACAAGTTCGCCTGTTCCAGCATTTGGCTCAAAGCGTATGCTGTCAAACTTATTGTAGGTATATCCTGGTATTGGACTCATGTTAGAACGATCGAAGAACGTAACAGGACTTCCGCAATTGTAAACACCAGGCTTAATAACTGGAATTGCATTGGGTTCTGTTACAATTAATTTACAGAATGCCGTGTCCCAGCAACCGTTTTTATCGCGGCTAAGCATCGTTACCGTGTATTCGCCTGCTTGTTTGTATTTATGCACAGGGCTAGTCCACATAGCTGAGTCTCCGTCTCCAAAATAGTATTTTACTTTTTCTATAAAATCTCCATTTGGATAGTACTCATTAATATCAACCGAACCATCTCTCCAATAGTTTATGGTATCATAATGATAGCTATTGAAAGGGTCGTCATAAGGAACATTGGTTTTAGGATTAAAATTCGGGTTAAATATTGGATCAGATAAAGAGCAATCATTACGGTAATAACGAATCGAATCATAAAAATGAACTGGCTCGTTTTTACAGAACACATCGTCAAAGTTTCCTTTGGCATCGCGTGTCATTACCGAATCTATTACACCACGAACCAATAGTTTGTTGTCTACCGTTTGTTTTTTACACTCTTTGGTGCTTAACAATTGGTGGCGAACAGCCCTTGGAGTAGAGCCGCTTCGTTTACAATCAGCTTCGTATGAGCTCGACCAATATTTGTGTGTAACAGGCAATAACATTTTTGCACGGTCAAGTATTTCACTTCTATAAAACTTAGCAATGGTATCTCTATCAGCCACCGTAAAGCGCTTATTACATTCTTCCCAAACAGTAGAGTCGTTAGTAACTACCCTACCAATACGATTCAGAGAGCCGTTTGGATTAGTAGTTACATTGTATATACGCATGGTGTAATTATCTATATGCCTTGTTGTTACACTTGCACCAGGTAAACCATTAGGGAAAGGCAAACTGTCTATTAAATCACCAATGGTTTTTTCACCACACACGCCAAAATAGTAATTGTAACGCACCCTGCGGAAACCATTAACAAAATAACCATCGTTTAATCCTATTTTAGGGCTGTAATAAAAACTATCAACGGTAACAGAGTTATCTCCCCAATCAATAGTACTGCTATGTATAAACGACTGAACACTATCAAGGTAAACGAAGTTAATCATGTCGTTTTTACAATAGTATTTACATGCACCATTAGTTGGTATGTTAGTAATTGGGGCGTAAACTGGATCAACATAAAAACGTCCGTCCAAATCGGTAATGTTTAAAAAATTGTGATACCAAACCGTATCCGAAATACATGGGTTGTTAGGGTCACCAGTACCAACTATTAAACCAATAGTAATATCGCCTGTTGGGTTGGCTGGAGGAATAAAAGTAACACCACTAATTGGAGAAGTTTCTAGAGGTATAGTGTTTGTTCCATAATGGTACCAGAAGTTTGTACCACCAGGAGCATTCCATCTGTTAGGCGGCATAAAAAACTGGTTATAATCTGGGTTTAATGAGAATGGAGGATAGGTTAGACCACCCGGTGTATTAGAAAAAGTGCCACCCGCTTGAGGTGCCGGACCCGTTGCCCCCGTGTAATTAATAAAACCATCCAATGCGCAAGGAGTTGCGTCCCTTCTATCTGCCATAGAATCTAAATTCATGCGTATCCAAGAAGCACCACAATCTGGGCTTATGCCCGGGTATTGGCCTAAAGCGTTATCTACAGCGCCCATCATAAAATTAATACCCGCTTGGTCTGGGTTAAAAAAACTACCAGGGCACTCTTTACCTCGCATGCCTAAACCAGTTGCATCGGGGCGCATTAATTTTAATTGTACTTGGTCGTCATCATTACAATCTAAAGAATCTAGCTTGCTAAAATCATTTGCAACAATGTGTGTTTTATTACCCACATTATTAAAGGTGTCTTTTAAAAACTGCTCAACGGTATAACATTTTTGTACTGCTTTATCAAATAAATAGCGGTATAATGTTCTTGATGGATCTACCATGGTTTCATAGTTGTGGCGATAAAACAGGCCATCTATGCCGATATATTTAGCTTCCATGGTATCCGTTCTTGGATCTACAACAAAGCCTTTTGGAAAAAACCCATACCCCCCGCGTTTGGTATTACCCCAGAAACCGGCAACAGGATCTGGTGCACCATTTTGCATTGTAAAACGATTATAAGGTCTTAAATCTTGCGGGTTGGGTTGGCCATTCTCATCAAATGAAGGAACATTATCTATTCTAGGCCATAAACCATAAGGGGCTGGCCCACTTCCTTGCGTTAAACTCCAAACACCTGTTGCAGGGTTTAAATAAACATTCTTACCCCACCACATTGTATCGGCTGGATGTACTAAAATCTTTCTAGGGTTAGCGGTAGGTAGGGTATCTGCAGGATTGGTTGAATACTGATTTGGGTTCCATGGCATAAAATCATGGCCATAACGGTAGCGCCTGTAAATTTCGTCCCAACCGGTGTAGCGGTGCAATGGCAGGGTATCAGCAGAGTAACGACAATCTAAACGCTTTCCTTCAAATACCTGACCTCCTTGACGCCAGTAACCATCGCTGTTATTATATTGGTCAGTGGCATCAACCCAGCCTCCAGGAAGTGGATATCCTGTCTTTGGCACCAAATAA
>CANHBJ010000152.1 GCA_947459075.1 Bacteroidota bacterium
CGCCAATGCACTAGATCATAACTTGGTTGATATTAAAACCGTTAAATATATTGTAGAAGGAAAGATTAAACCTAAAGTACTTAATGAGAGAAGTATTGAACAATATATTAAAGCAGAAGATTGGTTAAACACACAATTAGATCAGCCTTTAAATATTGGCATGATAAATCAACTACAAAAAATATTGATACTTGATTTATACAACAACCGTGATGATGTAAATTTATTTACAGTAAATGCTACTCGTGCAGCAGAAAGAATTAGCCCTAATTCAGAAATGGAATTAGAAAGCTTATTTGAATACATGAATAACGATACTGAAAACCATGCTTTAGTTCAGAGCTGGGTATTACATTTTAAATTGTTACAAATTAAATTATTTAGTGAGGCAAAATCTAAAATTGCAACTTTATTGCAAAACTTTTGGTTAGCTAAGCACAACTTAACCATGAATGGTTTATTGAGCTTAGAACATGAGTTTTATACCAATAAAAACGATTATCAAGCGTATTTAGGTGAAACAAGGGATGTAGAAAAAATTGCGGCAACTGAGCAACAACAATTAGATTTTGGTATGATGTTGTTTGGCGGACAATTAGATCGATTAAAAACATTATTACGCTCATACTTCCGCCAACAAGTAGAGTTTGAGAGTTTAAATCCTCGTCAGAAAAACATAATGAACTACGTATTTGAACGTGGTTACAGGCTAAAAGAGTTTGATGATAGTGTTCTTAATCAGCGCCAAAAATTAATCATGTACATTATACAACATAAAGGATTTATAAGCACCAAAGAATTGGTTACAGAATTTGATTGTAACCGCAAAACCATACAACGTGATTTTACCACCTTGCTAGAATTAAATTTAGTAAAAGTTATTGGTAAAGGGGCGGGATTACGTTATGCAGTAAATGTTGCCGAGAGTAAAAACGATTTCTTATCGAAATACCAAAGTGAGCTTGTTGCCGAAGAAACAGATGGCGTTCCATACGATTTATAGTTTATTATTTAAGTAAAAGAAAAGGGGACATCCAAAATTGGATATCCCCTTTCATTTTTACCCATACTTAGCAGGTTTGCTAAGCGATGAAAAATTTGTAGTCGTCAATTTTATAAATTGTCCTACAAATTCTAAATCGGGGTAGGTCCAACTAAATCAAATAGTGCACTTTTAAAAGCTTCTATTGATTAATTTGGAACTAAAGTTCGTCTTCGTTGTAGAAGTAATCTTCGTTAGTTGGATAATCAGGCCAAACCTCTTCAATACTTTCAAAAGGTTCTCCATCATCTTCCATCTCTTGTAAGTTTTCAATTACTTCAAGTGGTGCCCCACTACGAATTGCATAATCAATTAATTCGTCTTTTGTTGCAGGCCATGGTGCATCGTCAAGGTATGAGGCTAATTCTAATGTCCAGTACATAGTAGTATATTTTTATTTTAATGCGAATATAAAAAACTCTAGTTTTAAAAAAATTTATTTTTAAATTATAGCTATAACGGCATATGGTCAGCTAATTTGGTCCTTATTTAAAACTTTTTGTAGCGTTAACTTTTTATCCAACTTGCCGCTTTCTAACTTTTCAAACTCATTAACGAAATAAAAATGTCTGGGAGCAGCATATTTTCCTAATGTGTTTTTACAATAATCTTTCAATTGCTCCAACAAAATGTCATTTAGTTTCTCACCCATCATAACAACTACAACAGACTCTCCATATTTTTCATCTGGCTTACGGCAAACAAACATTGGTTTAGGAGGAATTTCTAATTCGTTCATTTTTTCAATAATAGCGTGCTCCACATCATAACTAAATATTTTAATGCCGCCACTGTTTATCACATCATCAATTCTTCCTGCCAATTCAAAATGGGTTTCGTCAACTAAATTAATTACATCATTGGTTAATAGCCATTGGTCGTCTGTAATTGGTGAACTGATGCACAAACAATTTCTTTCGTCTTTTTTAATATGAACGCCTTCTAGTACTTTATAATATTTATCCTTACCAACTCTTCTTAAAGCAATATGACTTAAGGTTTCTGTCATGCCATAAGTTTGCCAAGTTTCGCAGGTTAATTTGCTTAATGCAAGTAAAGTGTTTTCATTGGCAGAAGCTCCACCTAATAAAATGTGCTTGAAACGGTTTAATTTTCTTTGTATAGACTCATCTGACTGCACCTCAAAAACCTGCATAGGAACAAAAGAAACAAAAGTATAAGGGTGGTTTTCATCTATAATGTCTATTGGATTAGAGGTAGGCGAAACAATGGTAATATCACAGCCTAATTCCATGGCGCGAACCAACATCATCGCCCCACCAATCATTTTACTGCTTATGCATAAATAAACATGTTCTGCTGCTGTTAATTGAATCGCTTTAATAGTACCCCTTGCGCTAATAAGCATGTGCTCCCTATCAGCAACTATGGCTTTAGGTGAACCAGTGCTGCCCGAAGTGGTAAATGTAAAATGCGTTGTACCACTTAACCAGTCTTTGCAAAAGTTTAAGGTGTATTTTAAATACTCATCATCAATCGCAAACTTACCTGAACGAATTTCATCAAACGAAAAATAACCTTCAGATGTGTAAATTTTTTGCATACTACAAATTTATATAACCGTGAATCAAAGATAACATCATATAAGTTATAACCCCGTGCTTTTGCCCTCAGCTACCATTTTTAATCGTTCATTTTCAAACCACACTTCAAAACCAGCTGCTTTTTCTTCTTGCAAATTATCTAACTTAAAACGGGTAAATTTTATAGTTTTCCCTCTTTTAAGGAATAAAGTCTCGTAATAGGTGCAGACATTTTTAAGCATTGGTTCAGCATCGGGATTTTCATGCACGTTAAATTCAACAACTTCGGGGGTAATATTTAAGTATTGCAACATGTTTTGTGTAAATGCAAACAACTCATCGCTATCTGTTTTAAAATTAATAACACCTCCAGGCTTTAAAATTTGTTTGTATAAACGTAAAAAACGGGTATGAGTTAAACGATGCTTAGCGCTGCGATGACGTATGAATGGGTCAGGAAATGTTATCCATATTTCAGACACCTCTCCAGGAGCAAATAGCTCGCTAATACGATGCATCAAGGCACGCATAAAACCCACGTTATTCAGGTTATTATCCAACGCTTTTTTTGCCCCAACCCACATGCGGTTACTTTTTATATCAATACCTATATAATTTTTTTCAGGATATTCTTGGGCTAAAGCAACAGTATATTCCCCTTTGCCACAACCTAATTCTAATACAATTGGGTTATTGTTTTTAAACACTTCTTGGTGCCATTTACCTTGTAATTCATAGGCAAAATCGAAAGTATGCGGATAGTCAGCAAACTCAGCAAAGCGCTTTAGTTTTTGTTTAGCCATTAATTTGGTAATTAATTTTAAAGGCGGCAAATGTAAGATAGCTTAATGATATCGCAAATTGATTTTTATGTTCTTATACAACCCTAGCCAAATTCATTTAAATTCGCATCATGATGAATTTATATGCCTTGCAAACGGAAATTAATGGCAAAGAAAACACCATGCTTACTTTGCTTGATGCTGATACCATGGCACAAGTTAAAAATCAACGCGCTATTGTTGGTTTGCTTAAAAATCAAAAAGGACCTATTACCCACGAAAACATTTTATACAATCCAACATTTATAGATTTTTTTCATAAAACCATGTTAGTATTTGCAGAGTTTGCTGCGGGCACTAATGCCATTACATCAAACGGTTTTATGTATGTAGTTGATGAGCGTTGTAAAACTCCCGACAAACCTGAGCAAAAAGATATTATTGGTTCGTTTGAAGTACAAGCCGGTGTGGTACTTAAAGATACTTACATGGCCAATACCAATTATCAGTTTATTAGCGATGATGGCTTGTTTAAGTTACCAGGCCAAATAGAACGTGTTTTATTTATGGCATTGGTGTAAGTTGCGGTATGGCATTAGTTACATATTTAGATGTAGTCGACCTTTGGTTTAAGGTGAAAGAACGCGGGGCTGCATATGCAGCTAAAAAATTAGTAAGCGATACAGAAACACGTATTAAAAGCACCTGGAACGAAGACGATTTACCTGGAAGTAATTGGTGGCAGGTGGATGCCGTGAGGCAACGTTGGAATGAATTAATTACAGGGAGTAAAACAAAAATTTATCCTGATTATGTTGCCGAAAAATGGCTGAACATTAAAAGTAACTTAAACATGTTAAGCATTGGCTGCGGCACTGGTCAGCGAGAGTTAGAGTTTGCCGTACACACTAACTTTAATAAAATAGATGCCTTTGATATTGCACCCAAAGCCATTGAGGATGCTAACAAAACAGCTAAAGAACGTGGCATATACAACTGTAATTTTTTTGTAGGTGATGTGTACAACGACCAATGGCCTGAGGCACATTATGATATTGTTTTATTTCATTCGTCATTACATCATTTTAAAAATATTGATGCCATTTTAAAAAAAGTAATAAATACACTTAAGCCAAATGGGGTTCTAATATTGAACGAGTATGTTGGTGCAAATCGTTTTCAATTTCCTTCATCCCGTAAAAAATTAGTGGGGCAAATTTATGAAACAGAAGTTCCTTCACAATTTAAAATCCGTAAGAATTCATCCATTATAAAAACTAAGGTATACTTCCCTGGGTTATTGCGTATGGTCATTTCCGATCCATCAGAGGCGGCTGAATCTGAAACTATACTACCAATATTGGAAAGTAACTTTAGGTTACTTGAACAAAAAAACTACGGAGGAAACTTGCTAACTTTTATTCTAAAAGATATTGCGCATCATTTTAATAAACCCGAAGCACAGCCTACTTTAAAAAAGCTATTTAATTTAGAAGATGAATTATTGAAGCAAGAGCAACAAAGTGATTTTGTGTTTGCAGTGTATCAAAAAAAGTAATTACCTCTAAAATTTAGCAGCAACTACACCAACTGTTTTATATGCTTTTACTTCACCTTTAAGGTTAAATATTTCCAGGTAAAAAACATATAAACCAACAGGAGCTTTTTGTCCATCATCTGTTGTTCCATCCCAAGTATAAGTGCCGCTGGTACCCATAATATTATTTTTAATTAATTGTTTAACCACCTTACCCGCAGCGTTAAAAATAGTAAGTGTTCCCGTATATCCATTTTCATTTAATAGATAATTAATATTCATTACGTCTTCATACCCATCACCATCAGGCGAAATGGTTTTAGGTTGTATTTCCATCACACTTTCGGTACGTTCTGTTTTTAAATATTGTGAATTTTTATATGTAGGTGTAGCATAGCCAATGCTTGCTGCTGCTGATGTCCAGTTGGTTCTTTCGTTTGCTGCACGCGCAACATCAATCCGTTCCAAACTCACACCATCTTTATCATCTAATAAAGGTACATGCATTTTATCATCGTACACCAACTCATCTAAAACAGCACCTTGAGTATTTAATAAAATTATATTCCCAGCATCATCATTCATACTAGGTGTATTTGCCTTTATCATTTGCTCAGGGAACTTGCAATAATATTGTTGTTGTAAAATTTCAAGATCAGAGGCAATAACAACATGCGAATTCGGATTAATTGCAAAACCTGTAGGGGCAATGTTTTCTATTTGATCTATATTACCCTGCTCATCTCGTTTGGCCAATAACAAGTCTTTTACATCAATTAACTTGTTACTAGCATTATATAACTCAACAAAATCTACTCCACCACTACGCGGGTTAAATAAAACTTCATTTATGAAAAGCTGATTGCTATCTGCCAAATAAGGTAAGCCAAAATCAATGCTTTTAAAATCTTGTATACTATTTCCAGCACAATCTTTAACACTATC
>CANHBJ010000153.1 GCA_947459075.1 Bacteroidota bacterium
ATTTGAGAGATTTTTTCAACAATGCAAAATAAGTTTAATTGGATTAAAAAATGTCAAAGCTGGAAAGAAAAAAAAACGCGGATATATAATAGGTGCTTTATCTCTAATTATAATTAGCCTATATCTATATCTATTTGTTGAAAGCAGAAAAATTGATTTGAAAGAGTCAACTCATAATGCCAGTTTCATCGCCAAGTTGGATTCTCTATCAAATTCCAAAATTAAGGAAGAATTAAGATCTTCGAAATCACTTTATATGAATTGGGACAGATTTAAAGATAAATTTTTCAACTCGTACCCTGATTATCAAAATGGATATGTGCAATTTCTGCTGGAAAAATATAAATTTTCGGAAAAGGTGTCTTACAAAATAGCAGAAAACCAGTTTAATAATATCAAGTCAAAATTTGAATCGCCCATTGATTTTATATTATATGACGACAGAAACAACTTTAGGGCTTTAAGCTCCACTTTAAGAAACGATTCCACATTCATTTTAACTTTAATTTCTTTAAAAAGATGGGAATTAAAAAATGATTTAGACAGGGCGATTAAGTTAATACAAAATGAAGAGCTTAAAGCCGAATTGTTGGAGATGAATTATTTCGACTCATTAAAGCAAATTAGCTTAGTTTATTGGAATGATGAAATAAAGGACTATATACTTTATGATCAAGACGGAACATATCCAAAGGGAGGTTTTATAAAAACAGTTATGCAGGAAACTAGGACTAGCGAACAGATTTCAAAGGCATATTGTTCAGAAAGACTAAATTTTTTTGATAAAAAGTTCAAAAGACCAATTGACTTTTTTTACTATCGAGATAACGTTTATTATGGCAATAGTCCGGATAACGATGATTTTAAAAATTCTAAATTTTTGTCACATAAATATAAACTAAACTAAATCATAAAAATGGATCATAAAACTTATACAATTGAAGAACATAAGCACAACTTTGCTGTTTGGGCTGCATCCAAATCTGTTCAACGCGGATTCACGTCTATATACAAAATCTCCGTTGCAATCAAAAAATCAGGTTTAAAGGAATTCGTTGAATCATATTCCAAATGTGAAAAAGAACAGTTTAAAAGCTTTCACATTAAATGCTCAAACAAAATAATATTAGCGCTAAAAGATGAAAATTGTACATATGGATTAGCAGCTAAAATTATTGCAGTTTACTTGAAAACATCCCTAATCCTTTACAATAAAGGAAAAATTTGTGAAAATATTCATCCGCCACTAGATAGAATCTTGTTAAATAATTTCATAAAGTTTAATGCAATAAAAGAATACACTTATCAACCTTGGACCAAGTTAAGTAAAAGCGATTATTGGGATTTGGTTTCGTTGATTGAAAAATACGAAGGTAAAATCAATTGGGAATTAGAGCGCTATTGGAAGCCGTTTTTGAACAAATAACTTATTATGGGACTATTCAGCAGTAAAAAAGAAGGCGGCATGATGGATATGATCCGTTGTGATGAGCAAGATTACTTAATCTGGAAATGGAGACCTGTTGGTAATGATATAAACTCAACTAACAAGGAAAATGCCATTCGCTGGGGTAGCAGTTTGCGCGTTAAAGATGGCGAGGTTGCTGCTTTTGTTTACAAACAAAAAGACGGCACACACCAAGACTTTATTGAAGGACCTTTTGACGATATACTTAAAACAGCAAACTTTCCTGTTTTAAGCAATATTATTGGCACTGCATTTGGAGGAGGAACACCTTTTCAGGCAGAAGTGTATTTTATTAACTTAGCTATGGTTATTCCTTTTAATGCGCGCATCCCCTATTTCGATATTTTCGATCCCCGCTTTATAGATTTTGGTATTAAGTGTGCAGTTCAATATCAAATTCTTACACAAATAAAAGATTATAAGGAATTCGTTAAAATACACCGCCTTACAAATTTAACCCCTGCAGAGTTAAATCAGAAAATGAAACCTGTAGTAGATAGGCACATTAAATCTTTGGTTATTAATATCCCTAAAGAAAAAAATGTTGCAGCGGTACAAATAGAAACTCAATTAAATGAGGTTAATGTTTTATCTGAGGAAAAGTTAAAACCAGAAATAGAAAAAGTATTTGGTATTCAAATTAACAACCTGAGCATAGATAAAATTGACCTTGATAAAGATGATGAGCAGTATCATAAACTTAGAAAATTAACTGCTGATATAACCGAGAGGAAAACACTAACCCAAGTAGATATTGAAATTGATACGCTACAAGCACAGGCAGATGTAAATATTCAAAACTTGCAAGATACCCAGCGCATTAATACTGATAACCTAGAAGAACAATTACGTATCCAAAGAGAGGAAATGCAGAGAGCGCAGAAGCTTCAAACAGAATCAAATTTCTTTGAAACGCACAAGCTAAATATTCAAACAGATGCACAAAAAGATATACTAACTGCTGCTGCTGAAAACATGGGAGAAATGGGTAATATTAACTTGGGTGGGGGAAATAACATGAATCCCGCAGGTATGATGACGAGTATGCTCATGGGAGGCGCCATGGGTAACCAAATGGCGAGTATGATGAATAATATGGGGAATTCTGCAAACCCAGTTGGCAATAACCAGCCACCATCAATACCTGTTATAGTTTATTTTGTTGCAGTAAACGGAAACCAAACTGGTCCAGTTAATATGCAGCAATTGCAAAACCTGGTTACAAACGGTCAACTGCAACGCAACACGCTAGTTTGGAAACAAGGTATGACAAATTGGGAAGAAGCATTTAAACTGCTTGATTTGCAGGGTCTTTTTGAAACAATACCACCCCCATTACCACCTATCAACCCTTAAAAATATGAATAACGATAATAGTTTTAATTCCATTGAACGCCTTATGGAGTTCGGTATGAGTATGGCAATTGCGCAACAAATGATGCAAACCATGAATCATGCCATGCAAAACATGAGTACCCCTCAATTTAAAAATACAAACGTCCCATTGCCACAACCAATACATTTCTATGCTTTGGTAAACGATATTCCGCAAGGACCATTTACAGAAACAGAACTGAGTAGTCATATTTTAGCAAAAAGAATTTCTGAAGAAACAATGATTTGGCATGGTGGTATTCCGGGTTGGATGCTTGCAAAACAAATACCAGATGTAGCAAGGCTGTTTTCCTTGATGCCACCGCAATTAAAATAACATAAATGAAACGGCTTTTTATTATTTGTTTAATTATTATATCTAGTTCGGTAAGGTCTTTATCTGAAGAATATTGCCTTTTTAAAAATCCGTTATGTTTTTACAGTGCCGATATACTTACATACCTGAAAACTCTCCATAAAAATCAACAATACGAAAAAATGTCAACGTTCTTTTATGGACCATTCAGAGACAAGAAAACTGATCATGATTTTCACAAATTACTCTCAAGCACGGGTTTTGGCTATGCAATGAAAAGAGTAGGAATAAAAAGTGTTTCTAAAGAAAGCTGGTCTATTACATATCAAAGAACTATACAGGGCACTAACGAGACGTTTAAGGTTAATTGCGCAATCGTTAGAGATACTTGCAGAATATATTTAGATATTAATACGTGGAATACAATATTTAATAGATAGATTATGAAAACTAATACCTTCACCGCTACCCTTTCGATTATCCTATCTGGTTTACTGGCATTCTTTATTTCGTTTTACGCTTCAGAAGATGGCAAATTGATTATTACTATATGCTCATTTGTTTCGTTTCTAATAACCCTTGTTGGATTGACATCGGTGTCGTTAGATGATAAAAGAAAAAACTGGTCTGCAAGGTTGATATCAATGCTGGTTTTTATAGTGATACTAACTGCTCAACTGGTTTTTATATCATTATCAGGATTTATATTACAGGCTTATTTCTTGGTTACGGGTGGTATTATTATCATTTACCTATTAGTAATGTATGCTCTATTAAGTGCTGATTTAAAATAGTTCTCCATTTTTCATTAGAATTATTTGGTGTGATATATTTAAAGCGCAAACTATTTCATATTCCTTAATCCAATCGATACCTCGAGCCGATTTTTGTATGGCCGAATTTGAGATTATGGTTATGTTTGAAACATGTTACTGACCGATTTACACCAAAGCGAAATATTTAATACCACCGCACTTGATATTTATACCATATTGACTGACGAACGCAGACATGGTTCTTTTACCGGAGATGATGTGTTTGTAAGCGAAACGGAAGGTGATAGGGTTAGTTTAGCAGATGGTAGAATTGTTGGCAACACTGTTGTTCTGAAAAGGGGTAAAAAAATTATTTGGGGTTTGACTTGGCTTGATGCAAACTGGCCCAAAAATCACATAAGCGAAGCTGCAATAATCCTTACAGATAATACAGATGGAACTTGCACATTAGCGTTATTTCATACCAATATTCCGGAGGATTTTTTAACAGAAATTAAAGCCTTTTGGCAAAAACATTACTGGGAAAGCTTGAGGTATTACCTAGAACGTTAACTCGTTTTTGATTTATTGCTACAGGTTAGACATGTTGCTTAATATCAACTTTCTCCGCCACTATTTTTTTCTTGCAATCACAAATATATCCCAGGTATTGTCTAGGTTTTCTTTGCTCAAAAAGAAATCTTTTGTGGTGATGTTTAGGGTATCATTGTTTTGCTCTTTTAGGTTTTTGCGCATGATGGTGGTTAAAAAGTTATACGGAGCCACCAACCAACTTGCAGGAATTATTTTGTGTAAACCAAGCGGATCTAGCCGTAAAATTTTCTTAGCCCATTTTGCATTGTCTTCGTAGTATTTATTAACCGCAGCATTGCCTTGTACACCCATAATTTCAAAGTCAGAAAACACTTTTGCCATTTCACTTTTCATTTCATCAAAAGTATATTCATGCACATGAAACGGATTTCTAGCAATGCTCATTTTTATATTTGGTGTTGAACACATGAACACGCCTCCTGGTTTTAAAATACGATGCACGTCTTTAATAAAGGCTAGTCTATCTTGTATGTGTTCTATAAACTGAAATGCAGTTACCACCTCAACACTTTCATTGTCTAAAGGTATTGGCGGAACAGAGCCAGATTTAAAGGTAAGATTTGTTTTTGATGCATGTTTTTTTCGTGCTTCTACCAAGGTTTCTTCGCTGTAATCAACCCCAACGGTTGTTAAAGTATAATCCGCTAAATACTGCGTTCCATAACCATCAGCACAACCTATGTCGGCTGTGTTTTTTCCCTCAACAAATGGTCGTGCATATTCATATGCAAAAAAACAACGTTGCACTGTAACATTGTTGCTATCTTCAAAACTTGGTCTTTCTCTATCTGCCATAAATAATTTTGTTGGTTAAATATATTGGCACATTAAAAACTTATCTTCAATTGCCTTAACTTTTCACCAATGCTGTGGCGAAAATAATCAAATAACTAAATTGCTTTAAAATTATTTATCATGGATTTTAAAGCGCTGCTTACATTCTTAAAAAACTTAGAATTAAACAATAACAAAGAATGGTTTGACGATAACCGCAAAACATACGAGGGCATAAGAAAAAACTGGTTAGCATTTACTGAAGAAGCCATTGGGTTGATGGGTAATTTTGATAAAGACATAGCACAACTTGAACCAAAAAATTGTATTTTCCGCATTAACCGCGATGTAAGATTTAGCAAGGATAAATCGCCATATAAAACCTATTTTGGTATGAGCCTGAGTAAGGGTGGCAAGCGTGATGATTTTTGCGGTTACTATTTACACATTCAGCCAGGGGCTAGTTTTATTGCTGGAGGGTCATACATGCCCATGCCCGAAAAACTTGCTGCAA
>CANHBJ010000154.1 GCA_947459075.1 Bacteroidota bacterium
GAGGCACAACATATCCAATCATACCATAACTCATCTGAGCTTCGAAACCTTTAGGCAAATTGGAGAAAATTGTTTGGTGCAATTTTAGCATTGGCTCTCTGCGTTCAATAGTCAAGTCATTGATGTAGTTTTCTAAATTATCAACATTACTTTTCATACATAAATTTCATTATAAAGTATATTACAATTCATTCGCAAATATTAAAAATAACAAATCATTTTTTCAACCTACAAAACATAATTTAAAAACTAACAAAATTTACATACAAAACCATCTATTGATTATCAACAGTTAAGAACTACTTTAAGAGATAAAATGCGCATTACGATTCTGCGGTTCAAACCTTTAGCAATTATCAATTGTTATTAAATTTTACAGTACAAAACATGTTATTAAATAGGTATTGATTTAATAATTTATTGTGTAATATTGCACGTTCCCAATAACTCGTAAAACAATGTCAACATCTATAGATTATTTAGCATTAGTTGTGCAATTCATGGTAGCAGCGGGATTCGTTGTTACAACCATGGTGGCAACTCATTTAATTGGCCCTAAGCGTAAAACAGCCGATAAACTTGAAAATTTCGAGTGCGGTATTGAATCAAAAGGCAATGCGCGTATCCCCTTTTCTATTAAATACTTTTTGATTGCCATTCTGTTTGTAATGTTTGATGTTGAAGTTATTTTCATGTACCCATGGGCTGTTAACTTTCGCGAGTTAGGTCAAATCGGTTTTATGGAAATGTTGTTTTTTACAGGAACATTACTTTTAGGATTTTTATACATCCTTAAAAAGGGTGCATTAAAATGGCACTAACCTCATTTTAACATAATCAATAGGTTAACCCAACTAAATAACGAAAGTATTTAAAATCAAAAAAATGTCAACAGAATTAACCATAACAAAAGCTCCGGCAGGCCTAGAAGGTCCTGGTTTTTTTGCAACAAATATTGATAAAGTTATCGGTCTAGCCCGATCTAACTCCATTTGGCCATTACCTTTTGCTACATCATGCTGTGGTATTGAATTTATGGCTACCATGGGAAGCAATTATGATTTAGCTCGTTTTGGTTCAGAGCGAATGAGCTTTTCGCCACGTCAAGCCGATTTATTGATAGTTGCAGGAACAATTGCTAAGAAAATGGGTCCCGTTTTAAGACAGGTATATTTACAAATGGCAGAACCTCGCTGGGTGATATCAGTTGGTGCTTGCGCAAGCACCGGTGGTATTTTTGATACTTACAGTGTATTACAAGGTATAGATAAAGTAATCCCTGTTGATGTTTATGTGCCCGGATGCCCTCCTCGCCCAGAACAAATTATAGATGGTATCATGCAGATTCAAGAACTGGTTAGAAATGAGCCCTTACGCAGAAGAAACACTCAAGAATATAAAGCTTTAATGCAACAATACGGTATTCAATAACAATAAAATGTCCGAACTTACTAACGTATATATAGCTGAAAAACTAAGAAATCAATTTGGGGGAGCCATCCTATCGGCCTCAGAACCATATGATATGCTTACCATAGTGGTTAATCCATCTATTGCACATGGTGTGATTAATTGGTTAAAAAACGATGCTGAAATTAAGATACAATTTTTAACAGATGTATGTGGTGCTCAGTTTCCTGAAATTGAAGGTCAAGAGTTTTGCGTGATTTATCATTTACACAGCCTTACCAACAATATACGCATTAGAATTAAATCATTCTTACCAGCTTCAAACCCAATTATAGCAACGGTTACTGATTTATTTGAAAGTGCCAATTGGCAAGAGCGCGAAACCTATGACTTCTATGGTATTATTTTCGAAGGCCATCCAAATCTTACCCGTATTTTAAATGTGGATGAGATGGATTATTTCCCCTTGCGTAAAGAATTTCCTCTAGAAGACGGAACCCGAACGGATAAAGAAGATAAATATTTTGGACGTTAATTTTAACGGATACACACATGAACGAATTTGACGATAAAAGCGTTGAGCAAATTGAAGAGCAAGAATATACCACGTTAAACTTGGGTCCTACGCACCCTGCAACACATGGTATTTTTCAAAATGTGCTTACCATGGATGGAGAGATTATTGTAGATGCAGTGCAAACAATAGGCTATATTCATCGTGCATTCGAAAAAATTGCAGAACATAGGCCATATAACCAAATCACCACATTAACCGATCGTTTAAATTATTGCTCATCTCCTATTAATAATATGGGATGGCACATGACGGTTGAAAAACTAATTGGCGTTGAAATTCCAAAACGTGCCCAATACATGCGCGTTATCATTATGGAGTTGGCCCGTATTTCCGACCACTTGGTTTGTAATGCTGTAGTTGGTGTTGACTCTGGTGCACTTACCGGATTTACATACTTATTTCAATGGCGTGAAAAAATTTACGACATTTTTGAACAAATTTGTGGTGCACGATTAACTACTAACATTGGTCGTATTGGTGGTTTAGAGCGCGATTTTAGCGATGAAGTTTATAAAAAAATAAAGGAATTCCTGCATGACTTTCCAAAAGGTTTTACTGAGTTTTCAAACCTATTAGAGCGTAACCGTATTTTTGTAGATCGTGTTGCTAACACTGGTGCAATATCTGCAGAACGGGCATTAAGTTTTGGATTTACAGGACCAAATCTTCGTGCAGCAGGTGTTGATTATGATGTAAGGGTAATGTCTCCTTACAGCTCTTACCAAGATTTTGAATTTGCTATTCCTATTGGAGAAAAAGGTGATACCTATGATCGTTTCATTGTTCGCCAAAACGAAATTTGGGAAAGTTTAAAAATTATCCGTCAGGCTATGGACAATATGCCTCAAGGTAAATGGTATGCTGATGTTCCTGAGTTTTACTTGCCTCCTAAGGAAGATGTTTACACAAAAATGGAAGCCTTAATTTACCACTTCAAAGTAGTAATGGGTGAAACAGATGTACCTAAAGGTGAAATTTATCATAGCGTAGAAGGAGGTAATGGCGAATTAGGATTCTATTTAATTAGCGATGGTGGCAGAGCACCTTTCCGCCTACATTTCCGTAGACCTTCATTTATATATTACCAAGCATATCCGGAAATGATTAAAGGAAGTATGTTAAGCGATGCCATTTTAACGATGAGTAGTTTAAATGTTATTGCTGGAGAATTAGACGCTTAAAATTTTAGATTTATTGAGATGTTAGATTTTAGGGATAGTATTTAGCCCGCAGATATAGAACCAAATACAATGAGTGAATTAAAAGAAGTTCGTTTCAGTGCAGAGTCAGAAGCTTTAATCCAAAATCTGATTAAGCGCTATCCGGAAGGAAAACAAAAATCAGCACTTATACCGGCATTGCACATTGCTCAAGCCGAATACGATGGCTGGTTAAGTGTACCTGTAATGGATAAGATAGCCGAAATACTAAACATCAAACCAATTGAGGTGTATGAAGTGGCAAGTTTCTACTCTATGTTTAACCTCAATCCCGTTGGTAAATGTTTAATTGAAGTTTGTAGAACCAGTAGTTGCTGGTTACGTGGTGCAAACGATGTTGTTGCACATATTGAAAAACGACTTGGCATTAAAGATGGTGAAACTACCCCTGATGGTAAATTCACACTTAAAACAGTGGAGTGTTTAGGTAGTTGTGGTACCGCTCCAATGCTACAAATTGGAGAGCATTTCCATGAAAACCTTACTCTTGAAAATGTTGATGAGTTAATTAACAAGTACAAAACTGAAACCACACACAGTAAATACTTGGATGGTACAACATTTAGAAAACACTAAGCAACATGGCACGAAAAATATTACTTGAACATATAGATGTACCGGG
The DNA here is from genome assembly GCA_947459075.1 of Bacteroidota bacterium. Taxonomy (GTDB): domain Bacteria; phylum Bacteroidota; class Bacteroidia; order UKL13-3; family UKL13-3; genus UBA6183. Next base: position 3,830 of record CANHBJ010000154.1, read on the forward strand.
CATTAATACTTATGATGTTTACCGCAGTAAAGGCGGATACGCTTCTGTAGAGAAAGCTCTTAAAACCATGAATCCACAAGATGTTGTGGAGGAGGTGAAAAAATCAGGTTTACGTGGACGTGGTGGTGCAGGTTTTCCAACAGGTATGAAATGGAGTTTCTTGGCTAAGCCTGAAGGTGTGCCTAGTTACTTAGTTTGTAATGCTGATGAAAGTGAACCGGGTACTTTTAAAGACCGTTACTTAATGGAATACCTCCCTCATTTATTGGTAGAGGGTATGATAACATCTAGTTACGCTCTTGGTGCAAACACGTCATACATTTATATACGTGGAGAGTATTTTTATTTAGTTCGTATTTTAGAAAAAGCCATTGCAGAAGCTTATGCAAACGGTTGGTTAGGTAAAAATATTTTAGGCACTAACTATAGTTTAGACCTATACGTTCATCCCGGTGCAGGTGCATATATTTGTGGTGAAGAAACTGCATTACTCGAGTCTTTAGAAGGCAAACGTGGTAATCCTAGAATTAAGCCTCCTTTTCCCGCTATCGCTGGTTTGTACGGCTGCCCAACAGTTGTTAATAATGTAGAAACCATTGCTGCTGTTGTTCCGATTATAAACATGACTGGTGATGAGTATGCTAAAATTGGTATTGGACGTAGTGCAGGAACTAAATTAATTTCTGCATCAGGCCATATTAAAAAACCTGGTGTATACGAAATTGAAATGGGCATTACTGTAGAAGATTTTATATATAGTGATGAATATTGCGGAGGTATATTAAATGATAAAAAATTAAAAGCCGTAGTAGCAGGTGGCTCATCTGTGCCAATACTACCTGCTGATTTAATTTTAACTACAGCAAATGGTGAAAAACGTTTAATGAGTTATGAAAGCCTTGCTGATGGTGGTTTTGCTACTGGAACTATGTTAGGTTCAGGTGGTTTTATTGTAATGGATGAAAGTACAAGCATTGTACAAAACCTACATACATTTGCTCGTTTTTATCACCACGAAAGTTGCGGCCAATGCAGCCCTTGCCGCGAAGGAACAGGTTGGATGGAAAAAATCATTCATAAGATTCTAGATGGACATGGTACAATGGAAGACATTGATTTGTTATGGGATATTCAACGCAAAATTGAAGGAAATACCATTTGCCCATTAGGTGATGCAGCTGCATGGCCTGTAGCAAGTGCTATTCGTCATTTCCGTAATGAGTTTGAAGAGTTTGTTAAAAACCCATCAGCACAACGCGAAGTGAAATATTATTTCCATTGTAACAATATTGATACAGCTGCTGCATATAGTAGTTTATAATTAACAAGAAAGACTTATCCAACCAAGTTTGGACTAGTGGCAAGTATAGAAGAAAATTAAATTATGGCTAAAGTTACCATAGACGGAATACAAATTGAAGTGCCTGATGGCACAACCATTTTAAACGCAGCGCGTATGATTGGCCCTGATGTGGCCCCTCCTACCATGTGCTATTACAGCAAACTTAAAACCAGTGGTGGATACTGCCGCACTTGTTTGGTGGAAGTAACTGCAGGTAGCGAAAAAGATCCTCGCCCAATGCCTAAGTTAGTGGCAAGTTGCCGAACCACTATTATGGATGGTATGGTGGTTGCTAACAATACTTCTGCTAAAGTAAAAGATGCCCGTGCAGGTGTGGTTGAGTTTTTATTGTTAAATCACCCATTGGATTGCCCAGTTTGCGACCAAGCAGGTGAGTGTCATTTACAAGACTTAAGCTACGACCACGGCAATTATAAAACACGCACCGATTTTGAACGCAGAACATTTGAAAAAATCGATATTGGTGAAAAAATTCAATTGCACATGACCCGCTGTATCCTTTGCTATCGTTGCGTAAAAACAGCTGAGCAAATTACAGATGGTCGCGTACATGGAGTATTAAATCGTGGTGATCATGCCGAAATATCTACTTATATAGAGCAGGCTATTGATAA
>CANHBJ010000155.1 GCA_947459075.1 Bacteroidota bacterium
AATAAAGATACTTTTTATTTAAGGGTTGAAACTTTAGGAGAATTGGCACTTGGTAATAATATTTTCGAAATTAAGGTTGATGCCAATAATGAAGTTCAAGAATTGTTTGAAAACAATAATACATCTTCAGTTACCATTTTTATTCCTGGTAACGGATGTTCAATTCTATATCCTCAAGTGGATGGTGTTGTTGGTAGCGATACTGTTTGGCTTACTGTTCAAAACAATAACGTTGTAAATACCCAAAATGAGTTCATCATAGAAGTGGACTTAGAACCAGATTTTACATCACCACAAAAAATAAATAGTGGGGTAGTAAGAGCAGGCTCTTTTTTGCAATGGCCATTTAAACACGGAGCAAATGATACAACTACTTATTACTGGAGGGTACGATTAAATTTAAACGAACAACAAGGTGGACGTTGGGTTAATGGTGTATTCACTTTTATACCTGGTCATGAAGATGCTTGGATGCAAAGAACGTTTGCCCGTGTAATCGATTTAACAAAATCGAATCTTTTGCAAATTGATAGCTTAAATAAAAGAATTGACTTTAGTGATAACTCAGCTGTTATAGATGTGAGAGCCAATAGAATTGCTCATGGTGCAAGGGGATTGTTTTACGAAGGCGAGAATCAAAACCCTGGGTCGTTAAGTTGTGTAAGTAACGGATTTTTTGCCATTGCAATTGATAAACGAACGTTAAGAATGTTTATCAATCCACGTTTTCCAATGAACTGTACCAATGTAATTAATAACAACAACAACCCCAACTTGCGTAAGTTGTTTTACTATGGTTTTCCTAATTCTGCTCAAGGGCAAATAGATTTTCAGCGGTTTGTTGATTCATTAGATGCTGGTACTTATGTAGCAATTTGGAGTGTTTATGATAATGGTAATGCTACTTGGTCGCCACAAATGCGAAATGCTTTTAATAAGTTAGGCTCACTAAAAGTAGCTAATGCTAATAACCCCAATGCAGCTTTTAGCATGGTAGGTATTGTGGGAGCACCAATAGGTACTATTGCAGAGGATACCTTAAGTTTGTTAACAAACGATACAAATGCTGTGGCAAATACTGTATTGTATGGTAAATGGTTTACAGGTAATGGTACCAGCAGGATTATTGGCCCAGCTACGAGCTGGAAAAATATTGGTTTTAAATTTAGTGGTACAGAAAACAATGGTAACGATTACAATAAAGTTAGTGTAATTGGGGTGAATATTAATGGTGTTGACACTTTAATTGTTGATGAAGCAGTTACTGAACAAGACCTTTCTTTTATTGATGCCTCAATTTATCCGTATTTAAAATTAAAGTTTAATTTATTTGATACCGCTTACCGCACACCCGATCAAGTGTATTATTGGACAGTAAGATACACTCCCGCTCCTGAAGGTACGATATCTGTTGCTGATGGATATAACTTTTATGCATCTAATTTAGACCAAGGTGATTCATTAAAATTAACTTTAGCATTTAAAAATGTTTCTAAAATAGCGTTTGATAGTATACCAGTTTTTATGCGAATTCTAGATCAAAATAGGGTGCTTAAATATGCAATACATAAAAATTTAGGACAACTTTTGCCTGATGGTGTAGTAAAGTTTAGTGATGCTGTTTCTACCTATAACCTAAGTGGGCAACATGCATTGGAAGTTTATTTTAATGATGGACCACAAAGCGAACTTACCAAAGTTAATAATTACTTATTTAAGAGCTTTAATGTTAAAGGTGACAATATTAATCCGCAAATGGATGTTACTTTTGATGGATATAGAATTATCAATGGTGACTTTGTTTCTCCTTCACCAACCATAAGGATAACATCAAAAGACGATAGTAAATTTAAGTTGCAAACCGACACATCTTCATTTGTGATATACTTGCGTAAACCCTCCGATTTAGATTTCGAGCGATTAAATATTTCATCGCCAGAGTTTAGGTTTTTAGCCGCTAGCAATCAAAACAACAAAGCAACTTTAGAGTATAAACCAAGTTTAATTGAGGAAGGTATATACACGTTAAAAGTGTTAAGTAAAGATGCGAGTGGAAACATTGCGGGAAGCGATTTTTATGAGGTTGATTTTAATATGCAAAGAAAATCATCAATTACTAACTTTTTTCCTTATCCAAATCCTGCAACAACTAATGTAAAGTTCGTATTTACATTAACTGGAGCATCTGTTCCCGATCAACTTTTAATTCGTATCATGACCATTAGTGGGAAGATTGTTAAAGAGATTACCAAAGACGAGTTTGGTCCTATAAAAATTGGTCAGAATATTAGTGACTATAGCTGGGACGGCACTGATAATTTTGGTGATAGACTGGCCAATGGCGTTTATTTATATCAAGTAATAACACGTATAAATGGCTCATCGATTGAACAACGTCAAACTCTTGCTGATAACTTTTTTGTAGAAAGCGTAGGTAAAATATACCTCATGAAATAACAGTAGTTATTAAAGCATTACATTATATATCGCACGGTGCCGCCAAAACTGGCGGGTATCGCCACGAGGTGGTGATAGGAAAATATTTGTCCTCATTACTTCACCTTAATTTCGTTGAGTGCCGAACTGAAAAAGAGTTTAAAGGTTTAAAAGGTTTTTTAATGCTTTGGTATTATGCAATTAAACAGGCAAATGGAAACATTAATTTAACCGTACAAAGAATGGCGTTACCTGTTTTGATATTAGGTATTTTAAGACGAAGTAAAACCATTGTTATACTCCATCATTATGATAGAAAGGAACAAAATAGTTGGTTTTATCATTTTAATATGGAGTTACTTATATACTTATTAAAAATTGATACGAATAAGTTAAGGGTAGTGGTGGTAGCACAATATTGGAAAGACTGGTTGATAAAACGCGATGTAAAAGAATCAAATATTGATGTGATACCTAATTTATTTGATAACAAGATATATGAAGATGTAAAAATAGAAACAGTTAAAAAACAACAAATATACTTGGGCCAATTTGGAGCAAAGCAGCATCCAATTGTTTTTGAAATTGCAGAGGAGTTAACTGCGCTAGGTTACTATTGTTTTTTTACCACACCATACTTTACCGAGGTACATACTTATCAATATTATGATGTTAAACATTTAGCACTAGATGAATATTTAAAAGAATTAGCAGCAAGTTTATATACGGTTTGTTTAACATCATTTAATGAGGGTTGGAACAGAACCGCGCATGAAAGTATGCTATTAGGTACACCTGTTATTGGAAATAATGCGGGTGGCTTAGGGCAATTGCTTAGGGAGGCTAATCAACCCATTGTATCAACAAAAGACGAAGTTGTTGCATTAATTCAGCAAAATCAAAATATTTACATTCCTAATGTGTTTTTAAAGCAATATCATATCAATCAAATTTCGTATTATGCAAAGCCTTTAGTGGTGTATTGCAGCAATGGCTTCAGTTAAACGTAATTTTTTATTTAACATACTATTAGTGGTAAGTAACATCGTTTTTCCGGTGTTGGTTTTCCCTTATATTGCTCGTATGCTTGGTCCGCAAGGATTGGGTAATGCGCATTTTGCTTTGCAGTTTAGTAAGTATTTTGTAACAATTGCCTCGTTAGGAATTCCTATTTACGGCATGCGAGAGGTTGCTAAAGTTAAAAATAAAAAAGACAAGCTAAATAAATTGGTAAGTGAGCTTTTGGCGCTCAATATCATTACAGCTATTATAAGTACAATTGTATATGCCATAGTTTTATATGCCAGCGGAACACTTCAACAAAATGCTGATTTATTTACAATTGCCGCACTTCAAGTATTATTAGGGTTTTTAGCTATAGATTGGTTGTTTGCAGGCTTAGAAGACTTTAAAATAATTACCATTCGCTCGCTTGTAATTAGAATTATCACTGTGGTTTTTCTTGTGTTATTTGTGAAAGAGGAAAGCGATGTTTTTCCTTATTTATTAATTTCTATTTTAAGCATTCTTAGTGGGCATATATGGAATTTATTTTATGCTTTCACAAAGGTAAATTTTAGTTTTTCCAATTTAAATTTACTTCATCACTTAAAACCTATATTTATTATTTTCCTAATGAATGTATGTATAGCCATGTATACTATTTTTGATACCGTTTGGGTTGGCTTTTTAAGTACGGCAGCAGCAGTTGGTATGTATATATCTGCAGTTAAGTTAAGTAAAATTGGTATTCCAATTGTATCGGCTTTGGGTACGGTATTGTTACCAAGAAGTGCTCGGACTTTTGCAGCAAACATCCAAAATCCAGCCCATTTACAAACTTCTTTTAACTTTATTGTTGATTTGGCTATACCAATTGGAGTTGGTATTTTTTTATTGGCTCCTGAGTTACTCTTTGTGTTTTCTGGTGTGGCATTCGCTGATGCATTGCCTGCAATGCGTTTGTTAAGTTTTTTACCATTGTTAATTGGGTTAAGTAATTTGTTTGGTATGCAAATTTTATCCGCATCTGGAAATGATAAGTTGGTTTTAAAAAGTGTTTTTGTTGGGATGTTAGTAAACATTACTTTAAATACTTTATTGGTTCCAACATTCGCTCATAATGGAGCAGCATTTGCAATTGTTGTAACAGAGGTTATTGTTACATTAATTACCTATTACTTTGCATATAAAAAGTTTAGTATCAAATTTAATGTGTTAAGAATGAGGAATGATTTTATACTTTGCTTAAGTTTTATTCCTGTTGTTTGGATTTGTAAAACCATGTTCGACATTCCATCATTTATTATTTTTGCAAGCTTATTTTTATGTGCTTTGGTTTATGCAGTTGCTCAATATGTTGTTTTGAAAAATGAATTTATATATCAGGCCATAACAACCATAAAAAATAAATTTAAAAAATGACCTACGATTACCTGATAGTTGGTGCGGGACTATATGGTGCCACGTGTGCACATCAATTGCATAAAGCAGGTAAGAAGTGCCTAGTAATTGATAAACGCTCACATGTTGGCGGAAATACCTATTGTAAAGATGTGGGAGGTATTCAGGTTCATCAGTATGGTGCACATATTTTTCATACCAATGATAAACGCATATGGGATTTTGTGAACAGCTTTGTTCCTTTTAAACCATTTATAAATTCTCCAAAAGCAAAGTACTACAAAGAGGTATACAACATGCCTTTTAACATGAATACTTTTGAGCAACTTTGGGGTGTGAAAACCGCTGAAGAAGCGCAACAGAAAATTGCAGAAGAAACAGCTCCTTATATAAAATCAAATCCAGCAAACCTCAAAGAGCAGGCATTAAGCATGGTGGGGCCAACTATTTTTGAAAAGCTCATAAAACATTATACAGAGAAACAATGGGGTAAACCTTGTGATGAACTACCCGCATTTTTAATTAAACGTGTACCATTAAGATTTACCTACGATAACAATTACTTTAACGATACTTACCAAGGAATTCCGATTGGGGGATATAATAAACTTACCGAAGGATTATTAAATGGTATTGAGGTGAAATTAGGGGTTGATTTTTTAGCAGACATTACGCAATGGTTAACGATTGCCAATAAGGTAATATACACTGGAAAAATTGATGCTTATTTTGATTATTGTTTGGGTGAGTTACAATACCGATCGTTAAGGTTTGATCACAAGGAATTGCATGGTGTGAGAAACTTTCAGGGCAATGCAGTATTCAATTATACTTCGCCTGATGTGCCATACACTAGGGTGGTAGAGCATAAGCATTTTGCTTGGGAAAAATTGGACCATACGGTGGTTTCTTATGAGTATCCAGAACAATATCATAGGGGTGGAGAG
>CANHBJ010000156.1 GCA_947459075.1 Bacteroidota bacterium
AGCAACCTAGGCATACGCAATGATGTGGGTCAACTATGGGAAAATTTTATGATTAGCGAGCGAATGAAGATGAACAGTACGATGGATTTACCCATTAAAAGCTACTTTTGGCGTAACTATAACCAAAGCGAAGTGGATTATGTAGAAGAAGAAAATGGCAAACTACATGCATTTGAAATGAAGTGGAATACCCGTAAAAAAAATACTGTTAGTAAGGCCTTTTTAAACATGTATACTACTGCTAAAACTGATATTATTCACCCACAAAATTTTTCTGAATTTTGCTATTTATAAAATTATAACATGACGATTAAATTAAAACAGTTCACCTACTTTTTAGCTATTACTACACTCCTATTTTCAACAAATGCATTTGCTAAAAAACCGCGTAGTAAAAAAGGAAAAGCGCCTGTTGCAAATGAACGTGTAAACATTCAAAAGCTACTCCAAGCGCAACAAAAATCATGGAATGAAGGCAAAATTGAAGCCTACATGCAAGGTTATTGGAATAACGATTCGTTAACCTTCGTGGGCAAGCGAGGTGTAACAAGAGGCTGGAAAAACACCTTAGCCAACTACAAAAAATCATACCCTGATAAAAATGCAATGGGTAAACTAGAGCTGCAAATTTTAAACATTAAACTGTTAAGTAAAGATGTAGCTTTTGTTGTTGGCAAATGGGATTTAAAAAGAAATGCAGGTGATGTAGGTGGACACTTTACATTGCTTATGCGTAAACTTAAAGGCAAATGGTTAATTGTGGCAGACCACAGTAGTTAACTATTTTGTAATTGGCGCTCGGAAACGTTTTACATCATATGCAGCAAACAAACCTAAAGCACCTCCGTTTATGTTGGTAGGTAAGTTAGCAGGTGGCGTACTAAATGGGCCTCCAGCATTGCCTCTGTTACTTAATGCTTGATAATATCTATTTACCGGCTCGTCAATAGAACGGAAAATTAACAATGCAGTATCATTTGGTTGTAAGCGTAAAAATGGTAATTCAAAAACAAAAGGTTCATTAATCACAGAGTTTCTGTTATCAAACAATATCCTCACATCAAATAGCGAATCTTTACCTTCTGTATTTTCTTTATTTGTAAATCCAAAACGGAAATAGGTATACTTGGTTCTTGCTCTATTATCCTTTGCTAAGTATGCAACGGCATACCCTTCCTCAATAAACCCTGATGCAGGTTTAAAATAAGAAACTACCGTGTCTATTTCAAACATAGGTTCTAGTGTAGAGCTTGATGTGTATGTTTTTCCTTGATGGGTTATCTTTAAATTATAAATAGACCCTGTTGTACCAACATATCCCGATGAGGCTTTGTATATGCCGTTACCAATATGGTTAAATGAAATACCATTTACATCAACCACCGCATCTGTAACTAATGGTGTTGCATTAGTATTATCAAAATACCCTAACGATTTGGTAAGTCTAATAAAAGAACTATCAACTTCAGTTGTAATTTGTCCTTCCACAACAATTTTTTCGGTATTATCAGGCACATCAATGTCTATCACTTCATCACATGAAGTAAACATCAACCCTAATAGTAAACAGCTTATTAATACAATTCTATTTTTCATGGCCGTAATTAAAATTTAAAGTTATACGTAACCGATGGTACATAGGTGAATAAATACGTTTTCACCGCTTCATTCCTTCCTGTTACTTCATTTGTTCTAAACGCTATACTGTATGGATTTTTACGTCCATAAGCATTGTAAACAGAAAACACCCAACTGCCTTCAAACTTTCTTTTTGAAAATACCCAAAGTGGTCTAGCTTCTGTTTTCTTCTGATTTAAAGTTAACGATAAATCCATGCGATGATAAGCAGGAACCCTGGCACTATTTCTTGCACCATACTCAATAATCTTATTACCTTCAAACTCAAAATAAGCAACAGCGGGTGTATAGGTATCGCCTGTAGCATATATAAAATTAGCCGACATACTTATACGTTTTGTGAACTCATGGCTAAGCACAAAAGTTACATAATGCCTTCTATCAAACCTGAAATTATACCACTCATTGTTATTCACCCCATCAACTTTTCTTTCCGATTTTGAAAGTGTGTAACTTAACCAACCTGTTGTTTTACCGCGTTGTTTACGCAATAACAATTCTATACCATAGGCCCTTCCTATACCCGATAATACCTGCGATTCTATAGCTTCATTAAACTGTACATCTGCATCATCCTTTAACTCTACTGTGTTGTTCATGTACTTATAATAAACCTCGGCTGATGCTTCAATTGCATTTTCACTGAAATTACGGAAATACCCCAATGCTACCTGATCGGCCATTTGTGGTTTGATGTACTTATCAGATGGAGTCCAAAACTCAGCACCTATACTTGCATTGGTTGTTTGTATTAAATGCATGTATTGAAACATGCGGTTATACGAGGCCTTAACTGAGCTACTTGCATTAATAACATAAGTTAAAGCCAAGCGTGGCTCCAATCCAAAGTAGGTATTATATACCTTGTTCCAATCATGGTTTGTTGTGTCAATAATGGTTGATGTATTGATAAAACCATTGTTAAAAAATGTTGGTGTACCTCCAGCATAAATTAACTCACGTCCTTTACCTACATTTTGGAACATAGATAAACGCGCACCATACTCGGTTGATAAACGGTTGTTAATTTTTAAAGCATGGCTAATATATACTCCGTAATCTAGCGCACGCTTTGCAGGCAAAACATCTTTTAAAATTATTGATTCGGAAGTAATGGGATTAACTTCTCCGGGAGAGTAGGTATGATGTGTTGCTGCGAACCCAAACTTAATGCTGTTTTTAGGATTAGCGTAATAACTAAAGTCTTGCTTTACACCAAAATCAGTAATGTAATTTAATCGTGTTAAATTTAAATTAGGTGAAATATTAAAATCAACATTATAATTATACCGACTAAAAATAAAACTGGTATTTGAAAACATGCGTGAGCTATATATATGGTTCCAACGCAAAGTGGCCGTTTGGTTTCCCCAACCTAATCCAAATAAGCTACCAGTTCCTAAATTATCTCTACCAATGTAACCAGACAAAAACAACTTGTTCTTTTCATTTAAAACAAAGTTTGTTTTGATGTTTAAGTCACCAAAATAAGCAGTCACATCTTTGGTTTGCTCGGTTAATGGAAAAAACACATCAAAATAACTTCTCCTACCCGAAATCATAAATGAACTTTTATCTTTTTGAATCGGTCCTTCTAACGTTAAGCGAGATGACAATATACCTATACCACCACTTGCGCTAAATTGTTTAGAGTTACCGTCTTTCATACGCACATCCAACACAGAAGCCAATCGGCCACCATAATTGGCAGGTATACCACCTTTATAAATTTCAAAATCTTTTATTGCATCACCATTAAATACAGAAAAGAAACCCACCACATGAGATGGATTATAAACCACGGCCTCATCCAACTGCACCAAGTTATGATCCACATTCCCACCACGCACAATAAATAAAGTATTGCCATCTCCTGCAGCTTGCACACCAGGTAATAATTGTATGGCTTTTATAATATCAACTTCACCTAATAGTATCGGTATTTTCTTTACCTCCTTGATGTCCATTTTAACCACACTCATTTTTGTTGATTCCACATTTGATGAATTTGGCCTATCTGTTGTTACGGTGAGCTCTTTTAACTCACGCTTATCTTCTGCTAACTCTACTTTTAAAGTAATATCTCCTTTGGTTAAATCTATGGTTTTGGTTTGAGTAGCATAACCAACATAAGAATACACAATGGTGTATTTACCCTCAGGAAGATTTAAGGAATAATAACCATATGTATTGGTAGCTACACCTATTTTTAACTCACTAACGGATATAGAAACGCCTATAAGGTCTTCACCATTTTTAGCATCTTTAACCGTACCACTTAAAGTGTTTTTTTGAGTTTGGGCATTAATAGTTGTTGCAGAAAGCAAAAACAGACTTAACAATATAACTAAATTTTTCACGGGTGCGAAAGTACTACAACAAATACCAATAAAATTACTTTTAGATAAAAAAGCGCAAATTGAAGGTAAACGGAATATAAAACGTGTGAAAGGAAAGTATCCAATTAGGTTTTTACTTTTACAACCAATTAGACATACACAACATAACATCACCCTTGGTTAAAGCAAAAATATTAATGCAAACTGTTACAAGGTTAGGGTGCCAAATTGTTTAACTTACTGTGCTTTTTGCCGTATAGTAAATAGATAAATAAACCAAACAACAACCACAACAAAAACGCAGCCCAATTGGTAAAATTTAATTGGGTCATTAAATAAAAATTAGAAACCATACCTAATACGGGAATGGTACTAAAGCGCTTTAAAAAAGTAAGTACACTTAATACTACAAATAGTAACCAAAAAGCAAGTGTTGGCCAGTTTTCTCGTAAACCAACATGCATAAATGTTTGGGTGTTATCAAACACAATAAATAGATATAAACTAACCAAACATAAAATAGGCACCAATAACCTACCGTTAATATAAGGAACTTTAAAACCAACATGGTACTCGTTGCTGTGAGATTCCATTCTTATTACTCCTGCATTTACAATTACAAATGCAAACAGAGTTCCAATACTTGATAAATCTGTAACTTCTTTTAAGTTTAAAAACAACGCAGGAACGGCAACAAATAACCCCGTAACAATGGTGCTAAATGCGGGTGTTTTAAACTTAGGATGTATGTTACTAAAACGCTTAGGCAAAAGTCCATCCCTACTCATGCTCATCCAAATGCGCGGTTGCCCATTTTGGAAAACCAACAACACACTGGCCATTGCTATTACTGCGCTTACTGCAACTATGCCACTCATCCAATTTACATGCAACAATTCAAAAACGTGTGCCAACGGATCGCCAACAGCCAACTCTTTATAGCTCACCATACCTGTTAATGATAATGAAATGAGTATGTATAAAATGGTACAAATTGTTAATGATGCGATCATGGCTTTAGGTAAATCACGTTTGGGATCTTTACACTCTTCGGCAGTTGTGGCCAATGCATCAAAACCAATGTATGCAAAAAATACCGATGCCACACCTTGTAAAACACCTTTAAAACCATTTGGTGCAAAAGGACTCCAATTATCGGGATTCACATAAAATGCCCCAACAATTATTACCAATACAATTACAATTAACTTTAAGCCTACAAAATAATTGCCCACTGTTTTTGTTTCGTGTACACCACGATAAATTAATGCAGTAATGGCAAACACAATTCCTAATGAGGGCAAGTCGCAAATCAATTTCAACCCAAAAATTTCTGGTGCACTTTGCCAAGCCAATTGTTGCTGTTGCAGATAATGTGTTAAAGTTTGGTTTGATGCCAAAAGCGATGTGGCTTCTATAAAACCATTCTTAGCACTTAAATAATCCATGGTTAAATACTCTGGTATATGCCAACCAAAGCCATCCATTAAACCAGTAAAATAATCACTCCAACTAATGGCAACTACAATATTACCAATGGCATACTCTACAATTAAAGCCCAACCAATTATCCAGGCTACAATCTCACCAAACGATGCATAAGCATACGTATATGCGCTACCAGAAATAGGAATACTACTTGCAAACTCGGCATAACTTAATGCAGAAAATGAACAAGCAATAGCAATAAATACAAATAATAAAATTACAGCAGGACCACCACTTGCACTTGCATTACCAATGGTGCTAAATATACCTGCGCCAATAATGGCAGCTATACCTAATGAGGTTAAATCGCGA
>CANHBJ010000157.1 GCA_947459075.1 Bacteroidota bacterium
GTGTCATTTGTTCTATCTGCATCAACTAATGAGTTAGGACTGCTGGTGAATGCTGTGATGGCATTAATAGCACCCAAAGTAATTTGGTTGGTGTTTGTAAATAATGCAGTATCAACTCCACAAGGAGCGATGGTATTGGTAGCCATTAACTGACTAACAGCCGTGTTGTTGTTTAGCTTGTAATTGGCATTATAAGAAAATACCGGGTTGTTACCAATATTTTTAACAGTAAACCTTAAATCTTGTGCACCTGCAGTAATTGGAGCAACTGGATTTAATAATCTGCTAATTGCTAAGTTGTTGGCTACTGCACCAGCAAACTCGTAAGCACCCAAATTAGGTGTGGTAAGCGAGCGGGTAGCACCATTAATGTCATTGGCAACTAAACCTGCAAAACCAAAACCATTACAACCATCTGTTAAAGCAAAGTTGTTGTTGGCACGAGATACAAATGAAGGATTTTCGTTGTATGAAGTATCACCACCTGCAGTAGCAGTTTTAAAGTTGGCAGGAGTAAAGAATGCAGCACGATAAACAAGGTTACCAGTTGTTATGTTGGTAGCATTCCAATATAAGTTGTAATTAACAGTATTGGCAATTGGTGCAGTTGCAAAATAAGCAGGTGTGTATGAACCTGAATAAACAGCAAAAATGTTGTTTTTAACATTAAGTACATTAGATCCCGTATTGTAGAAACAAGTTGCTGTTGTTGATGACTGAATACCATTCATGCTAATGGTGTTATGGTAAATATCAGCACGACAAGCAACGTTGTAGTTGTATAAATACAAACCATAAAAACCACTGTAAGAACCACCTGTGAAACTGCTAATTACGTTGTTAATAAACTGTGGAGCAGCAGCAGTAGTAGTTGATATAGGGTAGTAGGCATAAATGCCATAGTAACCGAAGTTGTTAATTTTGTTGTTAGAAACAACATGAGGTATAGTCACATTATTACTTTGGTTATAATAAAAATACATACCATAGTAACCATAGTTCCAACCTTGCATGTTAATGGTGTTGTTTGACACCACAATTGGGTTGTAGTTGTATGCAATATACATACCCATGTAGTTATTACTGTCTATTAAGTTGTTTGTAAAGCTTAAACCACTATTGGCTGAAGCAATAGACGAACCGTAAGATACAATACCATATGCACCACCAATTGTTCTGCAGCTATCCACAGTAAAATTGTTAGCAGCACAAGCAGAAACTCCATTTCCATTTACAGATCCTGTAGCATTAATACAGTAGCCAGTAGTTGAGGTTCCGGTTAAAATAATTGGAACACGGGCAATACATTTACTCAATGTAATTTTACTGGTAGCACCCACCAATGCAATTGCAGTAGGTGCAGTAGGTGATAAATTTTCTACAGTGATGTTTTTAAGTGTAACAAATTTTGAATTGTTTAAAATAAACAATCCTGAACTTGGAATAGCACCAGTAAACCTACAATTTAGAGCGTTTACACCATCAAAAGTAATGGTATTGATGTTACTTGCACCTGCAATCTCTCCTAAAACAACTGCAGTCGTCCTGTTATAAGTACCGGGAGCAATAGTGAATACAACGGGGCCACATACACCTGCAAAACCCAACGCGCTAATAGCAGCATCAATTGTAGCATAATTATTTGGACCTGTAACACCACCAATGGTAAAATTACCAGCCATAGCTGGAGCTTTATTTACTGTTGATGTATCATTATTTCTTAATGTATCATTGGTATTATTCGGCAAATATGTCCATGCTTTTATTTGCGTCAACACATTATTAGGGAAATTATATGATCCAAGAAGAATTTGTGTACTTACAGCACCAACACCACCTGCGGTATCAAGTGTAGCAGTAGATGAAATAGGAGTTTGTATTAAACCATTAATTGACCAATTTATATTAAAACCAGTAACTTGGTTTTTACCGAAGTTAACTACTCTTGCAACAACATTTTGGTTGTTATTACAGAACGTATTAGGAGAGTCGATAGCAGCAACACCAATATCGTTATTAGCGATAGATCCCTGCCAAATTTCAATTTCACGGAAGTTAACATTACTTGTTTGTGTGCCTATTACAACAATGTCTATTAAACGTAATTGGGTTGTAGTAATTGGTAAAAAGTTAACATCATAGTTACAAAGCGCAGTATTTGTTTGGGTAAACGTTGTAATGGTATTCCATGTGGCACCATCCCAAGCTTGTAAAGTTCCTCCACCTAAATATCTTGAACCAGCTTGACCACAATGGAATGTAACGCCTTTAATTGTTTGCGAGATTGTCCAGTTAAACTGAACAAAAACAGCAGATCCTGGATTTGTAGCATTTGATGTTAGCCACGTTTGTTGTGTACCGCAAGTGCCAAAATTTAAATCATTTAATGTTGAACATGCACCAGTGTTACAAGTACTAGCCGAAGCAGTTGCTTGTGGAGCTAAGTTTACATTTTGTGCAAATGAGCATACACTCATAAGCAACATGGCCAATGTAAATCCCAGGGATTTAGAATTGGTGTAATAGAAAAGTAGTTTTTCTTTCATGTGTTTTGTTAGTTTTTATTTATTGTTTGATGTTTGTTGTTTGTCTCTCAATGTTCGGTAATGCTGTGTATGATTACCTTTTTTTAGTTTGATGTTATGGCTATTAATTGTCAAGTTTTGTATCATACATTTTACATTTTCTATGCTTTTTTTACATGATTTGAAAATTCAAATTATACTAATGCGACAAAACGCGACATTAAAATCCTTTAATGTCAATTAACTAATTGAAAAATATTATTTTATAGAATATAAAGACATCCTTTTACTGTGAGAAATGAGTATTGATTTTATCAAAATATTAAGTGAACACTAATATTTTATTATGAATTTTATATGGTAGTATCATCCTAAAAAAAGCAACTTTAAAAAAGTATAATCCGATGATAAAATGTATAATATTATTAAGCTAAATGATGCTTTATATAGCCGATAATTTTAATCAAGTGGTTGATGCAAAATGCTTTTTTTTAATTAGTTCGCTGATTAAAATATTGCTTGTATTATTATTTTTTCAATCTAAATTATTGGTTTTTTATTGCCAATCGTACCTTTACAAAATGCATGTTGATTATTTGAAAGATATTATTAGCAGGTTACCCCATACACCAGGTATATATAAATACTTCGACAAGGAAGGCACGCTCATATATATTGGTAAGGCCAAGGATTTAAAAAAAAGGGTAAGCAGCTACTTCACCAAAACCCACCATGATAGCAGAAAAACAGCGTTATTGGTTGAACGCATAATTGATATTCAATTTACGCTTGTTGATAGTGAAATTGATGCTTTGCTTTTAGAAAATTCATTAATAAAGAAGTTTAAACCTAAGTATAATATCAACTTAAAGGACGATAAAACATATCCGTTTATTTGTATCAAAAGAGAACCATTTCCAAGAATAACTTATACTCGAAATATTATAAGAGATGGAAGTGATTATTATGGCCCTTATGCCAATAAAGGCATGATGTGGACTATATTGGAATTGATTAAGGCTCTTTATCCCACAAGAACATGCAACTTAAATTTAACAGAAGAGAATATTAACTCCAATAAATTTAAGGTTTGTTTAGAGTATCAAATTGGCAATTGTAAAGCGCCATGTGTAGGTTACCAAACAGAAAGAGCATATTCAGAAACCATTAAGGAAATAAAAAATATTTTAAAAGGCAATATTGCTGAAGTTAAAAATCACCTGAGGGTATTAATGAATGCTGCGGCCGAAGAATTAAAATTTGAAGACGCAGCAGCATACAAACGAAAGTTAGAGTTACTTGATAATTACCAAAGCAAATCAACAATTGTTAGTCACCAAATACATGATGTAGATGTATTTAGTATTGTTGCTGATGAAAAATTTGCATTCATAAACTTTTTGAAAGTAGCGAATGGAATGATAATTCAAACGCAAACATTTGAGGTGAAGAAAAAGCTAGAAGAAACAGTAGAGCAATTACTGGAATATGCTGTTGCAGAAGTTCGAGAACAATACAAGAGCACCTCAAGAGAAATTATAGTTCCTTTTAAACTCGATTTAGAAGATTCAAATATTACGTTTACAGTTCCTAAACTTGGCGATAAAAAGAAATTACTCGATCTGTCTCTAAAAAATGCCATGTTCTATAAACGAGATAAGTTGGAACAATATGATAGGCTAAATCCTGAGTTTAGAATAGACAGGCTGATGGCTCAGATGCAAAAAGACTTGAGACTAAAAACACCTCCTAAACACATAGAGTGTTTTGATAATTCAAACATACAAGGAACCAACCCTGTTTCTGCTTGTGTTGTTTTTAAGGATGGTAAACCAAGTAAAAAAGATTATCGCCATTTTAAAATTCAAACAGTTGTTGGCCCCGATGATTTTGCAACCATGCGAGAAGTGGTATATAGAAGATACAAAAGGGTTTTGGATGAAAATGAGCCATTACCCGACTTGGTTGTAATAGATGGTGGAAAAGGACAATTAAGTTCTGCCATAGAAAGTTTAAAAGAGTTGGGCATATACGGTAAAGTACCTGTAATTGGAATTGCTAAAAGATTGGAAGAGCTTTATTACCCTGAGGATGAATTTCCATTATACCTTGAAAAGAAAAGTGAAACCTTAAAAATTATACAACAAATAAGAGATGAAGCACATCGTTTTGGTATTACACATCACCGTAATTTACGGAGTAAAACTACTTTTGTAACTGAATTAGATCAAATAAAAGGTATAGGTGGCGAAACATCTAAGTTACTACTTAGCGAACTAAAATCTGTTAAAAAAATTCGTGAAGCATCAATCGAAACACTTGAAAATATTGTTGGAAAAGCCAAAGCTAAATTGGTATGGAATCATTTTAATGAACATTAAATTATTTTATGCAGCATTGATTAAAAAGTATTTTTACCTGATAATGTATACTTAGTTCTATGGTTTTTACCATACATTTTGCTGATTAGATAAAATCGCATGATTTTCTAAAAAGGCCTGAAGTAAATATCAAATGTTCGATTTTGTACTCATACAAATTTATTTGTTCAAAAAAACATTGTTCAACTTCGTTTTATTTTGAATATTTTTGTTTAATAAAATTTATAAAATATTAATTAAAACTAACATGAAAAAACTATTACTATCAATTTTAATGATTGCATGTGTTTCTGCAATGGCACAACAATCTTTATCAATCAGATTAACTGATCCTGCTTCAGGTACAATTAACTCAGGTCAAGCAGTTACTTACACTTATTACGTGAAAAATGTTAGTCCTAATTCGTTGCCTTCTGGCACAACATTTGGTATTGGCTTCGGCTCAGCAAATAGCCAAGGACAGTATACTCCTTTTTCTACAAACGTAATATCGAAATCACTTGCAGCAAATTTAGCCTCAGGAGACTCAACAATGCTTACACAAAGTTTTACTTTAACATTACCTGCTGGTATGAACCAACAAAGTTTAATTTGTATGGCTGTATACATTGTTTCAGGAACACAAGCCACATTTCAGGCAGCTTCTTGCCGAGTTTATACTTTGTTTAATTCTTTAACAGAAATCGAGAAAGCAGCTGAATCATTAAGCGTTTATCCTAACCCTGCATCTGATTTAATCAATTTTGCTATTGATTACAACAAAGCTACTGCTGTTAAAATGATGGACATTACAGGTCGCGTTATTGAAACAGTTAACTTTAACTTA